>NZ_LJGW01000137.1 GCF_001751255.1 Streptomyces nanshensis | reverse complement strand
CTGGTTCCGTCCGGACGAACAGCCGCGCGGCGACGCCGAGTCGGCGGGCGGCGCTGCGGCTCAGCGGGACACCGCTCCAGAGCGGCAGCGGGACGCGGCGTCCGGGTCGGAACGCGGGCCCGGCGCACCGGAGTCGGCGGGACCGGCGGCGCTGCCGGGACTGCCGGGGCTGCCGGGCGAGGGCGTCCAGGACGGGCGGGGCTGGCACTTCCCGTTGCGCTTCGCCGCCACCGACCCCTTCGTACGCGACCATCTGGTCGAGGGCGCCCGTATCGTCCCCGGCGTCGTGGCGCTGGAGGCCGTGACCGCCGCCGCGGCACGTCCCGCTGTGGCCGGTGCCCGTGCCGGTGCGGCGCCGCACATCCGCAACGCGGTGTGGGTGCGGCCGCTGCGCGTGGACGGCCAAGTCCTCGCAACGAGCCTGCGGTNGGTTGACGCCCGCCGGCCCGGAGTCCGGCGGCGGCTACGACTGGGCCGTCACCGACGCCGCGGGCACGCCGTACAGCAGCGGTCGCGTCGAGTACGCCGACGGGCCCGCGCCCGTCGCCACGGACCTGGACGCGCTGCACCGGCGGCACACCCGTCCCGTGGAGGTGGCCGGTGGATACGCGGCGCTGCACGCCAGCGGCATCGAGCA
>NZ_LJGW01000042.1 GCF_001751255.1 Streptomyces nanshensis | reverse complement strand
CGGAGCAGGTTCTGCTCCGCCCACCACCTGGCTCGACGTGTGTGCCAGGACACGAAGCGGCCCGGGACTGCGGGATCCCGGGCCGCTTGCGCTGTCGAGGAGGAGGTGAGACCTACCCGCATCTCTAGCTGAATACCGACGCTTGCCCGGCCGCTCTACCTCCCCAGGTGGTGCCGGGTGGCGATGAAGGCATCCCTTCTCCTCCTCGAACTGGAGCAGATCATAGCTACCCGTACGAGGGCCAGTTCAGCCATGCCTCAATCAGGCCCCGATGTGTCTGACTTGGCCCGTTCACAGACTTCGTCCCGTCCTCTACATGATCGTCAGACGGGGCCTTCTCATCCCTTGCAGTTGAGTCCGACGATGCGTGTCCGCCTGCTGAACGCGGTCTTGGAGCTCATCCGGCACCCGTCTCTGAGTAGTAAGTCCGATGCGGCGCGCCTTGGTGCGGTGGTGCTCTTCACTAAGGCCTCGGCGGAGACCTGCCGTACACGGACTTGGACGGCCGAGCTGGGCCGGTGGCTCGGGTACTGCGAATCGCACGTGGGGCACGAGGTACTGCCCGAGTTGCGGGCGGCCCGGTTCCTGGCTTCGGAAAAGGTCACCGATGAAGCCGGCAACGTGCGCGGCCTCTCCTGCACGATCCGGCCGTTGGTGTGGGCACGGCAGACGGGAGGCGTGCGGCACCCCCTGGCCTTGTCCCGCGAGGAGCTGGCGGTGCTTCTGCGGGTGCTCGAGCAGCTGTTCGCTCCAGGCTGGCAGCCGAAAGACCCCTCCAAGACCGCGACTCCTCCCGGAGTGCTGGCCGAGCGCACGGGCCCGGGAGCTGCCACGGACCGGCTGGCGCTAGTGCTGCTAGCTCTGAGCGCCCGGGAGAACGGGCAGGTGAGGCTGGTTGGCGGCCCGGTACGCAGAGGGCGCAGTCGTGGTGAGGCGACGTTGGCTCACCTGCTGGGGTGCAAGATCTGGGGCGCGGCGAAGGTGCTGTCGCGTCTGAAGGATCTTGGTGCTGTCGAATCCGTGCCGGGGCGGGGCGGGAAGTCGGTGCTGGTGGTGCCGGAGGTCGCCGTCGCGCATGGCCGCCCTGAAGCGCGGAGGGGCTGCGCTGGTGACGCTCCCGGATCCGGCGCTCGTGAACGGGTCCGCCAGGGAGGCGGGAACGCTGCGGCGGGTCTGCCGGGGGTTGTGGTGGATGACCGGCCGGTCGCGGGGGAGGGGCAGGCCTCCTTCGATGACGTGCTGGAGGAACTTTCGCTGCGCCCCGCTGCTGCCGTTGGAGATCTTCAGGACCACGGGAAGGCATCCGAGGCCGCTTCAGGCCAGGCGGCACACGGGGTGTCGCACTCGCGTGAGGGCTGTAGCGACTTGGATTCCGGTGCCGACCACCACGCCGACCACGCGGGGGTGGTCACTGTGGTTGATGTTGGTGCGGGTAGTGACTGCTTTTCCGGCGTAGCCGTCGGGGGGACCGGTGGTCGGCCGGAACGCGCGCGCGAGCGCGAGGATGGTGATCCTGCACGTTCTTCGCCTGCGGAGCTCGGCGCTGCACCTGGCCCGCGGGGCGGGGAAAAGCTTCCACCAACCCTCAGCAACCCCCCAACAGCGCCTCTTCGGCGTCACCGGCTGGTGCTAGTCCGGCCTGCTGGGGTTCCCAGTGATCTGGTTGAAGCGCTGGAGCCGGTCCAGTGGCTGTGGTCGCGGATTCCGCGGTCCAGTACCCGGCGCTGGCTTGCGCGGAAGGTGCGACACGAGCTTCAGCGCGTACGCGGAGTGCTAGGTCCGGAGGGGGCGGAGGCGGTGCTCGCGCACCGCCTCCAGCGACGCCTTCTGGATCAGGACGGGCCGGTGGCCGATCCGGTCGGCTGGCTACTGGGGCGCGGGCTGCCTCGCCGCGTGGTCTGCCATGATCACCGCTGCGACGAGGGCAGGCGCATGGACACCGGTGGCGCGTGTGACAGCTGCCGGATGCTGGTCGGTGACCGGCGCGCCCGGCGCGGCAGCGTGTTCGCCGAGGTGGCGGCGGAGATGCCGGGCGCCGCCTCGGAGGTGCGTCTTGCCGAGGTCGAACGGCGTCTCCAGGCCCGTGTTGTCCAGGACATGGTGGCCGAGGCCGGGCGCCAGGAACTCGCGGTCCGGGAGCGGGAAGCGCGTGCGGCGGAGTTCGCGGAGCGCCGGCTGCGGGCGGAAGCCGAGCAGCGGGAGGTGCAGGCGCGTCCGTGCGAGGAGTGCGGGCAGCCGGACGCGGCCGGGCTGTGCGAGGTCTGCGGGAACTGGCGGTCGGTCGACGAGGCGGTGGCCCGGGCCGTGGAGCTCGCGGCTGCGGCCTGGTGTGAGCCGGAGGACGCCGCCGATCGGGAGCAGGTGGCCGCGCAGGTCGAGTCCGACGTCCGGCAGGAGCTCGACGGTGAACTCCAGCGGGCCCAGGATGCCGGGGCGACGCGGTTGACGCTGTCGTGCCTGGCGCGCCTGACGGCCGAAGCCGCGGTGGGGGAGTACCGGCGGTCGGCGCTGGCGATGCTCGGGCGCACGCCGCAGGCCGAGGAGGAAGCGGCCGGGGCGTTCGCCGCCCGCATGCGCAGCGCGCACCTCTACGACGACCGCGCCAGCGCTCAGGCGGCCGCGGACCAGGCCGCGAGGCAGGCGCGGGCCCGCACGGCCCAGTACCTGCTCGCTTCCCGGCAGGAGGCGCTGCGCGTGCAGCAGCGGCACGAGGCGCTCCCGTCGGAGCCGGTGGAGACGCGGGCGGAGCGCCTGGCCCGGTACGCCGCCCGGCCGCTCCCGGAGGACACCAGGCCAGGCGGCTCGGACGTCGCTGCTCTGGCGGAGGTGAGCGGGCAGTGACGGCGCCAGCGGTGCGCGGTTCCGCGCGGCGGCCGGTGGCGGTGTGGGAGCGGAAGCCGCTCTCGGGCCGGATGCGCAGGCTGCTCCTCGAGGGCGATGTCGAGGACCGATACGTGGGCCGGGACGAGGCTGACACCGGGTACCGGCAGACGATGGCGCTGGCGGTGGGCTGCTCGCAGCCGGGCCGGGAATGGACGCCGGCCGACTTCCACCAGGCGCTGATCTACACGCCGACAGCGGGCGGCACGTGGGCCCGGCGGCTGCGCCAACGCAAGGGCACGGCGTACGCCGAAGCGAAATTGACCGACATGCTCTTCCGTGCCCGGGAGTGGGTGGCGCGCTCGGGCACGATCCGCGGCCGGGACGAGGCGTGGGAGCAGATCGAGCGGTTCCGTCGGATCGTGGAGATGCGGCCGTGGCCGACGCGTCGGGGAAGGGACACGGACCTGAAGAACCTGGTGGCCAGGCTGGAGCTGTGCGAGTGGGCCGGCGGGCTGGAGCACACGATCGCGGCGCGGCCGCTGGCGGAGCGGATGGGGTGCGCGAAGCAGACCGTCGCCGACAGCGACCAGCGGCTCATCGAGGCCGGCTTCTTGGAGCAGCTGGAGCGAGGCACCGGGGCGAACCACGGGAGCCGGTGGCGGCTTCGTCTCCCGGACGACCTGCCCGAGGAGCTGCGCAGCTGGATGTGTGCGACACCAGGACAGTCACCAACTGCCGGGGAGAGGGGGGCAGAGACTGTCCTAGTCCTGCACACCGACACCGCGTCGCTGGCCGCGGTGATGGCCCACGACGCCTTCCACCGCTACGCCCACGGCACCAGCGGCGCCCGGCTGCTGGCCTGCCTGGACGCCGTCGACGGGCGCAGCGCCGAGGAGTTGCGCACCGCAACCGGGCTGCACCGCACGACCGTCGGCCGGAAGCTGCGCGCCATGGCCGCGGACGGCCTGGTCACCGAGCTGGAGGGCCTGTACTACCTGGCGGCGGAGCTGGCCGGAGAGGTGGCTGTCCACCCGCACGAAGCGACGCTGCAGGCCGCCGCGACACAGCGCGGCACCGCCGGGGCCGGACAGCGGCGCCGCCGTCGGCACCAACGGGAGCGGGCGGCCTTCCAACGCTGGTGGGCCGAGCGGCAGGTCCGTCGGCGAGCGGCGCGGCCGCGGCCGGTGCTGGTCCCCGCCGGCGTGGTGGACCCCTCGACCGGTGAAGTCCTCGATAGGCGGTGGCGCGGGTGGGACGTCTCGGATCCGGCCCGGCCTGTCTGGCGCGACGACGGTGACGTGCCGCTCCCCGCGCACGCGCACGGTGCAGCGTGACAGGCCCTGCCGGTACACTCATCACCAGGAGAGGCTGCTGACCAGGGACAACGCTCCCGGAAGCCGTGTGCCCCGGGTGTCCGGCGACTGCGTGCGCACCCGGGGCCTGGAGCGGATTTCCATTCTGGAAATCGACCCATGTTCGTACTTGTGTTCGAGGCGGCTACGGCTCTTCACGCGCTGGCGGCAGCGTGGTGTCCTCGAGGGATGCGCTGGCGACCTCGGCGAACGCCTCCAGCGCCTCCTTCAGCTGCGCCCGTGCTGGGGAGAGCTTCTCCTCGGGGAGCCGGCGCTCTTCGCCCACTCCCATGGGATCGGCGTGCAGAGCTTCCCGCTGAGCGCCGGTAATGAGCCCGGCTGCTTCAGCGTCTCGCAGCGGTGCGGTGGCAGCGGCGTGCTCCCGCTCCTGCGTGCTGTCGGAACGCGCGTGGTAGATCCGGCTCAGCGCGCGCCGGGCGGCCACGGCTGTCTCCGGGAGCGGTGGCGCGGCGCGACGGGCGAGCCCCAGGTTGCGCCATCCGTAGAAGACGGCGTGGTCCGCTCTGATTCCCCAGGTGACCCCCTCGACCTGATTCCTGAACTCCCGGGCACGCTCCCAGACCTGACGGGGGCCCAGGATGCGGATCTCGGCTGCGGCAGCGTTCACGCGCTCACGCTGGTCGACGAAGGGATCAGCGGGCTCCTCGGTCCCGATGGTGCGAGAGTCCAGCCCGGCGAAGTCCTTGAGGTCTTTCAAGAGGGTCAGACCGAGCGTGTAGAAATCGACGAAAGCGGCACGGCGCGCTTCGTGGTTGTGCTGCTCCAACGCCGTGGTGTAGCCGCCGCGTGCCTGCGTACGCGCGGCCTTCTGCACACCACGCGCCCCGTACATGGCGCCTCCGGCGGCTCCGAGGAGCGCCGCGGCCGCGGTGATCACGGCCGCAGTGACATCCGCATCGCCGCCGGCTAACTGGATCACCTCTGCTGTGCCGCTCATACGGTCAACCCTCCCGCGGAACGGCGCGCACGGGCACCCGCTTCAGCTGCCCGCGAAGTGCGTCACCAGCCGCCCAGAGTGGACGGAAACGGCGCGCCCCGGGACAGACCCGGTGGTCGCCAGCGCGCGTACGGGAGCCGCCGACCAACGGGTCCCCAGATCGCCGACGGCGGAGGGGACACGGGTCAAACCGCGGCGCAGCCCCTCGGCCACCGGCGGGGGAGCCGGCCGCAGCCCGTGATCGGCAGCCTGTGCAATCCTGCCGAACCGTGGGTGCCGCCGGCTCCCCGGTGCGTTCACTCCGTTCCGGTGCCGGTCTTGAGTGCCCGGAGGGCCAGGGTCGCCAGGTCGTGCTGCACGTCGCGCACGCGGCGGTCGCTCCAGGAGGCCGGCCCGAACCCTCCCGCTCGGGGCTCCAGGAGCCGCCGCTGAGGGACCGTGCACACCCCTGCGATGCCTCGGGAGGCCAAGGCCTCGCTGACCGCGTCCGCCGATTGCGTCGCGCTGTCGGCCCGGAAGAGGTTGACGACGATCGCCGCGGCGGCGTCTGCGTTGAGGCGGAGGACGTGCAGATCCCTCTCGAGCGCGGCGGCGACATGGTCGGCGTCAGCCGGACGGTGGTGATGCTCGAGAAGATCTGCGAACTCCTCGACCCGTTCCGCGTCGGTACGCTCCTGAGCCACCCACCGTTGGGCCACCGTCTCCCAGTCCGGCACCGATGCCGCGGCCCCAGCGTCGTGCAGCCGGGTCGTGAAGGCACGGCGCAGGGCGGGCAACTGCTCCGGGGCGGGCTCGAAGGGCCTGCGGCCCTTCGCGGTGAGCTCGGCGTGGTGCCCGGCCCAGCATTCCCGAACCTGCGGCCATGTGCCGGGGTGCCTCCGCAGGCCTTCGGCGTCGACCGCACTCAGGAACCGGACGCGCTCCTCAGGGAGGTCGTCATCGCCGTCGGGACCGAACGGATCCGGACCGAAGGTGTCCAGCCAGCGGGCCGCGCCAGCGACGTCCCACCACCAGTCCTCGGCCGGCTCCCTATCCAGCACCTCGGAGGGGATGTCCGGCAGGAAGCGGGCATCGAGCAGGCTCAGCAGCCTGTCGGCATCCGACCGGGGCAGGTGCCCGGCGTCGTGCTTCAGATGTGCGGCGAACCGCTCGTCAAGCCACCGGAACACCCGTCCCTGACACCAGGCGCGACACTCGTCCGCGCTGACCGGCTTCGGGTTCTCGTCCAGCTCGGGCAGCCGGGCCAGGAAGCTATCGAGGCGCTGGACCAGATCGTCGAGGGCCTGTCCGTCGGTCCCCAGGCGCTGGAGGTTACGGCGACGGTTGTGCTCCGGCCAGATCTCGCGCGCCTCCTCCCACACCCCTGGATAGCGGCGGTGTCCTTCGGCGTCGATGGCCTCCAGCAGTTCGCGGCGCCACTGCGCGAGCGGGGCGGCATCCTCGGCCGGGAGGATGTCCTCGGGATTCAGCCGCGGCCTGTTGAAGCGCGCCCACCACTCCTCGACATCCTCCGCGTCCTGCGGGTCGTAGAAGTCAGCGCCGTCCTCGGCCGCCTCCTCGCCGTGGTCGGCGTCGTAGAGGCGGCCGAGGGCGAAGGCGAGGAACTCGCTGTCCAGGGCGGCCAGCAAGGCCTCGAGTTCGCCAGCCGCCGGAGGGCGTCCGCGGTCGGCGGTGAACAGTTCGTCGAGCCGGTCGTAGGTCTGCACGTGCACCGGGCGGCGGTCGATGACGTCGGTGCTGGTCCAGTCCCAGTGGACGTGGCGGCCGACCGCGAGGGTCAGGTCCGCCTTGGGAAGGCCGCGCGTCCGCCACCGGCCGAGGTCCAGGATGACCAAGTCGCCCCGCTGGAGGGCTTCCGCCGCCCGTTGGTCCATGTCGTCACCGAGCATCCCGGCGGAGGCGACCTGCAGCTGCCCGGAGCCGGAGGGGAGGTCCACGGTGTGCCAGTCCTCCCCGAGGGGTGCGCCCGGTGCCTCCTGCCGTACCACCGCGTCGTCGGTCACCAGCGCAACGCGGGCGCCGGTGCCGGCGAGGCCGCAGGCCAGCTGCATGCTCACCACCGTGGAGCCGTTGCCGCCGCGGTGGGAACGGACGTGCACCACGCGGGGAGCGCGGTAGGCGGCCGGACCGTGCGGCCGCGGCTGCAGCGCGTCTTCATCGTCGGCCAGGAGGTCCATGCTCGGTGCCTGCCGGGCCATCTCGGCGCGCTGGGCCAGCGCGAGCCGCGGCCGGCGCAGCGCGCGGCTCCACGCCGGTGCCGCTGACTCCAGGTCGGCAATCTGGTTCCGCCAGGCCGCTTCCTCCTGCGGCGTCGTGGCCTGGTCCGCCAGCCACTCCAGCCCGGCCTCGGCCACGAGCTCGTGGGCGGCGTCGATGTCCCGGGTGCCGGCGTCCCGAGCGGTCGCGCCCACCAGCACACGACCCGCATGCCCGGGAACCGACAGATGCAGATACCTGCCCACCGCGGCCCAGCCCAGGCCGGGAACGCCACGGATGTCGCCGTCCGGCGCGCGGCTGGGCAGCAACCGGGCCAGGACCTCTGCCTCCACGCCGGCAGCCGGCCACAGAGTCAAGAACTTCGCGGAAGGGGTGGCCTTGGCGATGCCGAACAAGGTATCCGGCGTCTCCAGCCCGGCGAGCGGATCCGTACACCGGGCGAGGGCGATCAGCAGGGCAGCCTCAAGGACCTGCTGCTGGGGGTCTTCGGCGTCCGGTACGGCGCCGTGGGTGAGCCCGTGCTCGCGCAGCCACTGCCGGGCCTGGTTGTTGTTCTCTCCGGTGATGCGGGAGCGGAGACGGGTGTTGCGGTCGGCTTTCGCCATGAGATGTCCAGTCTCGGCGTGGCTCCCGGACCGGCACGCCGAACAGGCGCGGAAAGTACCAAGCGCTGTGAGGATCTCCCCCTTGCCGCCATGTCAAGCACGCGAGTCCGGGTCGCCGTGCTGGGCGGGAGGTAGCAGGTCTACCGTGCCGTCATACTAGCGTGCGCCGCACCCAGGCGAAGACCCCTCCAGCCAGGGGCCGGACCCGGTGTCGAGCACCGGCCCGCATGCGGGGGAGCCTGACCGGTCATCGGCCCGCCCGCCGGAGTGCGCGACCCTAAGCCCGTGCACAGGGGACGTCCGCTCCGCCTTGATTCGGGAGAATGCCCACCATGCCCTCTCGCTCTCCTCGGAAGGCACGGAAACGCTCCGCTGGGAAGCAGTCGGCGCGGAAGCGGGCGGCCGCCGCGCCGCTGAAACGGCCTCCCGTACGCCTCGGAGCCATCGACCCCGTCGGCCTTGCCGCCGATCTGCGGCGCCTGCATGAGGCAGCAGGCGACCCGAACGTCGAACGGATGCCGCCAGCCACAGAGTTGTGGGGCGTGCTGATCTACGCGGAGCAGCACTTCGGTGCGCTCACGGATCCGGCCGCACGCCAAGCCAGCGGGCTGAAGCGAACCCTCCTGTCGGAGTACATGATCCAGAACTTGCCCATTCACCAGGGCCGAGGTGCTCGCGACGCGCACGAGGCCGGCGCGTGGTGGGAGACCATCGCCGGGTACTACGCGCTCGAGAGCGCCAGCGGCGCCTACAAGAAGTCCCGCCGCCAGCGTGCCGATGAGCTGTCCGCCCAGCCGGGTGCAACTCCCGTACGCCGGACCACCGAAGCCGTCGCCCAGGCCGAGGCCGAGATCGCCGCCGCGGCCCGGGCCGCGCGGGAGCGGGAGCAGCTGGAGGAAGTACGGCACACCGTCACCGCCGAAGTGGCGCGGGCACTCCTGGCGGTGCGCGGCGAGCTGAACCTCGACGAGGAGGCGGCCTACTGGCTGGAGCAGATCGAGAAGGTGCTCCCGTGCACGACACCGCTGCAGTACGCGAGCTTGGCCGTCTACCTCTCCGCCGCACTGCGGTACCTGGACCAGCTGGCACAGCCGGCCGACTCCGCGCCCGTCACGCGAGTCCTGAACAGCCTCCGCGCCTGGGAGAAGCCCGGCGAGCAGCAGTCTTCCTGACTGCGGTCCCTCAACCTGCCGCCGGCAGCCGCCGCAGGTGCAGCACGCCGCGCGCAGAGCGAGCCGCCGTCCGCGCGTACATGGCGGGCCAGGCACCCCCCGGAGATCGCTGGCAGAGATGCCGATGCGGATGGGACGGGCATCTCCAGCCTCTCGGAGTGCTCCAGGTCAGGTCGACTGCGGTGTAGAGGGCCGCGGCCAGCACCCCGCACCTGGCGCCCACGGGCAGGTGGTACCCGCTGCCTTCTTGCCGTTAAGGTGATCCACTTCGCGGTCGCTCGTGCGATCGCACGAGCGAGGGGAGGGGCGAGCGGTGCGTGGTCTGAGGGCGCGCTTCCACACCATGGAATGCAGCTGCAAAAGTGCGGCACGCCCCCACGGCGACGGCCGAGCGCAGGGCGCTGGGTCGTGCGGACAGATCTAACGTTGAGCACAACGCCCGTGACCTTCACCTGGCAGGCCTGGCAGGAACTCCAGCGCCGACACATCGCCGCCCAGCAGGCCGAACTCGACAGCCCCGCAGACTTCACCGACGAGCAGGACCGACGCGACCTGTACGCGCAGCCCTGTCCGGTCTGCGCCCGCCGCGGCACCTGGACCCGCACTGCGCGGGAGGTGTCCTTCACCGGCTGCGGACACAGCTTCCCCATACCGGCGAAACCCCAGACGCCGGAGCCGGAACAGCGACGCCCGCGCGGCCCCGCAGCCCACCTCGCGGACCACGACACCCGCACCGGGGCGATCCACTTCGCCGACGGAACCATGCTCGCCATCCGCCAGGCGGCATGGACGAACTTCCCCGAGCGCGGGCAGTACGGGGAGGAGCGCTGGCAGCTCACCACGACCGTCGCGAAGGACGCCTACGTCCCCGAAGGCACCGCCGCGCTCACACGCGTCGACATCGCCGGCCAGCCCTTCGCCACGGATGCGGCCGTGGTCGAAGTCGCCGACCCCGACGCCGAGCGCCCCGTCATCACGATCCAGTGGAGACCGGCGGACCGCCGGAACCTCCCGCCTGCAACGCCATGACCCGCCCCCGCAGATAGGTGCCGGCGCCCGGGCCGATCCCGGCGATCACCGCCGGCCGACCCTCTGAGGGGATGAGGTCACGGGAGCGAAGTGATGCCATGAACGTCGCGGAGGTGCGAGCGTGCGCGGACGCGGCAGTCGACCTCACCACTCCGGTCCAAGTCCGCACGCGCCTGCTCCTCGTCTCCCTGTAGCTCGACGCATTCAGCGCACTGCGGTTGATACGGGATGGACTCGCTCGTAATCGGCATCATGGACCGGACGCTACAACGGGCCCGCCGCCCCGACAGCACGCACAATGCGTGCCTTGGACGCGAAGTTGTGGCCCGGCCGGCTGGCCGAATCATCGAGCTGAGCCGCCGTCACCCCACCCGCGGCCGGAACGCGGCAGGTCACCGGGGCGCGCCGCTGCCCTGCTCCGCATCGACGGTGGAGACCGCCGCGCGCAACGCCTTGGCGTCCACAAAACGCCGCTCCGGGCCCGGAGAGCTCAGCCATACGGCGAGGTAGCAGCCCAGGTCCCCCCGGGGAACCAGAAGCCACGAGCCGCGGGTGAGCACCCGGACGCCCGGGAGGGCGCCGCCGGCGTGGGCGGTGCCGGGTGGCACGAGGACGATCAGCTGTTGGTGCGTGTGATCGGCGAGCACCGGATATCCGCCATCCGTCGGCACGTTGAGCACGTCCAGGGCGGCGAGTCCTCTGGCCAGCGGTGTGATCACCAGGGCATCCCACTCGCGACCGCAGGCGGCCAGCCGGATGGCGGAGGCACGGCTGGTCATCATCGCATCGTCCGGGACGAGCAGCGCGGACCAGACTGACAAGGGTGAATTCTTCGCGGACTCCGGCATGTGCGCCAACGTAAGTGCAGTACAACGGAGAGTAGGCACGCACCGTGCGTGCATCGCTCCCCTCATCGCGGCCTGGAGCTCGGCCATGGACACTCAGGGAATCGGACGCCGCATCGCCTACTGGCGGGGCCGACGCCGCATGTCCCAACAGGACTTCGGACGGCTGATGGGGCAGTCGAGACGCTGGGTGCAGGACCTGGAAGGCGGGAAGCGCCAGACCGATCCCCGGCTGTCCGTCCTCGAGTCCGCTGCCCGCGTGCTGTCGATCAGGCTGCAGACGCTGCTCGCCGACGCGTCGGGAGTCGAGCGCGTCGACGCCGCCGAACTCGAGGCCATCCGCGCCGTCTTACACAGCCACGACCTGATCACCGGCACGAGCACGGGCGACGCCGAACCACCACCCGTGGAGGTACTGCGCAGCCGGGTCGCCTACGGCTGGACCGCGTTCCAGCGCTCCCACTTCTCCCGTCTGGGCCGCCTGATCCCCGAACTCCTCAGCGACGCCAACGGAGCCGCCGCCCGGCACCACGGAGAGAACCAACTGGACGCGTTCCGGGCCCTGTCCATGGCACTGCAACTCACCGAAGCCGTCAGCATCAAGTTCGCGGCCTACGACCTGGCCGCAGCTGCCGGACACCGCGCGGTGACCGCCGCCGAACGCTCAGGCGACCCCGTCATCATGGCCTCGGCCGCCCGCCACCTCGCCGACGCGATGACCCACAGCGGGCAGGCCCATGCGGCGGCGCGCTTCGCCGTCGCCGCGGCCGAGCGTCTCGACCCCGAACTGAAGACGCGCGGCGCAAGCGGCCTGTCCACTCTCGGGATGCTCTACCTCAAGGCGGCCATGGCGCAGGCGTCCGCCGCCGTCTGCGACGACGCCACCGCCCCGGCCGACGCCGCCCGCGCGGTTCCGCACCTGCTGAACCAGGCCGAAGAGCACGCCGACGAGCTCGGCGCCGACGGCAACGCCCTGTGGACCGCGTACGGTCCCACCAACGTCAGCCTCTACCGCGTCGCTGCCCACGTGCAGCTGTCCGAAGGCGCCGACGCCGCCGCGGTCGCCGCCCGCATCCCCGACCACGCGCGCGCCGCCCTCCCGTGCGAACGACGCGCACACCACCTCGCCGACCTGGCCCGCGGCCTGACTCAAGCCGGGCGCCGCGTGGAAGCCGTCGACACCCTCCTGGACGCCGAACGCGAGGCGACAGAAGAGATCCGCTCACGTCCCCGGACCCACCAACTCATCGAGGACCTGCGCCTGCTGGGAGCCGGAAGCGCCCAGGGGCGCTTGCGGGAGCTCGCCGGGCGCTGTGGACTGCCCCAGTGACCCACACCCTGTATCTCATCGCGTGCGCGGCCCCGCCCGCCCAGCGCGTCGCCACCGGCATCCGGGCCGCACAGACGGCCGGTTGGGACGTCGGCCTGATCCTGACCCCGTCCGCCTACCGGTGGGCCGAGAAGGACAGCGACGGCAGTCTCGACGAGCTGAGCGAGCTGACCGGCCACCCCGTACGGCACGAGCACAAACTCCCGAGCCAGGACGATGCCCTCCCGCCCGCCGACGCGATCCTCGTCGCCCCCGCCACCTTCAACACGCTCAACAAGTGGGCCGCAGGCCACGCAGACACCCTCGCGCTCGGCCTGATCACCGAGGCGATCGGCCTCGGCCTCCCCCTCGTCGCCCTCCCGTACCTAAACCGCGCACAGGCCGCGCACCCCGCCCTCCCCCGCAGCGTGGACTTCCTCCGCGCCAACGGCGTCACCGTCCTGATGGGCGGCCCCGACGGATTCACCCCCCACGAGCCGAAACACGGCGATCTCGACGTCTACCCCTGGCAGACCGCCATCGGCGCCCTGCCGACCGTGAACTGACGCCGACTCCCCGAACTCCCAGTCCCAGGCGCGTGGGCGGACTTTGTCCACAGGCTGATCGCCGCACGCTGCGTGGGTGACTGAACAGGACGCACGCGAGAGCATCGTCCGGGCCGTGGCGCTGAAGCGAACGCACCGCGCCCTGATCGCCGTGGTCGTCATCGGCGCCGTGACGATCGCCGCCATCGGCTTCGTCGGGTCCTTCGCCGCCGTCCGCGATCTCGCCGAACGGAAGGGCTTCGGCGCCTTCGCGCCCGTCTTCCCCATCGGCATCGACGCCGGAATCGTCGTGCTGCTGGCGCTGGATCTGCTGCTGACCTGGATTCGGATCCCCTTCCCGCTGCTGCGTCAGGCCGCCTGGCTGCTGACGGCCGCGACGATCGCGTTCAACGGCGCGGCCGCGTGGCCCGACGCCCTGGGGGTCGGCATGCACGCAGTGATCCCCGTGCTGTTCATCGTTGCCGTCGAAGCCGCGCGGCACGCGATCGGCCGCATCGCCGACCTGACAGCCGACCGGCACATGGAGGGCGTACGCGTCTCCCGCTGGCTGCTCGCCTTCCCCTCCACCTTCCGCCTGTGGCGCCGGATGAAGCTGTGGGAGCTGCGCAGCTATGACGAGGTCATCCGCATGGAACAAGACCGCCTCGTCTACGAGGCCCGGCTCCACGCCGATTACGGCCGTCGCTGGCGTCGCGAGGCCCCGGTCGAGGCGTTGATGCCGCTGAAGCTGGCGCGGTACGGCATCCCCATCGACCCCTCAGCCCTCACCGCCGGCTCCGACAGCGCCGCGGAAGACGCCCAGCCGGATCCCGGGAAGGCGAAACCGCCCGGGCGGAAGCAGCGCAAGCGCCCCGGGACCGCTCGGGGACGCAACTCCGCCACAGCTGCTGCTTCTTCGCCACGCAGAGGAAGCAGCGCCGTGCAGCCACCCGCGGGGCAGCAGCAGTCCGCCGCGGCAGGTACCCCGCACAGCGCCCGGCAGACGAGCTCGCCGGGTACGAACGGCTCTTCGCCGGGCGGCGCAGGAAGCACAGGCGAGTCGGCGGATCACCGGCAGCAGGTGAAGACCGCTGCCTCGAACGCCGACGCGATCCGCTACGCCCTGGCCGCCACCGGTATCGCCGACGACTCGGCGATCGTGGAATGGCTGGCGACCTACGGACGCACCGTCAACCGCGGCCAGGTCTACAAGGTCCGCAAGGCCGCAGAGAACCCGCCCGAGCCGGCCAGGGCAGCCCGGTGACCGCGGCACCCGAACCGCCCGCAACAGCCGCGCGATCCGGGCCGGCAGCCCAGCACCCGTCGCCCGCCGCTGCGCCGCCCGGCAGCGCCAGCCCAAGGCCGCCCCGTCTCGAACCCCACTGCCGTCATCGGCAACGCGACGAACGCCCGCGGCGGGGTGTCGCACCAGGGATCGGCACCGGTGTGCGGCCGAGCGAGCCGCGGCTTTGCCGCGGACGGGACAGGACGACGTACGCGCCCGAGAGGAGGGGGTAGGCGATGGCAACCGCGACGGACAAGCGCATCGAGGAAGGCGTCGAGCAACTCCTGGTCGTGATGGGCCGGTTCCTCAGCGGGGCGCCGCTGAAAGAGGAGTCCGCGCCCGTGACCGGCCTGCCGCGGTGGCAGGTCGCGGCGTTGCGGCTGCTGTTCGTCGGCTGGGCGGCGTGGGCGGCCTGGACCTGGATGCAGGGGCAGCACGAGCGCGTCATCTGGTGGACGGCCGGTGCGGCGCTCGCCCTGCTGCCGGTGCTGATCGCCGCGCAGGTGGCCGGCCGCCGACGCCGTCGGCACATGCGCACGCTCGTGGTGCCGCTGTCACTCGCGCTGAAAGAGGTCATGCCGGTCTGGGACGACAAGCAGCGGCTGAAGGCGGTGAAGATCCCGCTGGACCGCTCGTTCGTCCGCATCGCTCTGCCCGACGGCTGGCACGGCCAGGACGGCCACAAGGACATGCTCAGGGAACTGGTCCAGGCCCGGATGGGCGGGGCCTGGTCCGCGGAGTACAACCTCAAGCGGCACCCCTTCCACGTGCTGTTCCAGCCGGCGAAGCAGAAGGTGAAGCTCGAGGTCCCCGAGAAGGTCGACTTCTTCAGCGACGAGGTTCAGGACGTCATCGCCCGCTGCGAGCCGGGGCAGTTCCTGCTGGGCATGGCGGAGGGTTTCGAATCCGTCATCAAGGCGATGACCGGCGAGACGGCGATGTGGGCCCTGTCGGTCGGCTCCGGAGGCGGCAAATCCTCCTTCCTCCAGATGATCATCACGCAGCTCGTCGCGCAGGGTGCCACCGTGATCGGCGTCGACGTGAAGATGGCCTCGATCAACTGCTTCGAGGGCGTCGAGGGGATCCACCTCTACAACGACCCGGGCAACATCGCGGACATGCGGTCGGCGATCTCCTGGGCGGCCAGGGAAGTGGAGGCCCGCAACTACCTCAAGGAGCAGGACCCCACCCGGACCTTCACCCGGCTGACGCTGATCTTGGAGGAGGGCAACGAGTTCGGCGACGCCTCCAAGGAGTGGTGGACCGAGCACAAGGAAAAGGGCGACCCGGCGGCCGACCCGATCTGGGGCGACATCGCCACGATCATGCGGATGGGACGGCACGTCGACGTCACCATCATCGGCGTCTTCCAGGACCTGCGGGAAGCAGCGGTCGGCAACCGCGGTCTGCGCAACATGTTCCGGTTGATCTTGATGGGCAACTTCAACTCCAACCAGTGGCGCATGATCGTCAACACCTCCCCGGTGCCCGAATCGATCGACAGAGCCGGCCGGATGATGGTCATCGAGGGCAACCGCCGACTGTGGATCCAGGTGCCGTACGCCGAGCCCGAGGACTTCCGTGAGGTGTGCCTGCAACTGCGCGCCGAGCGCGGCTACAGCACCGCCGACCTCTTCGGCCGGCCGCCGACACGCAGCCCCAAGCGGCTCCCGTCGCTGCTTCAGGTCTCCCAGCCCATCGGACCGCCCGGCGTCAGCCTCCACAAGGCCCTCTCCGCGGGCGATTCCGCTGGTGGGGACCGTCACGCCGAGCCGCGTGACGACGAGCGTGACACCCACGGCGAACCGCAGCGTGACACCGCACCGGAGCCGGTCAACCCGCCCGACGACGAGACGGCCCCGGAGCCGCCGGCCGGCGAGGGACCGGAGCGGCTCACCCTGGCGGAGATCTCACGCCTGATGGCCGACCAGGGCCTCCACGTCAAACCCGAGCTGATGCGGCAGCACAAGCGCCGGCGCCGCGACTTCCCTGCCGGGATCCGCCGCGACGGGAAGGACCTGTTCACCTACGACGAGATCGCCGCCTACTACACCCGCACCGACGACGAGGAGTAGCCGCTCCGCGCGCGGCCGCCGCGAGACCGCCGCGCTCAGTCATTGCCGGGCCTGGATCTCCTGCAGCAGCCGGGCGGCGGCCTCCGACTTCGCCGCCGCCTTCGCCGGAGCTGTGCCCTGCGCGGTCAGCACTTCACCCCGATGACGCGCCGACGCGCTGCAGATGAAGGTCGGCACATGTGAAGGTCCCTCGCGCGCCGACTCGTACTGCAGCTCACCGATGATCCGCTTCTGCTCATATTCGTTGAGGACCATGACCGGCTGCCGCCCCTGGGCCGGGACCGCGACGGTCTCCTTCGGGGGCGCCGGAATCTGCTCCGCGTGGTCGGCAGACGGGTCGGGCAGACCGGCGAGATCGGCGAGCAGACTGAGAGCCGCCTGGTGCCGGGCCGCCTTCTTGGTGGAGGCCGCGCGGGCCTGGCCACTGTGCCGGCTGAAGGTGGCCTGGACGGTGAAGACGGTGTGCGGGGGCTTGCCCTTCGCCTCGTCGCAGAACGCCGGCAGCTCCTGGCCCGTGGACTGCGCGTGCACGGACAGCACGCTCACCGCCTCCTCGGGCGACTGGGCGAGGACGTCCAGACAAGCCTGCCGGGCGGGCTCCCACTCCTCTCCCGAGGTCTCCAGCAGCACCATCTGCACCTGGCGGTGGGTGAGAAGCCCTTCCTCAGCACGCCGTGCCGCATCCTTGACCAAGTCCGGGTTGGCGATGTTCTCCGCAGCGGCCCGCTTGAGGACCGCGTGAAACTGCCTGTCCGGGAGAGCGGAGTAGTCCTGCTGGGTGCTGGCGGCCTGACGGGCTTCACGGTGACGGGCGTCCTTGAAGCGCTGGTTCTTGGCCTCGGCGTCCGCGGCGGCACCCGCATTGAGGACCTGCGCGATCGCATCAAGCTGCTCGGCCGTGTAGGGCAGGGGCGCGCCGTCCAGGGTGCTGGTGATCAGGCGCTGGGTGACGAGGTCGGCGTAGCGGCGCAGAGGGGAGGTGGCGTGGACGTAGCCGGGCAGGTTCAGCCCCCAGTGCCCTCCCATGTGGGGTGCGTAGACGGCCCGGCGCATCACCAGCAGCGCGCGCTGCTGCAAGGCTTCGATGCGGGCGGGGGTTCCGTCGGCGACGGCGGTCTCGAGGTCGGCGAGCAGATCCGCGCGTGGCGGGGCAACGTTGGCCACGGTGTGGTTGCGGAAGAGGACCGGCAGATCGCGGGCGGCGGCCCAGTTCGCGAGCGCGGTATTGGCAGCGATCATGCACTCCTGCACGATCTTGTAGCCGATGGTCCGCTTCGAGGGGGCGACCTGCACCAGCGTGCCCTCCTCCGTGGTCGCCCAGCCGTGCAGCAGGTCATACAGCGCCAGTGCGCCTCCGTCCCGCCGCCGGGCCAGCAGCACCTCGGCGAGGTCGGCGGCAGCACGCAGCATGGGCCGCAGCGGATGCTGCTCCTCGGCAAGAGCGCCCGCCACCTGCCCGTGGTCCATCGCTACCGCGCCCTCGAGGCGGGCACGGTCGACGTGCGTGGCGCGTACGAGACCGTCCGGGGTCAGCTCGACCCGCACCCGCACGGCCGCGCACGAGCGGCCCTCCGCGAGGGTGAGCCGGGTCTCGATCGGGCGGGGCAGCATCTTCTTCGTTCCCCGGACGCCGCCGTAGGCCGACTCCCGGCGTTGAAAGGCCTGGACGTCGGCGTCGCTGCCGGGGGCCACGCCGGAGGCGACGTCGGCGATGTAGACCTCCAGCTCCCAGCCGTCGTCACCGCGGCGCACCAGGAGAGCGTCGTCCCGGTCCACACTTCCCCGCTTGTCGATCATGACGGGGGTCTCGGCCACCGGTCCGGCCGTACGCGAGCCAAGCTCAGGCAACGTTCAACTACCTTTCGGAATCACGGTGTTCGACGTTCATCATCGCCGATCCGCGCGCCGCATTGCCCGCACGCAAGCACAGCCACTCGCAGGAGTCCGCGGCTCCTGCATGGCTGACGGGCGTGTCGGTGTCGACGGGTCACTTCTCGGGCAGCCGCCAGCGCTTGGCCTTGTAGAGCGCAGGTGTGTTGCCCGTCGGCGGGTTGAGGGTTCTGACCATGCGGCAGTCACGCGACAGCGTCAGGGTGACCTTCCCGCCGGTGACAGTGATCCGGTCCGGCGCGATGTGCACCGTGCCCTTGCTCGGCGCGCGCAGCAGCTTGTCGAGCACCGCCCGCATCGCCGCCGGCCGGTCCTCCAGCGGGACCTTCTGGAAGAAGGGCGAGTTCAATGCGTCGGCCTGGAAGACCACGGTGGGAGTCCGTCCGGCCCGCCGGACGGTGTCCTCGTCGGTGATCGGCCGTCGCTCCCACGGGACAGCAACCGGGCGGCCGTGCCAGTCGTAGGCCTGACCGGGCGGGAACATCGGCCAGCTCGGGACAGGCAGCGCGGAATCACGGCCCACGCTGCGCTCGTGTGCGGAGGCCCGCCGGCGCAGGTCCTCGAGCGGGAGGCGGGTCGACCTCTCGAACCAGGACTCGCGGGGACCGTCATAGCCGATGATCTTCTTGTCCGGCGGGTTCACCAGGACGGCGTACGCGCCGTCCTGGGAATGCGCGTGGGCGACCAGCCGGTGTCCGGACGGCGACTGGGTGAGGCGGCCGGTCTGGAGTATCCGCGCGGTGAGCTGCCGGACCTGCTGGTCTGCCGTCCGGTCGGAGACGATGTACGCCGCCATGTAGTGCCCCAGCACCTCCCGCTCGATGGTTGCCGAGGCCGCGAACTCGGCTGCGTGGTCGGCAGCGAAACGGGCGGCGGCCACCCAGTCGTCCGGGGCCGTGGCTCCGGCGTGGAACGGGGACGGCTTCGGGCGCATGGTCGGCATCGTAGCGATGCCGCGCCCTCCTTCGGCGACGTCCCAGCGTCCCTGGGCGGCCTTCCGGGCCGAACCCGCCTGCACATCCACCGGGCTGCGCGTGTGCCGTGCTCAGCTGGCTCGACCGGCCGTCCTGGCTCGTCATCCGGAGGCGGGCCCCGCGAGGGCAGGTTTGTAATGGCGGACGAGGAGGTCGGCGGCGACTTCCACGGTCTCGGTGCGGCTCCCCGCTGAACGGACGGCGGTGCCGGGCACGGCGGCAAGATGAACGACGATGCCGCTGTCGCCGTTGGCGTGCGCCTTGGCGACGGGGATGGGCCAGATCGCTTCCCGGCTGGGTTTCCTCGCGCCGTCCAGATGTTCCCCGTGGTCGCACAGCGGCCGGCCCTCGGCGTCAAGCAGGTAGAACAGCGTGCCCCTTCCCCAGCGCCGGGTCATGACGTGGGTATTGAGGCCGGCCGTCAGCCGGGCGGCCAAGTCCGCGGCGTGCGGGGCCAGGGGGACACCATCAGCGGTGACGCGGCGGGCGCGGAGGTGCCGACCCCACCACAGGGTGAACGTCCCGCCTCCCAGCGCGAAGCGTCGGTACACCAGAGCCCTCCCTTGGACGCGACGAGGAGGAAGGCTACCGAGGACAGTCAACCCGACGGCACTTGAGGCGCAGCGCCGCGAGGCTCGGCCGCGGCCGCGGCCGACCGCGGCACCCTCCAGCGCCTCTACGCCGCTGCCGGAAGCGGGCACCGCCCCGCCGCCGGGCCCGTAACGGCGTGCATGCCCCTATTTCTCCCGTTTTCGGGGTTTCTGTTCGGCTGTGCGCCATACCGGATCACCGCGCGGCCTGTGGCCTCGTCCTATCCCGTCCCGGTCGGCGCCGTCCACAGCAGCACGCCCTCGGGTCGCCGGAACTTATCCACAGGCGCCCGCTCCTACGTTTCCTGCCGTGGCATCCCCGCGGCGTGACCAGGCGTCACGCCCGAGCGGGAGAGCCCTGATGCCGAAGCGTGTTCAACAGCAGGGAGCGTGCGATGCGGAAGATGCTGAGTCTGTCCAAACCCGGCCAGACCAGCGACGAGCACTCCCACGCGGCTACCGCCGCGTCGTCTCACGACGTCCCGCAGACCCCTGAGCGGGAGACCGCCTCCGTTCACTGGGAGGAAGAAGAGGAACCCCGCCGGCGGGCCTGGGCGCGCCGCGGCGGGCGGGTGGTCATCTGGGCGCTGATCGCCCTGGCCATCGTGAGCGGGGTCCGCTCGTGGCTGTACCCGGCCACGCCGCCGAGCACCGGGCGCGACGCAGGGCAGGAACAGCGGCACAACGCCGTTCCCGAGACGCAGGCGCAGCTGATCGGTGCCCGCTTCGCCCGCTCGTACATGACATGGGACTCGCGCTCTCCCAAGGCCCGGGAGAAGGAACTGGCCCGGGACCTGGCCAAGGGCGCCGACGCCACCATGGGCTGGGACGGCTCCGGCGCGCAGGTCGCGGCCCAGGCCATCCCCGGCCCCGTCACCCAGCGCGGTGACCATCGCGCCCGCGTGCGGGTCGATGTGCGCGTCAGCTACAACTCCGGGCGCTCCGGCAAGGAGGTCACCTCCGCCTGGCGGGGGCTTGAAGTGCCGGTCACCGAGACCCACGGCCGTGTCCTGGTGACCGGGCAGCCGGCGCTGGTCGGCCTGCCCACGCCCGTTCCCTACGACGAGCCGGACGCTCCGGCTTCCGACTCGGGCCTGTCCGCGGACACCCGTAGGACGGTGAAGGACTTCCTGACCGCGTGGGCGGAGGGGAGCGAGGACCAGGCCGCGGCCCCCGGAGCAGACATCGAACCGCTCGGCGACGGCATCGCCCTGGCGTCGCTGGGCGACTGGGCCATCGACGAAGGATCGGGCCACAAGCGGACCGGCACCGCCACCGTCACCTGGAAGCTCGCCGGCGGCGAGCTGCAGCAGACCTACCGGATCACGCTGACGACCGTCTCGGCCAGCGCCGCCAGCCGATGGCAGGTCCAGGCCGTCACCTCCTCCGGCTGACCACCTCCCTCCGCCACCGCCCGTGGGCGCGGCCGCTCGGCCGGGCCCGTCACTCCACCACCTCTGTCAGGGAGTCGATGCCGCATGCAAGGAAACGAGCTCACGCCGTGGGTCCTGACGATCATCGGCAGCCTCTTCGGCCTGTTCCTCGTCGCGAGGGTCTTCATCAACTACGCCAAGGGCGCCTGGGGCAAGTTCGTCACCGACCTGGCCGGCGCCGCCATCGTCGCGTACGTGATCGCCCAGCCCAGCGAGGCCATCGACATTCTCACGGCCGTGGGCGACAAGGCCGTCTCGATCATCCCGGGATGAGGTCATCGTGCGCATCTCCTCCACCTACAGCCGGCACTGGGACATCGAGACCCGGCAGCACGAGATCCTGGGGTACGACCTGGGCGAGGGCGTCTCCCGCAAGACCCTGAAGTACGGCGCGATCGCGGGCGCGGTGTGGTGGGGCGCCTGGCTGATGCTGCTGGGCTTCCCGCCCCGCCCGCTGGTGCCCCTGTTCCTGCTGCCGCCGATCGCGCTGACCTACTACGGCGTACGCCGCTCGCCGGTCTACTGGCGGCGCACCAACTTGCTGCTGTGGGCCGTGCGGTGGCACTACCTCTACGCCGGACTCCGCCCCGTCATCGGCCGCGGCCGCATCCCGGCACCGCCGAGCGGCCGGCGGCTGCGGGCCCGGCGCCTGGCCGAGAGCATTCCCCAGCTGCGGCACCTGCCGGGCCTGACTGGCCTGTTCACCGACGAGGGTCCTGATCCCGCCGAATCGTACGGCCCGCCGGCCCGGCTGACGCCGCGCGTGCGGTTGTACGGCCCTGACGCGCTGATGAAGGCCCGAAAGAAGCTGCGCCGGCGCCGCCGCGCGGCGAAGAAGGCAGCGAGGAACGCGGCATGAGCGACCAGACCGCGATCCCCATCCCCGCCCTGCGCAGCACCGTGCGGCTGAGCGATCCCCATACCGCGGCGGCGCTGGCCGCCGCCGACGAGCCGCTGCTCGGGCTCGCCGGCGGTGACCGGCCCGTCCACCTGCCCGCGGGTGCCGATCACGTCCTGATCGCCACCGGCAGCGGAGGCGGCACCACCAGCGTGCTGCGCGCCCTGGCCGCGCAGGTTCTGGCCCGCGGCGCCGAACTCGATGTCCTCGTCCCCGGCACGGGCGCGCACCGGTGGGCCGAGCACCTTCCCCACGTCACCTACCTCTCCACGATCGAGGCGATCCACGACCGGTTGCTGATCGCCGCCGCCGGGCTGAACGACGGCACCCGGCAGTGGAGCGGATGGCGCGGCCGGCAGGTGATCCTCATCGAGGACGTCACCACGCTCGTCTACGGGCTGCGGCAGTACTGGCAGCACACCCGGCCCGAAACGCAGTTGGAGGAAGCCCCCGGCATCGAGGCGCTGGTCCTGCTGCTCTTCCACGGCCCGGCACGCGGTGTGCAGATCCTCGCCGGCAACGCCCGCGGCGACTTCCCCGGCACCGAGGGGAGGCCGGTGAGCAGCCTGTGCCCGACCCGGGTGCTGGCCAACGGCGGGATCGCCCTGTGGCAGCGGGTCGCCCCCGAGGTGTGGCCCGTACCGCCGCCGTCGATCGTCGCCGGCCGCGTCCACCTCGCCATGCCCGGCCGGCCCGTCACCACGCTGCAAGCCCTCTACCTCGACGACCGCGAAGCCCGCGCGCTCGCCCGGCAGGCGCCGACCCCGGGGGAGGAGAGATGACGCACTCCAACCGCCGTGCGCTGAAGCGGCTGCGCCGCGTCCTGACCGGCGGGCGCCCAGCACGCGGACCGAGGCAGCTCGCACTGCGGCAGCACATGCCACGCGGCTGGAGCCAGGACGTCGACCCGGTCATCGGGCTCGCCGCCGGCGACGAGCCCGTACGACTCACCCCCGCCGACGGCCACACCCTCGCCCTCGTCCCGCCCGGGATGGGCGCCACCACGCTGCTGCGCACCCTCGGCGCTCAACTCGCCCGACACGGCGTGCACGTCGACCTCTTCGACACCGTCGGAGAGCACCGCTGGGCCACCGGTCTGCCGCACCTCACCCGCTACGACGACCCCGAAGAGATGCACCACCAGCTCTACCACCTGGCCCACGCCGCCCAGTCCTCCCAAGCCGACCGCCGCGACCGTCGGCACGCGGTCCTCATCGAGGAGCGCGCACTGGCTGAGATGGACGCCTTCCACCACACCCCGTGGCCGGGCGCCCGCGGCATGGACGCCCTGATCACGCTGCTGGCCCACGGACGCCCCCACGGATTCCAGGTCGTACTCGCCTGCCCGCACGTGCCTCCGTCCCTCACCCCGCAAGCGTCGCTTCTGGTCACCACCCAGCTGCTGGGCGAACCGCCGTCGCACCGCGATCTGCGGCCGGGACGGATGCGGCTGGTCAGCCCACGCCGCGTCACCGCCGTGCAAGTGCTGCACCTGAGCGAGCCGGAGGCAACGCACCTGGCCCTCACCGGAGCACCAGGGGCCGACGGGTGATCGCCGCGCTCCGCCAGCCCGCAGACCGCTCGACCTGAGCCCGCCCCGCAAGGAGGACCTGATGAGCACCACCACCGCCAGCACCAGCGCTCGCGCCGCGAAGAAGGGCGTCTCCCGCGTCGGGAAGATGCTCGGCCTGGGCGCCGAGCGGCTGATGCGCGAGCCCCAGCTGGTCGCCATCGCCGACGGCATCGTCGTCACCGACACTGCCGCCGAGGCGTGGTACGTGCTCTCGGCGACCAACAGCGACCTGATGCCCGAAGACCGGCAGGACATCGAACAGGACGAGGCTGCCCTCGGCTTGGCGAAGATCCTGCCCGGCTACCAGGCCCACCTGAAGATCATCTGGAGTGAACTGGACGGAGAGACCTACCGGCGGGAAGCCGGTGAGATCTTCACCGCCGGCGACGTCGACGCCTTCGCCGACATGTGGGCCCACCGCCTGGATTCCCTCCGCCTGCCGCAGCGGCACCTGCTGCTGGGCGTACGCATCGCCGAGCGGGACACCGCCGCGGGCGCCACCGTCAAGGGCGGCACCAGCGGCGCCTTGGGTATCCGCCACAACGCGGGCCTGGCGGACGGCGAACTCGCCCAACTCGAGGCGATCGTCCGCAGCTTGGAGCGCCGGCTTGAGGCCACACCGTGGCGTGCCCGCAGCGCCCCGGTGGAGCTTCTCGCGTGGGCAGTGGCCCGTGAGTCCTACCGACCGCAGCCGGAGCCGCCGAACCTCCCAGCCGTCACCGGCGCGAAACTCGTGCGCCTGACGCAGTCCAAGGCCATCCCGCACGCCGATCACGTCCGGATGATGGGCGCCCGCGGAGAGACCGCGGCATGGGTGAGCGTGCTGGCGATGCCGGCCTTCCCCGAGCAGCTGATCACCCCGGGGGAGCAGGAGTGGCTGCGCTGCCTGAGCGAGATCACCTACAGCCACCCGGAGACCGGGATGGAGGAACTGGTCTGCCCCGAGGCCAGCGTGCGCTTCACCGTCTGGGCCAAGGGACGGGCGATCAAAGAGGTCGACCGGGTGCGCACCAAGGCCAAGGAGCAGCGCAACTCCGCAGCCGAAGGCACCGCCGGGCAGACCTTCGCGGAGACGGAAGAGACCGAAGGCGTCATGGAGTCGCTGCGGCAGCAGATGAGCCGCGACAACATGACCCTGCTCGAGGACCACCCGCGCCTCATCGTCTCCTCCACCGAGTCGCTGGAGGACCTGCGCGCCCGCTGCCTCGCCGTGATCGCGCACTACGCCGGCATGAACATCGACGTCGTCGTGGCCACCGAGGAACAGCGCGAGCTGTGGCTGGAGACGCAGATCGGCGACCAGCTGCGGGTGAGCGACCTCGGGCACATCCGCGACACCCACGCGCTGGCCGCCTCCTGGTTCTGGGGCGGTTCGGAAGCCGGCGACGAGACCGGCCCGATCGCCGGTCTGCTGACCGGCACCACACCCGGCGTGTGCCGCCTGGACCTGACCGCCGGCAGCGCCCGCGGGGACGCGACCACGACCGCCTTCGTGGGCAGGAGCGGCCGCGGCAAGACCACAGCGATGATGCTGGGCACGACCACCACCAGCATGAAGGGCGCCTGGGCCCTCATGCTCGGCTTCAAGGGCGACGAGGGAGGCCTCGTCCGCGCCGGTGAATACCTCGGCCTGCCCTCGCGCCACGTCACGTGCGGCGCGGACACCCCCGCCGTCTGCGACGTCTTCCGCCTGCTCCCCAAGGACGACGCACCGCTCCAGGTGGTCTCCCAACTGCTGATCATCCTGCCGGAACGGATGCGGGCCGACGGCGTCGAGACCCGCCTGCTGCGCTCGGCCAACGCCATCGCCCAGCACGAAGACCCCGCCACCTGGCGCGTGGTGGAACACCTCCTCGGCAGCGATGACCCGCTCGCCGTCGAGGCAGGAGAAGCCCTCGAGCAGCTGTCGCGTACGCAGCTGGGCGCGCCGCTGCTGGGCCGGCCCGTCCCCGGAACCTCCCCGCTACTCCCCGAACCCGGCCTGTGGCTGGTGCAGGTCCCCGGACTGACGCTGCCCCAGAAAGGCACGCCGCCTGGGGACATGACGATGAACGAGCGGGCCTCCCTGGCCCTGATGCGGGGTCTGATCGCCTACGCCCTCCACACCTCCGCGCGATCCGACCTGCGCAACCTCCCCAAGCTCATCGCGATCCCCGAGGTGCACATCCTGACCGCCACGGATGACGGGCGTCGCTTCCTCGACTACGTCGGCCGTACCGGCCGCGCCCTGGACACCTCCCTCGCGATCGACACCCAGGATCCCGAATCGCTGCTCGGCCTGGACGGCCTGATCGAAGCGATCACCACCGTCTGCGCGTTCGAGCAGTCCACCCGCTCCCAGCAGGAGGCGATGGCCGAACTGCTCCGCCTGCCCAACACCGAGGCGACCCGCGCCCTGCTGCACGGCGTCAGCAAGAGCGCCCACGGCGCCATCCGGCACGGCCACTGCATCATCCGCGACCACCGCGACCGCGTCGCCACCATGCACTGGGACGCCCCCACCGCCGAACTCCTCGCGGCCCTGTCCACCAACCCCAAGGACCAGGCCACCAGCGCCCCGGAGAACGACGCCCACGCCAACGGGGACAGCGGCGACGGGGACAGCGACGGCACGACGCCGGAGCGGGTCAGTGTCCACAAGCAGCAGCCTCCAGCCTCGGAGAGCCCGTGACCCCCGCCCGCCGCAGGCCGCCCCGCACCGCTGACGCCCCAAGGAGGCACCCCGCCATGACGCTTCGAACCCTGCCGCGCGCCGCCGTGGCCGGCCTGACCGCCGTCACCGCCCTGACGCTGCTGTCCTCCTGCAGCAGCAGCCGGCAGACCGCCGAAGTGGAGAGGGCGAAGGTCAAGCACGCCGCCACCTCCTACATGCAGGCCTGGCTGGACAAGCCGTCCGACCCGGCGGACATGTGCCGCTGGCAGACCAAGGCGATGCGGCCCAACCATGAAGCCGACGGCGGCACCATCCCCGGCTGCATCGCCCGCTACGAGGACGACTTCGCCGAACAGGACAGCGACGCCGGCCGCGGACACCTGGACATCCGCGTCTCCCACATCCAGAACGTTGCCGCCACCGCCACACAGCCCCGCGGCAAGGGAGCACTGGTCACCCTGCACCGCAGCGGCGAAGAGCCCTTCCGCTACGCCCTGCGGCTGGTCCCGCAGAGCGTCACCTGGCGGGTGAGCCAGACCGCCGACGTCGGCTCCCGCTACCGCCACACCGACGACCCCGTCGACGAGGTGCTGGAGCACACGCCATGACCCTGCTGAACCACCTCGCCGCCTGGGCGATGCGCCTATGGATGGTCCGGCCTCGGATACGGACGCTGATGATCCCGCTGCTGGGCATCCTGGCCACCGCCTTCGTGCTCGCGCCGTCCGCGGCCGCCGACGACCCCAGCGACTACAAGCCCGGCGGCGTCGGTGACCTGATGCCCTCCCCGATGAAGCCGCCCGAGAACGGCACCCTGTTCGAGAGCTATAAGCCGGACGCCTACGACCTGGACAAACAGCTCTCCGACGATGTGACCGGCGGAGACATGACCGACTACGGCCTCTACTGGGTCGGCGTCGCCCTGATGAAGGTCATCGTGACGGTGGGGCGTGCAGCGGTCGTCATCACCCAGTGGGTCTTCAAGGTCGTCTCCCTGCCGGAGATCGAGAAGGCCATCGCCCGCGCCCTGGAGGGCGCAGCCGGCCCGATGGTCGAGTCGTTCCTGCCCGCCGCGGTGGTGGTCGGCGTGTTCATCGCCTGGGCCAAGAGCTCCCAGACCTCGGTGATGGGGCAGATGGCGTGGGTCTTCGCTTCCGCCGCGCTCGCGACCACGCTGCTGACCGCCCCGGGCACCTGGATCAAGGGCGTGGACAACGGACGCCAGCTCGGCGCCTCCGTCGCGATGCGCACCGTCGGCAGCGGCCTGTCCGGCAGCGACCAGTCCGCACTGCCGTTCAAGACGCCCGAGCCGACCTGGACGGACAACGAGAAGGACAACACCATCCGCAGGGCGAGCGACGCCGTGTGGCGCACCTACGTCGCCGTGCCCTGGTGCATCGCGGACCTGGGATCGATCAAGGCCTGCCAGAAATGGGGCGACGAGGTCCTGAAGAAGGGCACCGACCTCGACGCACGCGAGGACTACCTGGCGGAGAACCTCGACACCGACACCGTCGGCAAAGAGGCAGTCGCCTGGCGGCAGGGACACAACCCCGGCGGACGGATCGGCGTGCTCTTCGCCGCCATCGTCCCCGCCATCATCTTCTGCGGGCTCATGCTCGCCCTCGCCTTCGCCACGCTCGCCTCGCTGATCGGCGCGCTGCTGCTGCTGGTCTGCGGCGTCGCCTTCGCCTGCATGTGGTGCATTCCCGGCAAGCCCCGCCAATGGGGCGTCCAGTGGTTCGAGATGCTCCTCGGCCTGGTGATGGTCTCCTTCACCACCACCATGCTCACCGGCGCGGTCATGCTGGTCACCGTCGCGGTGATGTCGCTGCTGCCCACCTACGGCTGGCTCGCCGTCGCCGGGCTGAACATCTGCACCGCCGTGATGGCCTTCCGCGTACGCGGACGCCTGGACGGCGTCGTCTCCGCCGGCGGCGCGCAAATGGGCGGCCGCAGCATGATCGGCAGCGTCGCGCGCATGGCCGCCCGACGGCGGCTGCGCCGCGCCATCAGGCTCTCCGGACGCGGCGGACGCGACACCTTCGGCGACATGGACCGGCATCCCCGCCCGGCCGGACCCGGCGCGCCCACGGTCGCGCCC
>NZ_LJGW01000140.1:262-3654 GCF_001751255.1 Streptomyces nanshensis | reverse complement strand
CGGGTGGAGCGCAGCAGGCCCTCCTCGTCGTCGAGCGCCGCGTGCGGGCCGTCCAGCGGCCCGGGCAGCCCGGCGGCGCGGGTCGCGAGCACCAACTGCGAGCGTGCGTGCAGCAGTTCGCGGCCCTCGGGGCTGGGACGTACGCCGAGTTCGGCGGCGAGGTCGAGCGTGCCGAAGACCAGCGTGTCCACGCGCGGCCCGGACGCGGCGACCGCCACCGCGGCGAGCACTCCGGCCGCGCTCTCGATCACGGGCAGCAGCGACAGCGCGCCGGGTGCGGTACCGGCGTCGCTCTCGGCACGGTCCAGCCTCGCGGACAGTTCAGTGAGCTGCTCCGCGGAGCGGACCTTGGGGACGATCAGGCCGTCCAGCCGTGTCCTGCCGAGGAGTTGGAGGACCGCGGGGAGGTCGGCCGCGGCCTCGGGGGTGTCCAGCGCGTTGACGCGGACGAAGACGCGGGGGCCGCCCTCACCGGTCCCCCGCTGCCCGCGGGCGGTGAGGGCGCCGGCGGCCAGGGCGCGTGCGGAGTCCTTCGCCTCGGGGGCGACGGCGTCCTCGAGGTCGACGGCGACGGCATCGGCGTCGCCGTCCAGTGCCTTCCCGATCCGGTCCGGGCGGTCACCGGGGACGAACAACAGCGTCCGTCCGACGTCCATGAGCACTCCCAGCACTCGTCGGCAGCGCGTTCCGTAATACGGAACACGTACCACCTGGCGGTACGATCGCCCTTACCTTGATGACGGCGCTCACGTACTGTCAAGGGCTGTGCAGGAGCCATCCGGAAGGGCCCTTGTCCGAGGGGAAGATCCATTGACGGCACACGGCGGCGGCGGGATGCGCGCGGTCATCACAACTCTCCGCGTTCTGGAGGCAGTTGCTGAGCTGCAGCCCGTGGGCGTCTCAGCGATCGCCAGAGCGACGGGCATCCCCAAGACCTCGGTGTACCGCTGCCTGGTGACGCTCCGCGAAGCGGAATGGCTCACCGCGTCCCGGGGCGACAGAACGCAGTGGGTGCTGACCGGGCGGGCACTATCCGTCGGCGTCCACGCCTCCGGTGAGCTGGGGCTGCGCGAGGCGGCGCTGCCGACGATGCGGGAGCTGCGGGACGAGACCCACGAGACCATCCACCTCTCCAGCTACGGCGCCGACCACGACCTCGTCGTCATCGACCGCATGGACAGCGACGAACCGGTGCGTACATGGGTGCACCTGGGCGCGCGGGTGCCGCTGCACGCGAGTTGCAGCGGCCGCGCGATCCTCGCCCGGCTGCCCGACGCGGAGGTGGAGCGGCTGCTGGACGGCGAGTTGGAGCGGTTCTCGGAGACGACGCCCACGGATCTGCCCGCCGTCCTGGCGGACCTGCGGCGGGTGCGCGAGGTGGGGTACGCGACGAACGACTGCGCGTGGCGCCCGGGCGTGGGCGCGGTCGGCACCGCGCTGGTGGACCCGCGCGGCCGGCCCGTCGGCGCGCTCGCCGTCTCCGTCCCGGTGCAGCGCTACGACGCGGAGCGTGCCCGGCGGCTCGGACCGCTGGCCGCGGAGGCGGCACGGCGCATCAGCGCGAGCCTCCCTCCGTCCTGAAGTCCCCGGCCGGGCACGGGACTTCGACCCTCAACGGCGGTTCCGGCCGCCTCCGCTGCTTCAGCCGCTTCCGCCTCTGCCGCCTCTGCCGCCGCTTCAGCCGAGGAAGCTCAGCCGGACCCGGCGGTGCGGGTTGTCGCCGTTGGTGTCGACGAGGCAGACGGACTGCCAGGTGCCCAGCTCCAGGCCGCCGCCGATCACGGGCAGCGTGGCGTGCGGGGCGACGAGCGCCGGAAGCACATGGTCCCGGCCGTGGCCGGGGCTGCCGTGCCGGTGGCGCCAGCGGTCGTCGGCCGGAAGCAGTTCGCGCAGGGCGGCGAGCAGGTCGTCGTCGCTCCCGGCGCCCGTCTCCAGGACGGCGACGCCCGCCGTGGCGTGCGGGACGAAGACGTTGAGCAGCCCGTCCCTGCCCTGGGCGGCGCCGCTGAGGAAGGACTCGCACTCGTGCGTGATGTCCGTGACGTTCTCGCCTGAGCCTGTGGTGATGTGCAGGACGTGGGTGTGCAGTGCGTCGCTCATCCCTCCATCCTCCACGCTCACGGGGCGTGACGCCGGGCGGGAAGTTCCCGGGGCCGCTTCCCGTTGTGCGGGGCATGAGGGAACGCGAGGTGGCCGTGGTGGTGATCGGGGCCGGTCAGGCGGGTCTGGCCGCCGCCTTCCATCTGCGGCGCCTGGGCTATGCGCCGGGCCGTGACGTCGTCGTCCTCGACGCGGCCGAACACCCCGGCGGCGCCTGGCAGTTCCGCTGGCCGACCCTGACGTACGGGAAGGTGCACGGGATGCACGCGCTGCCGGGCATGGAGCTGACCGGCGCGGACCCCGCGCGGCCGTCGTCGGAGGTGGTCGGCGAGTACTTCGCGGCGTACGAGGAGACGTTCGGCCTCGCGGTGCGCCGCCCCGTGCGGGTGCGGGCGGTACGGGAGGGCGGCGGCGGACGGCTGCGCGTGGAGACCTCCGAGGGGGTCTGGTCGGCGCGGGCCGTCGTCAGCGCCACGGGCACCTGGGAACGGCCCTTCTGGCCGCGTGTCCCGGGCCAGGAGGCCTTCCGCGGGCGACAGTTGCACACGGCCGGCTATCCCGGGCCCCGCTCCCCCGCCTTCGAGGGCAAGCGGGTCGTGGTCGTCGGCGGCGGCACGTCCGCGGTGCAGCATCTGCTGGAGGTCTCGGAGGTCGCGGCCGGCACGCTGTGGGTCACGCGCCGCGAACCGGTCTTCCGCGAGGGGCCGTTCGCCGAGGACCAGGGCCGCGCCGCGGTCGCCCTCGTCGAGGACCGCGTACGCCAGGGCTTGCCGCCCCGCAGCGTCGTCTCCGTCACGGGCCTTCCCCTGACCGACGAGATGCGCCGGGCACGCGAGAAGGGCGTGCTGGTGCGGCAGCCGATGTTCGACCGCGTCGAGCCGGACGGCGTCGCCTGGGCGGACGGGCGCCGCGCGGCGGCCGACACCCTGCTGTGGGCGACCGGATTCCGGCCCGCCCTGGGGCACTTGGCCCCGCTGGGCCTGCGCGAGCCGGGCGGCGGTATCCGCATGGACGGCACGCGCGTGGTGGCCGATCCACGCGTCCACCTCGTCGGCTACGGGCCGTCGGCGAGCACCGTGGGCGCCAACCGCGCGGGGCGCTCGGCGGCGCTCGACGTCCGGCGGCTGCTGGACGGCGCGGCGGAGGAGGACACCGCGGCGGAGGGCGCGTCCACGGGCAGCGCGTCAACGCACGGCGCCCGCGGGCCGGTTGGGGACTCCACCACGGAACTCGGTGCCGCCGCGTACGAACACCGTGCCGGGCGTTCGCCCGTAAGCATGGCAGCGGCGGAT
>NZ_LJGW01000140.1:0-224 GCF_001751255.1 Streptomyces nanshensis | reverse complement strand
TACCGAGATGCTTACGGTACGCAAGTGACGGGCCGGACACGGTCCGCTCGGGCGTGGCCGGCTCGACGTCCCATGCGGGCCGGTGAGTCCCACTGGATAAATGAGGAGTACGCACTACATGAACGTCATCACCAACGCGCTGGCCTGTCTCGTCCACTACGTGGGCTGGCTCGTCTGACGTCTGTCCCCCTCGGCGCCGCCCCTCCGTCCCGTACGGAGGGGCG
>NZ_LJGW01000149.1 GCF_001751255.1 Streptomyces nanshensis | reverse complement strand
CGGGGCCGGCGGACGCGGGGTCCTGGGCGGCGCCGGACGCGGTGTCCGGTGCGGTGTCCGGTGCGGTGTCCGCCGGTGGCCCGGTCCGCTGCCGCGCCTGGTCGGCCAGGCCCTCGACGGTCACCACCTCCCGGCCCTCGACCTGCCCGGCGGCCACCAGGCACGCGCACACGGAGTCGCCGTCGAGCCGCACGGTGCACGAACCGCACTCGCCCTGCTCGCAGGCGTTCTTGGAACCGGGCAGCCCCATGCGCTCACGCAGTACGTAGAGCAGGGACTCGCCCTCCCACACGTCGTCCGCCTCGTGCCGCCGTCCGTTGACGGTGAATGTCACGCGCATCGGGAGCCTCCCGCGCTCTCGTCGGTGCCCGCGCCGGCGCCGTCGCCGCCGCTCCGGTACTCCTCCCAGACCCAGCCCAGGGTCCGCCGGGCCATCACGCCGACCGCGTGTCTGCGGTACGCGGCGCTGCCCCGTACGTCGTCGATGGGGCTGCACGCGGCGGAGCACAGTTCGGCGAACCGCGCGGCCACGGACGGCCGGAGCACCGCACGGCTCTCCCACAGCCGCTCCTCCTCCAGGGCCGCGGTGAGGAAGTCCTCGGCGGCGGAGGCGCGGAAGGGCGTCGGCGCGGCGGAGCCGACGGCGGCGCGCACGGTGCGGTCCGCGGGGTGCAGCGCCACGGAGAAGCCGCAGACCGCGATGACCATGGCGTTGCGGGTGCCGATCTTGGAGAACTGCTGCGGCCCGTCCGCCTTCTTGATGTGCACCCGCCGGATCAGCTCGTCCTCGGCGAGGGCGTTGCGCTTGACGCCGGTGAAGAACTCCTCGACGGGGATACGGCGTGAGCCCCGTACGGACTCCGCCTCGACCTCGGCGCCGGCCGTCAGCAGCGGCGGATGCGAGTCACCGGCGGGCGAGGCCGCGCCGAGGTTGCCGCCGACGCTGCCGCGGTTGCGGATCTGCGGCGAGCCGACGGTGTGCGCGGCGAGCGCGAGGCCCGGCAGCTCACGGCGCAACTGCCGGATGATCCGCGTGTAGGGGACGCAGGCGCCCAGCGCCACGCTCTCCTCCCCCGTCTCCCATTCGTGCAGCTCGGCCACGCGGTTCAGGTCGAGCAACTGAGCGGGACGGCGCTGATCGAAGTTGATCTCGACCATGACGTCGGTGCCGCCCGCGATGGGCACGGCGGAGGGATGCTCGGCCTTCGCGGCGAGCGCCTCCTCCCACCGGGCGGGACGCAGGAACTCCATGGGCTCTTCTCGTTTCGCTTCGGGTGGCTGACGGGTGCCGGTGACGGTGCCGGGTGTGCGGGTGCGGTGGTGCGGGAGGCGGCGGACGGACGGCCTCCCCGAAGGCGTATGCGGTGCGGGCATGGTTCCGCTTCTGTACACGGTTCAGTACACCGAGCCATGCCCCGTCGCGTGCAGTCACCGAAACCATGAAGCTCTTGCCAGCTCGCCACCACGGTCTTGTAGATTCGCACGAACGCCGCCGGGCAGGCCGCTCGCGGCATCACACGGGGACAGGCCAACGGGGACAGACCACACGGGGACCATCGTCACGGGTACGACCGCCCGACCCTCAACTCCCGCCCCGCCACCTCATACCACGGCACACACAGAAGGCGGCGAACGACCATGCGGCTGCGTGCACTCCTGGAGACCGGCTCGCTCGGGCTGCGCCTCCTCACCGGAGAGGAGGAACTGGACCGTGGCGTGCGGGGCGTCATGACCACCGACCTGCGCGATCCCGGCCGCTATCTGTCCGGGGACGAACTCGTCCTGACCGGGCTGGCCTGGTACCGGGCGCCGGAGGACGCCGGTCCGTTCGTCGCCGTCCTCACCAAGGCGGGCGTCGCGGGACTCGCGGCGGGCGAGGCCGAGTTGGGCCTCGTTCCGGAGCCGCTGGTGAGGGCGTGCGCCGAGCACGGGCTGCCGCTGTTCGCGGTCACCGAGGACGTGGCGTTCGCGACGGTCACCGAGCATGTGCTGCGGCAGGTCTCCCAGGAGCGCGCGGGCGATCTGGCCGCCGTCGTCGACCGCCACCGCCGCATGATGTCGGGCGGAGGAGCGGGCGGCGGACCCGACGTCGTCCTCGATCTGCTCGGCTCGGACCTGGATCTGCGGGCGTGGGTCCTGTCCGTCACGGGCCGTACGGTGGCCGGGCCCGGTGCCGTGCCCGGGGCGGAGAGCGCGGAGGCGAAGGGGCGCCCGCTGCCCGACGACGTACGCTCCCGGCTCGCGGCGGCGCATCTGACCACGGTGCGTACGCCGAGTTCGGGCCACCGCTCGCATCTGCTGACCACCGGCGGCGCCACCTACTCCCTCTTCCCCGTCCGCGGCGCCGGCCCGACGGACGAAGTGCCGGGCCGCGCGGCCCTGTCCGACTGGTTCCTGGTCGTCGAGGACGACGCCCGCGACTGGCCCGAGGAGCGCCTCGACCTGCTGCACGGCATCACCCAGCTCATAGCCGTCGAACGCGAACGCCGGGACGCGGCCCGTACCGTCAGACGCCGCCTCGCCACCGAGGTGCTGGAGCTGCTGCACACCGCCGCGCCGCCCGCCGAGATCGCCGCGCGTCTGCGCGTGGCCGCGCCCGTGCTGCTGCCCGGACTGGGCAGCGCACCGCAGTGGCAGGTGGTCGTCGCACGGCTGGACGGCGTGCGTTACGAGGACGGCCGGGAGTGCCGGTCCCTCCTGGAGGAGATCCTGCTCGACCCCCGTACGACCGGCGCGGACACGGCGGACCGGGTCGCGGTGACCCACTCCGGAGGCGAGGCCGTGGCCCTCGTCCCGCTGCCCGCGCTCCCGCAGCGGGACCACGGCACGGGCGGGACGGCGGACGGAGCGGACGCGCCAGACGCGCCGAACGCGCCGGACGCATCAAGAGCCGCCCCGGCGGCGGACGTTGAGGAGAGCGCATACGGCACGGACGCGGCGCCCGCTCCCCCGGATCCGACCCCCGGCCCCGGCCCCGGTCCCGGCGGACTCGACGCGGGCACCCTGCTCGCCGCCGTACGTGAACCGCTGGAACGGGGACTGCCCGAGGGCACCCGTCTCACCTTCGGCGTCAGCGCCACTGTCCGCTCCGCGAGCGGACTGCACGGAGCGCTCGAAGAGGCCCGCCACGCACGCCGCGTCGCCGCCGCCCGCGACGGGCGGGTGTGCGCGGCCGGCCACGAGGAACTGGCCTCGCACGTGCTGCTGCTGCCGTTCGTACCGGACGACGTGCGCCGCGCGTTCACGGCCCGGCTGCTGGCGCCGCTGCGCGAGTACGACCGGCGCCACCGTGCCGAACTGCTGCCCACCCTCGCGGCGTTCCTCGACGCCGACGGCTCCTGGACGCGCTGCGCCTCCCGGCTCCACCTGCACGTCAACACCCTCCGCTACCGGATGGGCCGCATAGAACAGCTCACCGGCCGCGATCTCTCCCGCCTCGAGGACAAGCTCGACTTCTTCCTCGCGCTGCGTCTGAGCTGACGGACGGGACGGCCTCGTCCGGAGCCGCGTTCAGCACGGCCAGTGGAACCGCTCCCCGCGCGCGACGTCCTGCCAGTCCGCCGCGCTGACCCTGTGCGTGACCATGCCGCACAGCGAACGGACCCGTCCCTGCGGTGTGGTGTCGACGACGGACGTCCCGTAGCGCCCGGCGGTCACGACCTTCTCGCCGTCCGGTGCGATACGTACGGCTCCCCAGGCGTGCACCGAGGCGATACGGGGACCGACCGGCCGCCGGCTGCTCAGATCCCACAGCGTCACGGGCAGCCGCCCGGCGAGCCCGCCGTCGGGGTCGCCGACGACCGCGAGCCGGCGTCCGTCGGGGCTGAACTGCACATGGGACGCGCCCGCTTCGGGCACGAGGTCGCCGCCGGTCTTCTTCCCGCTCCGCAGATCCCGTACGGAGACCGAACGGCTGGAGTAGTACGTGGTGGCGAGCCGTCTTCCGTCCGGGCTGAACGCCATGTCGGACGCCTCGCGGACGGTGCGCAGCAGGGCGCCGGAGGAGGTGTCGTACACCCCGACCGTGCCCTGGCGGCCGGCGGCGGCGAGCTTCGTGCCGTCGCGGCTGAGAGCGGCGTGGTCGGCGAACCCGTCGGTCCTCGCCACCGTACGAGGCCGCCGTCCGGGGTCGGCCGGATCCCATGCGACGACCTTCGCGTCCCCGGTGAGGGCGGCGTACAGCTTCTTCCCGTCGGGGGAGAAGATCAGGTCCGCGACGTGGTTCTTGCTCGGTCCCCCCGCGTCGAACCGGGCGACCCGGTGGCCGTCGCGTACCCGTATGACGTCCACATGGAGCTTCAGGAACCCGTCGTCCTCCGGGTGTCCCACGGCCACGGCGAGCAGCGAGCCGTGCCGGTCGAAGGCCAACGCGCCCTTGACGCCGGTGAGTCGGAACGTCCCGGTACGGCGGCCCCTGCCCGTGTCCCATGTGCTCACGGTGTTCTCGGTGGCCGAGGCCACGGTGCGGGCGTCGGGGCTTATCGCGTAGCCGCCGTCGTGTTCCGGGACGGGCAGATGTCTGCTGATCCGTCCGGAGCGTCCCCGCTCCCAGAGCATGACGGAGCCGTCGGCGGCCGCCGTCGCATGGAGCGAGCCGTCCGGCGTCTGTGCTTCGGCGCGCGAATCGGCGGGGTCGAACTCCGGCGCCTCCTCCCCTCTGCCCTCCTCGATCGCCTTCTCGACGGTGCTCGCGGACGCGACACGGCGGCGCTCCTGTAGGTCCCACAGCTCGTACGGCTTCTCGCCTGCCTCGGCGAACACCGCGTAGCGGCCCTGGAGTACGGCCGGGCCGCCGCCGGCGTCCAGCCGGTTCGCCACGGCCTTGCCCGGCACCGGCACCCGCGGCTTCGCGTCGCCCGGCGCGTAGAGGCGGGTCTCGCCGTCGACGTTGATCAGCGCCTCGTCCCGTGCGGTGAAGGCCACGAAGCCGCTGCTGTCGGTGTCGACGTCCAACTCGTCGCTGTCGCCGTCCTGTTCGGCGTCGGAACCTTCCAGGCTCCGGAACCGGAGGGCGCCGTCGTCCTCGCGCAGGAGGGTACGGCCCGAGGGCGCCAGGTTCGCCCCGCGGCCGAACGTCCCGGCGATGCGGTGGTCGCGTACGTCCCACACCACGTCGCCGGGCTCGTTCCCGGAGCTCGGATACGCGTTGCCCAGCAGACGTCTGCCGTCCGAGCTGAGCGCACCGCCCATGAACCGCCCGGTCGGCCCGCCCGTCTCGGACGCCGCGAAGCTGTCCTTGACGCGCAGGGTCCGGGTGTCGGCCAGATCGATCCGGCTCCGGTCGTTCGCCAGCACGGCCATGGTCCGGCCGTCGGCCGACAGGGAGAGGGTGCCTCCGCCCCCGGAGTAGAGCAGACCGCCCTCCAGCACGCCCCGGCTGCGTGCCCGCCGCACGTCCCAGACCTCGGTGGACCGCCCCCGGTCGATGAGGAGGACGTCTCCCTTCCGGCTGAGGACCACTTCTTCCACGGGACTTCGGCCGCGCGGGGCGACGACGGTGCGCACCGCGTTGTACGCGTCCAGCCGCTCGGCGATGGCGTTCCGCGCCTCGGCGGTGTCGGCCTGGCCCCGGGCGGCCAGCGCGTACTGCAGCGACTTCTCCGGATCGGTGCGTGCCACATCACCGGCGAGGGCGGCCAACTTGCGGGAGAGCGCCGTACGGTACTGGTGCTCCGCGCCGGCCTGCCCCGCGGCGACCAGCCCGGACAGGGCCACGACCACCGCCGTGCCCGCGGCCAGCAGCGACCGGACGCGCATCGTCCGCCGCCGTACGGCCCGTCGGCTCGCGTCGAGATAGCGCCGCTGCTTCTCGGTGAGCCCGGCGTGGAAGTCACGCTCGTCCGGGGCGTGCCGCTCCCAGGCCTCGGCGACGGACAACTCGTCGGCCCGCAGCAGCAGTCCGTCGACACGGCCGCTCTCCCACCACTGGTGCGCGAGGACTCCCAGCCGGGAGTGGAAGGCCACCCACCGGTGGTGCTGATGGACGAAGGCGAGGATGTCCTCGATGCCCTGGGCGAGTTGCTCCTCGTCCGGCTCGGCCAGCGACAGCTTCTGGAACGCCGTCAGCTCACCCCATCCGCGCTCCCGCATGAGCGCGCTGGTGCTGCCGCGTTCCAGCTCCGGGTCGATCACGACAGGCAGGATCCGCTTGCGCAGCTCGATCGCCTGCCGGCACTCGTCCCAGCAGTGCGTGGACGTCAGGGCGTCCCGGCTCAGCAGGACGACGAAGGCGTCGGCGCCGCGCACGGCCCGTGCGATCGACTCCCGCCATTCCTCGGAGGGGTTGATCGCCTGCCAGTCCACCCACAGCTCGCCGAGCCGCTCCTCCAGTCCGGCGGAGAGCCTGCGCGCGGAGGCGGTGTCCTTGCGGGAGTAGCTGAGGAACACCTTGCTCGTGGGTTCGGAGGGCGCCTCGTACGGTCCGGAGGCGGCGCCGAACGGGTCCGCCGCCGTGCCCGCCCGCAGCAGCGCGTCCCGCAGCAGCAGGGAGCACCCGCCGGCGAGCAGCGCGGCGGCGCCCACGAGGAACGCCCAATACCACTGCCGGTCGTACGTCGGCCCGAACACGCTGGACGCGATCTGCGCGTCGATCCACCGCACGAGGCTCCCGACCCGGGGCGCGGGCTGCCGCTCCCCCGCGACGACCTCCCGCACCCGGTCGCCCAGCGCCCATGCGTAGACCCCGAACACCCCGGCGATGAACAGTGCTTTGGCGACGAGCGACGAGGAGGACCCCGCCGCGTCGCGCACCGGCGTCGGCGTCGGCGTCGGCTCGGAGCCTTCGGGCGCGCTCTCGGGACGGATCTCCACGGCGGCGGTCGCGGCCGCCGCGAGAATCCCCAGGGGCGTCAGCACGAGTACGGCCCAGAAGAGCGGCCCGCCGGACGGCATCGCCACGAGCACGCCACAGCCGACGGCCAGCAGCGTCACCGGAAGCGCGAGCGCCTGCACGTCCCCCAGCCGCCGCCACGTCCACGCGTGGACGACCCGGGTCTGCCGCATCCGCCACAGCGCCGCGAACGACGGGGACGGAAAGAAGACGGTGAACGGGATCAGCAGCCCGGTCAGCGCCAGCCAGGGCCCGAGCAGCGGAAGGAAGACGGCCCAGCACGCGAGGCACGCCGCCAGCCAGACCGCGGTCCCGCTCGACGATAAGCGCGCCAACCGCCGTCTCGCCGCGAAGAGTTCCCCCGCCACCACACGCGCACCCCCGGCCACGACCGCCCCCTCATGCCCTACCCGCCCGGCTCGCCCGGCGCGCAGTCTAGTGCGGGGCGGCGAGCCGGGCGGGGGCAGCCGAAGACCGCCCCCTCACGACTCCCACCCCAGCGCCAGGTCCACCCCCGTCCAGGCGAGGGCCGTCGCGCCGTCGCTCAGCGTGCGCTCGGCGGTCTCGCCGACGCAGTGGTCCGCGAACTCCTTCTGGTGGTTGAGCACCGGGAAGCAGCCGAGGCCGATGTAGGGGTGGATGGCCGGGACGGCCTGGGAGACGTTGCCCATGTCCGTCGACGCGCGGCACATCTGCGTCTCGGGGCCCTCGGTGACGAACTCCCGGCCCAGCGCGGCGGCGTTCCGCTCGTACAGCGCCAACGCCGCCTCGTCCGTACGGAAGTCGGAGTACGGCTTCGACTCCGGCTCGATCTCCAGGTCGCACCCGGTGGCCAGGGCGCCCGCCTCGAAGCAGCGGCGTACCTTCTCCTCGGTCGCCGCGAGTTCCGCCATGTCCTGAGCGCGTACGTACCAACGCCCCTCCGTCGTCTGCGGAATGGCGTTCGGCGCCTCGCCGCCGCGGGTGACGACGCCGTGTACGCGCACGCTGGGCGGCAGTTGCTGGCGCAGCAGGCCGATCGCGACCTGCGCGACCGTGAACGCGTCGGCGGCGTTGCGTCCATGGGTCGGGTACGCGGCCGCGTGCGCCGCCTTGCCCGTGTAGCGGATCGCCGAGTGGGAGACGGCGAAGGGGTCGGCGCGGGCGACGTCCACCGGGGCCGGGTGGGCCATCATCGCGACGTCGAGGCCCTCGAAGGCCCCGCGGTCGAGCATCTCGATCTTGCCGCCGCCGCCCTCCTCGGCGGGCGTGCCGAACACCTCGACGGTGAGGCCGAGTTCGTCGGCCCGACGGGCCAGCGCGATCGCCGCGCCCGCCGACATCGCCGAGATGAGGTTGTGGCCGCAGGCGTGCCCGATGCCCGGCAGGGCGTCGTACTCGGCCATGTACGCGATCCGCCGCGTACCGGATCCGGAACGGGCGTGGAAGGCGGTCGGCAGTCCGGCGACGTTCTCCGTGACCTCGAAGCCGTGCCGGCGCAGGAGCCCGGCGACCTTCGCGGCGGACTCGACCTCGTTCCAGGCCGTCTCGGGATTGCGGTACAAGTCCTCGGACAGCGCGGCCAGTTCAGCGTGGAGGCCGCCGACGTCGTCCTGGACGCGCCGCTTCGCCCCCTTCGCCTCACTCATCGCCGGGCACCCCGTAGGCCGGGGCCGTACCGGGGTCGATGCCGCGCGTCACATAGTCGCGGCGCTGCGGCAGCCACACCTCCAGCAGCGCCTCCAGGTCGGAGATCGGCGCCTCGCTCCAGTCGACGCGCAGATCGGTCTCGGCCCATCCCGCGTCGCGGACGACCGCGAGTCCGGCCGAGCGGAGGTCCCCGGCCTCGCCTCCGGCCGCCAGACCGGCCTTCAGCGCCGCGAGCAGCCGCTGCTCCAACTCGCCCGTGGCGGACCGGAATCCGTCCAGTACGGCGTCGACGACACCGGTGCCGGCGAGCAGGTTCCCGGCGGCCGCGGCGTCCTGCGACGTCCGCGCATGGTGCACACCGAGGGTCCGCGCGCCGGAGTGGACGGCCGGGGCGCCCCGCGCACCGATGACGGCCAACTGCCGGTAGTCCGTGGTGCCGTCGTGTTCGCGGAGCCCTGCCAGCGCCTCGTCGGCGGAGTCGCCCCCGGCGAGCCGGTCCAGGAGCCAGCCGCCGAACCGGGGGTCGGTGATGTTCTGGGACGCCACGACGCCCACACCGCACCGCAGATGGAGGCAGCGCGCCGCCACACAGGGAGAGGAGGAGGTGACGGCCATTCCGAAGGCGCCGGTCTCGTCCCTGGCCAGGATGGAGAAGGTCATGCGCGCTCCCCGAGGACGGCGGTGGCGTCGATCTCCACGAGCCACTCGGGGCGGGCGAGCGCGTGGACGACGATGCCGGTCGACACCGGGTGAACTCCCTTGAGCCAGCGCCCCATCACGCGGTAGACGGTCTCGCGGTAGCGGATGTCGGTGAGGTAGACGACGACCTTGACGACGTCCTCGAGTTCGCCGCCGGCCTCGTCGAGCAGCATGGCGATGTTCGCCATCGCCTTCTCCGCCTGCGCCTCGACGTCCCCGATACCCACGCTCTCGCGGGTCTCGAGGTCCTGGCCGATCTGGCCCCGCAGATAGACGACGCCGCCGGCGACGACGGCCTGGCACAGGTCGTTGTCGAGGTTCTGCTCGGGGTAGGTGTCCTTGGTGTTGAACGGACGGATCCTGGTGTGCTTCATGGACGTTCCCTGATCTTCGGGGGTTTCGGGCCGGGATGCCGATCTTCCGGGCGCGGCAGGGCAGTTGGGGAAGCGGGCGGTCCCGGGCGCCGTGGACGGACGTGCCGTGCGGCGGCCGGGTACGGCTACGCGGTCGCCGGCGCGTCCGGGGAGCCGTAGGCGCGGTAGGACCGGCGGATCATGATGTGGTCGGCGAGGAACCGGGCGTCGTGCCAGACGCCCCACAGGAAGCTCGATCCGCGCCGTGACTGCCACGGCAGCCCGAGGAAGAAGACGCCGGGCTCGGAGGAGATGCCGCGCCGGTGCCGCGGCCGCCCGTTCTCGTCGAACGCGTCGACCTTCAGCCAGCCGTAGTCCTGGGTGAAGCCCGTGGCCCACACGACCGAGGTCACGCCCGCCTCGGCGAGGTCGAGTTCGCGTACGGGGTCCGTCACACACGCCGGGTCGGGCCGCAGCCGGTGGGCCTCCGGCTCCTCGGGCAGGTCGAGGCCGTTGCGGGCGACATAGGCGTCGGCCTCCCGCAGCAACGAGAGGTGATTCGCGTCGCCCTGGGCGATGTTCTGCCCCAGGTCGTCGGCGAAGCGGACCTTCCCGTCCGCGTACGACTCGGCCGTACCGACCAGCGTGATGCCGTCCGCGGCGAGGTCGCGGAAGTCGACGGTGTGCCCGCCCCGTGCCCCGCTGACCGCGATGGTGACGTGCTCAGCGCCCTGGGGCGGCGTCGCCGCCTCCCACTTGTTGAGGACACCGAGCCACCAGACGAAGTCACGCCCGCGGTAGCGCCGCGGCGGCCGGTCGTGCGGGCCGACGGCGAGGTGGACCTCCCGGCCTGAGCGGCGGAGTTCGTCGGCGATCTGCACCCCGGAGGACCCGGCCCCGATGACGAGCACGGCGCCGTCCGGGAGCTGCCGCGGGTTGGCGTAGGTGCTGGAGTGGATCTGGCGCACGGGGGCCGCCTCGGGTATCACGGCGGGGATCACCGGCTTCTGGAAGGGGCCCGTGGCGGCCACCACATAGCGGGCGTGGATTGTGCCCTCCGACGTCCCCACGCGGAATCCCGGCTCGCCCACGTTCTTGGTCACGGAGGTCACCTCGACGCCGGTGCGGATCGGGGCGTCGATCTTCTCCGCGTACCGGGCCAGATAGGCCGCGACCTCTTCCTTGGTGGGGAAGGCGTCGGGGTCGCACGGGAATTCCAGATTGGGGAAACGGTCGTGCCACGCCGGGCCGTTGGCCACCAGGGAATCCCAGCGGGACGTCCGCCACCGCTCGGCGACGCGGTCGCGCTCCAGGACGATGTGCGGGACGCCGTACTCGCCGAGGTGCTCGCTCATGGCGATTCCGGCCTGGCCTCCGCCCACGACGAGGACTTCCGTCGCTGTGCTCGACATCCGTACGTACCTCCACGGGATTTCATCCGGTGCACCACCGGCCGGCGACTCGTCCGGGGAGAACTCACCGTACGGAGATCGGGCCGCGTCAACCAGAATGGATTTCCGTGGGTCCCTTCGGTTCTGTCCATACCTCCGACCGCAGAAGATGCACGGCCATCTCGATGAACGTGGCGACCCGCTTGCTCGGCACACGGTCGCCCGGTGTGACCGCGACGACGTCCAATCCCTCGTGCTGTGCCGTGAGTTCCTTGGCGACGTACGGCAGGCCCTCGTAACTGATGGTCGTCTTCGGCCGCTGGCTCAGCAGCGAATACCCCGCGCCCCGCGCGACCAGACAGCGCACCAGCTCCGAATTGGGCGTGCGGAAACGGATGTTGGGGGTCACGCCCTCCGCCTCGAAAACGGACAGGAAGTACTGCCCGCCCGGTTCGAGATCGAAGAGGATATAGGGCTCGTCCGCCAGATCACGCAAGGCGACGGATTCGGCCCCGGCGAGGCGGTGCTCGGGATGCAGCAGAACGTACGGCGGTACGGCAGTGAGCTTGGTGGCGGTGTGGCCGAGATCCGTCAGATGGTTCCGGAACCGGTAGGCGTACATCACCGCCACGTCGCTTCTGCCCTGCTCCATCTGTTCCAGGAGCGCGTGCTGTGAGCCTTCCGAGAAGTTCACGTCCACGGCCGGGTAATGGAGCATGAACTCCGTGACGATCGCGGGCAGAAGGAGCGGGGCGATCGTCGAATAGCACCCGATGTGCAGCTCTCCCGCCAGCTCCCCGCTCAGCCCGGCCACCCGGCGCTCCAGGCTGGAGACCTCCCGCAGCAGACGCCGGGCCTCGGCGAGGACCATCTGCCCGTCGCGGGTGAGCGAGAGCCCGCGCGCGTGCCGCACGAAGAGGTTGATCTTCAGCACGCGCTCCAGGTCGGCGATCGCCGAGGAGACCGTCGACTGCGAGAGGTGGAGCGCCTGCGCCGCGGCGGTGACCGTACCGTGGTCGGCGACGGCGACCAGATAGTCGAGCTGTCGCAGGGTCACGTTGATCACGAGCACTCCGTCCGCCGCGGTGCACCGACGGCGGGCGGATCCGCCGTCCGCCCCCGTCGCTGCCGCTCAGCGTACGGCTGCGGAACGCGGACGTCCTACGGGGACTCCGCCGCGGAGACGTCGGACGCGTGGAGCAGATCGGTGCCCTTGGTCTCGGGGATCGTCAGGACGGTCAGCAGGCCCACGACGCCGACGACGATGAGCGTGTAGGCGGGGACCATCGGGTCGTCCGTCGCCGAGATCAGCCAGGTGTTGATGTACGGAAGGGTGCCCGCGAAGAGGGCGCCGGCGATCGCGTACGCCATGGACAGACCGCTCTGCCGGGTGCGGGTGGGGAAGAGCTCGGCGACGGTCGCGGAGTGTGTGCCGAGGATGATCGCGAGGACGGCGGCGAGGCCAGCGGTCGCCGCGAACGCGGCGTTCCCGGAGCCCTGGCGCATCAGGAGGAAGAGCGGCACGGCGCCCACGATGAGCAGTCCGGCGGCGGTCAGCAGCACCGGCTTGCGCCCGACGCGGTCGGAGGCGATGCCCGAGAGCGGAATGAGGGCGATGGCGACCAGCGACGCCACGGTCGACAGCAGGGCGGCCTGGTCGGGGTGGAGCCCCACGATCTCCTCCTGATACGTGAGGAGATAGACGAGCACCACGTAGAACGTACAGTTCATGAACGTCTCGATGCCGATGGTCTGGAAGAACTGCGTGCGGTTGCTCTTGAAGACCTCGGTGACGGGCGACGCCGGTACGGTGTCGAGTTCTTCCAGCGCCCGGTATTCCGGGGTGTCCTCGACCTTGAGACGTATGTAGAGGCCGACGAGCGCCAGCGGAACGGTGACGAGGAACGGGATGCGCCAGCCTCCGGCGCTGATCTCCGCTTCGCTCAGCGTGGTGTGGAGCGCCCACACCACGAAGGACGCGAGAAGGAATCCGAGAACGGAACCGATCTCGATGGAAGAGGTCCCCAGACCGCGGCGCTTCGCCGGGGAGTACTCCGCGAGGAATGCGGCGGCGGAGCCGAACTCACCGCCGGCGGCGATTCCCTGGATGACGCGGGCGACGACGAGAAGTACCGGCGCCGCCAGACCGATCGTTCCGTAGCCCGGTATCAGACCGAGCAGCAGAGTTCCGGCGGCCATGGAGATGATGACCAGGGAAAGCGTCTTCTTGCGGCCGAAGCGGTCTCCCAAGTGACCGAAGATGACGGATCCCAGCGGCCGGACGAAGAACGCGACGGCGAACACGGCGAATACGGAGAGAAGGCTCGCCGTACCGTCCTGGTTGGGGAAGAAGATGTCCGCCATCGTCGTGGCCATGTAGGCGTACACCGCCCAGTCGAACCAGTGGACGAGGACGCCGATCGACCCAGCGATGACGCTGCGTCGTAGACCTTTTTGCGTGGCCCGGTCATCCGCAAGCGTGGTTGCCATCGGTGCTCCTACATCAGCGGGGATCTCCCGTAGCCGGGGGTGCGCAGCAGCGTAGGTGGCGCTCTCGCTCCCAACCAGAGGAAAAAATCGATGGTCCCCACGGTCTGGTCGATGCCTCGTCTCCGCTCTTCGCGGAACGGGGAGAGGAAACCGCGGCGTCATCCGTCTTTTACGCCCGTGCACCGGCCCCGGTGTACGCGGGGCCTTTTCCGCGGGCCCCTTTTCCCGGGCCTACGCGATGAGCCCCCCTTTTCGCGGGCGCATGCGACGGGCCCGGCACCTCCGGTCGTTCCGGGGGTGCCGGGCCCGCTCATGCGGTGCGCGACTGCCGCTGTGGCTGTGGCTGTTGGGGTCGTACGGGCCTGTGCCCGTGCGCCGTCACCAGCCGACGGCGACCGCCAGCCACTGCGGGTCGTTGTGCGAGACGAACGAGGACTGGCCCGCGAAGTCGTCGTAAGGGAATCCGTACGCCAGGTTGTTGATGCCGTGGTCGTGCCAGAACTTGGCGTAGTAGTTGGCCGGTCCCTCCTGGTAGTACTTGCTCGGGTCGGACCAGTCCGACTCCGGGAGATGCGCCACGTGCCGGTTGACCGCGGAGCACTTGCCGGCCTCCTCGGAGAGCGCTCCGGAGCAGCCCATGATCTCCGCGGTGGACGCGTCGACGCCGGCCGACTGCGCGTAGGACGCGAAGTAGTCCGCGTGCGCGCCGCCGTCCTGGAAGTCGGGAGAGCTGCGGGGCGCGAGGATGCTGTTCTGGTCGGCGTCGGCGAGCCCGTCGAACTCGTCCGGCACTTCGTCCTTGAACTGCGCGAAGGTCTCCTCCCGGCTCTGCTGGAACGTCGAGTAGTCCTCGCCCACCTGCACGTCGTCGCCGTCGTGCGAGTGCAGACGCATGGCCAGCTTCAGGCCGAAGCCGTCGACGCGTGTGGTGTTGCCGTTGAACACGTCGTCGCCGACGGTGAATTCGATGAAGTCGGTCAACTTGCTGTCGGGCGACCCGAGATGGAAGGTCATCCGGCCCGCGCTGTTGGCCGCCATGTCCACGGTGGACTGCTCGGCGATGGTGTGGGTCTCGTCGTTGAACGTCCAGTAGACCTGGTCGTCGGGGTACTTGCCGTTGGTCTTGTTGAGGACCTTCACCGTCAGCACGTTGTTCGCGGGCGGGATGCTGTCGGTGTCGCCCCAGAAGTCGTCCGGCGGGGGGTCGCCCGCGGCGACGGCCTTGGCGGCGTCCGCGTGCGCCGGGGGCGCGGCCTGCGCCGACGGCGAGGTGAAGGCGAACGCGGCCAGCGCCAGCAGGGCGAGGACGAGTGCGGCGAGCAGCAGAGCCGGCCGTCGGTGGCGTGCGGGCAATACGGAGAGCAACTTTCCTCCCGGGCTCGGGGGTTGGGGGGGGTGGAGCGCGGGCGCGTCGGTGATCGTGCGGCTGCCGCGTCCGGCCAGGGTGGAGCGTCCGCACCGCCGTTCCCGGCGCTGCGAGGAGGAGCAGAGAGCGCTCTCAGAAGACTCCTGTGTGGTGACACCGTTGTCAACAAGTTCGTACCAATCCCCCTGCGGCGGCGGGCAGTTGGGCCGCGCGGGAAGCGACGCGGAGCGGTGCCCGGCGTTCCCTCGTCCCCCGGGATCAGGCCCGGTAGCGGCGCAGCGCGGGCATCGCGACCGCCAGGACCAGCATGGCGACGACGACGAGAAGGCCGCCCGCGGTGACAGCCGTACGCGTGCCGAGGGCGGCGCCCGCCATGCCGTGCACCAGGTCCGCCACGCGCGGGCCGCCCGCCACCACGACCGTGAACACCCCCTGCATACGGCCCCGCATGTCGTCGGTGGCCACGGACTGGAGGATGGCGCCGCGGAAGACCATGGAGATCATGTCGGCGACGCCGCCCGCCATCAGGAAGGCGGCCGCCCACCAGAGGCTCGAACTCAGGCCGCTGCCCGCGACCGCGATCCCCCAGGCGACGACGGAGGCGATGACCATGACGCCGTGGTTGCGCGCCCGGGAGAAGATCCCGGAGAACAGCCCGCCCGCGACCGCCCCGATCGGGATCGCCGCGAACAGCAGGCCCAGGGCGAGCCCTTCGCCCCACGGCGCGTACGTCGTGGCGGCGAGCTGCGGGAAGAGGGCGCGGGGCATGCCGAAGACCATGGCGACGATGTCGGCGATGAAGGAGAGCAGCAGCACCCGGCTGGCGACGATGTACCGGAATCCGGCGGCCACTTCACGCCAGCCGGCGACGCGCGGAGCCGCGGCCCCGCTCCCGGTCCCGGTCTCGGCCCCCGTCTTGGTCCCGGCCGCCTTCGCCGTACCGGGCTTCGTCCCCGTCTTCGTCCCCGCCGTCGTACGGGGCTCCGTCCCGGTACGGGTCAGCGGCGGCAGGGCGGGCAGCCGCCACACCGCCCACAGCGCCACGCACAGTCCCACCGCGTCGATCAGATACAGCTCCGGCAGCCCGATGACGGGGATCAGCGCACCGGCCAGCAGGGGTCCGAAGACCATTCCGATGGAACTCACCGTCGACATCAGCGCGTTGGCGGCGGGCAGCTCCTCCAGGGACACCAGCCGGGCGATGGAGGCGCTGCGGGTGGTCTGGTTGATGCCGAAGAACGCCTGCTGCGAGGCGAGCAGCACCATCAGCAGCAGGACCGACTCGGCGCCGGTGGCCGCCTGCACCCAGAACAGCAGCGAGGTCACCGCGATGCCCGCGTTGGAGACGAGCAGCAGCTTGCGCCGGTCCACGGTGTCCGCGATCGCACCGCCCCAGAGCGCGAAGAGCACGAGCGGTATCAGCCCGGCGAAGCTGGCGTAGCCGACCCAGGCCGAGGAGCCGGTGATGTCGTACACCTGCTTGGGCACGGCCACGGCGGTCAACTGGCTGCCCATGGCGGTGAGGGCCGTGGAGGACCACAGCCGGCGGAAGGGCAGATGGCGCAGCGGACGGGTGTCCATCATCAGCCGGCGCCAACCGGCGTGCGGCGGCGGGTCGTTGACGGGCACGTCCCGTGCCGCCGGGAGGTCCGGCCCGGCCGGTCCGGACCGTCCGCCCTCCGCTCGCGCGGTGTCCTCTCCTGTGGTCTCCGCGCCGTCCACCGCGACTCCGTTTCCTGGTACACCTACTCGGTCGCGGACCAGTATCGCCCGCCGCTCACGACGCGGTCACCTGGGATTCGCCGCGTGAGACGGGCCCGTACGGGAGGTGCCGAGCGCGTACGGCACGGACGACCCGACCGAGCCCACGACCGAGTCGGGGCCGCCGGCGAGGGCGTCCCGACCGGCCAAGGTCGAGGCGTACGTTGCCGCGGGCCGCGGTCAGTGTGCCCCGGTCACTCCGGCCGCGGCGCCGCGCCGGCGATCCGCTTCTCGAACCAGTGGTGTGCGTACGGCTCGTCGTTGAAGGCGGGGATCTCCTCGTACCCGCAGGAGTGGTAGAGGCCGATCGCCGCCGTGAGCGTCTTGTTGGTGTCCAGGCGCAGTAGGTCGCGGCCGTGTTCCAGGGCGCGGGCCTCCAGTTCGGCCAGGAAGCGGCGGCCGAGGCCCAGTCCGCGGGCGCGCGGCGCGACCCACATCCGCTTGATCTCGGCGGGAGCGTCCGCCGGCAGCTTCAGGCCGCCGCAGCCGACGGGTTCGCCGTGCAGCCGGGCGACGAGGAACAGGCCGCGGGGCGGCCGGAGTTCGCCCGGATCGGGCAGCAGGCTGCGGGTGGAGTCGAAGCCGGAGTCGAAGCGTTCCTGGAACTCCTCGTAGCAGGAGCGCAGACAGTGTTCGGCGTCGGGATGGCCGGGATCGACGGCGTCGACGGTGACGGTCGCGGCGGTCAGCAGCCGGTCGACCTCGGCCATGGCGGCGACCAGCCGCTCGCGCTGTGCGGAGTTGAGGGGCTCCAGCAGGGACCCGGCCAGCCCGTGGCTGCGCTCGTCGAGCCGTGCGCGCTCGGCACGTCCGGCCTCGGTCAGCCGTACGGTGCGCACCCGCCGGTCCTCGGGCTGCGGTTCGACCGTCACCATGCCGTCGGCCTCCAGCGAGCGCAGCAGCCTGCTGACGTAACCGGAGTCGAGGGAGAGGCGCTCGCGCAGACCGCGGACGTCCCGGCCCTCCGCGCCGACCTCCCACAGCAGCCGGGCCTCGCCGATGGGGCGGTCGAGCCCGAGGTAATGATCGCGGAGCACGCCCACGCGTTCGGTGACGGTGCGGTTGAACCGCCGTACCTGTTCGATCTGCGCATCGTTCATTCTCTGACAATAGTCAGAGGAAACCTCCGGACGCCAGGGGCGCAGGACATCGCATACGGGAGCACGGCGGGACGGCGGCAGCCCGGCGGTCGCGGCGGAAGCCCGGACGTGCGCGGGCAGGCGGCCCAAGTCACTGCGGGCGGGCGCCCGTTCAGTGGTCCGCGTCGCTGCCGATGTAGAGGGCGGCGACCGCACGGCCCGCCCGCTCGGAGCGGGTCATGCGCCGCAGCCGCGCCGCGGCCGTCCCCGCGCGGAACGCGTCGCCCGACGACGGTCCGTGTACGGTCTCCGAGAGCCACGCGTTGAAGTCCTGGTACTGCCACACCCGCCGCAGACAGGCGTCCGAATACCCTTCGAGACCGCTGTCGTCGCCCTCCCGGTAGTACGCGCGGAAGGCGTCGGCCAGCAACAGCGCGTCGTTCAGGGCGAGGTTCATGCCCTTGGCGGCGACGGGCGCCACCAGGTGCGCCGCGTCGCCCGCGAGGTGCAGCCGCCCGTACGTCATCGGCTCGACCACGTAGCTGTGCATGTCGAGGACGCGGCGCTCGATCAGTTCGCCCTCGTTGAGGGAAGGCGCACCGCGTGCGCGCAGCCGCGTGCGCAGTTCGCTCCAGACGCGCTCGTGCGGCCAGTTGTCCGGGGAGTCCCCCGGCGGGCACTCCAGGTAGTAGCGGGTCGTCCGCGGGCCGCGTGCCATGTGCGCCGCGAAGCCCTGCGGGTGCAGCCCGAAGACGACCCGCTCCGCGGACGGCGGCGCCTCGGCGAGCAGCGCGAGCCATCCCACGCCCAGGTCCTGCCGGAAGACCTCGACGCCGCCCTCGGGGATCGCGGCACGGGAGGAGCCGCGCGCGCCGTCGCAGCCGGCGACGAAGTCACAGGCCAGCGTGCGGGGTTGGCCGTCGCCGGGGTCGGTGTAGGTGACGGTGGGACGGCTGGTGCGTATCCCGTGCACGGCCACGTCCCGGACGCCGAAGCGCACGTCGCCGCCCGCCTCGTCGGCGTACCCGCGCACCAGGTCCGTCACCAGCCGCTGCTGCGGATAGACGATGTGGCGGTGGCCCGAGAGGTCGCCGTAGCGGAAGAGATGGCGTGTGCCGTCCAGCCGGAACTCGCAGTCCCCGTGTGCCTCCGCGGAGAGCAGCCCCGGTCCCGCGAGGCCGCGCCGCTCCAGGGCGCGTACGGCCCATTCCTCCAAGAAGCCCGCGCGCGGCAGCAGTTCGACGGTCTCCCGGCTCTCGGCCTCCAGCAGGACGCAGTCCACGCCCTCGGCGCGCAGCAGATGGGCGAGGGTGAGACCGGCGGGGCCCGCGCCGATGACGACGACGGAGGTGCGCTCGTCGCGCTCGTCGCCAGGACCCGTGGCGGAGTGGGAGGCGGTGGCGGTGTGCGGGGCGGCGGCGCCGGAGGCGGCCGGGGAAGGGAGCGCGGATCCGTCCGCGTCCTGCTCCTGCGGGACCACGCGAACGACCTCCCGAACACAGCGTCGGCACCGGGCAGGCGCCCAAGATTAGGGCAGCGTGATCTTGGTGTACAGCGCGGCCCCGATGTCCCGACTGCCGCCGCTACAGGAGGAGTTGGAGGGCGGCGGCGATCGCGGCCAGCACGGTGAGAACGGTCAGGACGAGCGCGGCCACCACGACGCCCCGGCTGCCGGGACCGTGGGTGCCGCCGGGGCCGTCGCTGCCGTCGTTGTCCTCGTCGCCGTCAGAGGGGCTCTCTCCGTGTGAGGGGCAGGGCGGCGGTGGGTCACCGTCCAACGTCGGCCCCCTCGCCTCGGATCGTCATGCGTCCGTCCGCGGGCGTGCGCGGCGCTCCGCGTACGCCCGTTCCAGCGTGACGGCGCGCGCCAGGGCGCGTACAGAACGCTCTGCGCCAACCATGACGGAAGGGATGCGCGGGATCGCCCGTGCGGGATCGACGTGTGCGGGACGGGCGTGTGCGGCTGCCGGGTCAGCGCACCACGAACTCCGTGAGCAGGGCCTGCACTTCGTAGATGTCGACGCCCTTGGTGAAGGTCTTCATGAGGGGGTCGCGGGTGCCGGAGATCCAGATCTTCAGCTCCGCGTCCAGGTCGAAGGTCCCCGCCGTCTCCACGGCGAAGTGCGTGATGCTCCGGTACGGGACGGAGTGGTACTCGACCTTCCTGCCGGTCACGCCCTGCTTGTCGATGAGGATCAGCCGCCGGTCGGTGAACAGGATGGTGTCGCGGATCAGCAGAAACGCCGCGTGGACCTGTTCGCTCCGTCCCAGCAGACGCCCGTACTCCTGCTGCGCGTTGGCCGGATCGATGGTGTGTGCGTTGCCGAACAGCGCCACGGGAGCCCCCAGTTGTCGTCGTATGGCCGCCCGGTCGGCCGGCGGCGCGTGCGCGCGCAGCGTATCCACGGACGTCCGCGCGCCGCGTCGCCCCTCGGGAGGAGACGGCGGGCGCCGGACCGCGTATACGGACGGCCGCGCGAGCCGTCCTACGCGCCCTGCTGCCGCCGCACCATCTCGGTGATCCACGCGGGCGCGTACGGAGACGTGCAGCCCGGCGACGTCGGGTAGTCCTTGAGCACTTCCAGGCGCTCGCCGATCGCGAGGGCGCGGGCGCGGTGTTCGGGGTGTGCGATGCCGATCTGGGCCAGGCAGTGGTTCATCGCCCACTGCAGGCGCTCCGGGGCGTCCTTCATCTCCGCCTCGATCTCGTCGAGCAGTCCGGCGAGGTCCAGGCCCTCGGGCTTCTTCTGTACGCGGTCGGCGGTCAGCGCCCAGCCCGCGCTCGCGACCGCCGGATCCGCGTCGGCGAACCAGGCCGCACGCAGCTCCTCGGCGTGCGGGCTCTTCTTCACGACGTAGTTCACGAGCCAGTCCTGCACCTTGGGCGTGCGCGCACCGCGCAGCATGACGTCCAGCTCGTCGCGCCCGAACGCCTTCGGGCGGCAGATCAGCAGCGCCAGCAGTCTCGCCGCGGTGTCCTCCGTCTCCCAGAGCCCGCGGGCGAGTTCCTGCTGCGTCTTCAGCCGCTTCGCGACCGCGCGCAGCTTGGTGAGGTTCACGCCGTGGTCGTCACCGTGCCGCTCGTTCACCGCGCGGATCTTCGGGTCTTCGAGCCCGGCCAGCTCGGCCGTCACCTCGGCCACCGTGCTGCCCGTCGACGCCGACGTCGTTCCGGCCATCCCAGCCTCCTCCCGCCACACGCGGAACCGAGCTTACGGCGGAGGCGGGCTTCTCCGTATCCCTGTGCACGGGCCCGTCCGTTCCGCCGCTGACGTGCGGCGGGCCCCCGACGGGGCGATGCGGACACGCCCTAGCCGCGCTGACGGGCCTCCATCGTCACCGCCAGCGCGAAGAGCAACCGCCTGTCGACGGCGTCCTCGTGGACGGTCAGGCGGTACCAGTCGTCGAACACCTTGGGCTTGTCGATGCTGAAGGCGGGCTCGCCGTCCCGTGTGAAGTCGAAGTGGTACTTCACCACGGCCCCGGCGATCTCACCGACCGTGTCGAACAGGGTCAGCAGCCGCCTGGCCCGCGCGGTCGCGACGCTCCGCTCGGTACCGGTGAGCCTGCCGAGGCCCGGCTGCTCGAACTCCCAGGTCGTACGGTCCACCGACTTCCTCGGCAGCAGCCCGAAGGAGCCGAGGAGCAGGCCCTCGGGGTCGAAGACCTCGTAGCCGGTGAGGGCGGCGAGCCAGCCCTTCGAGCTCTCGCGGACGGTCACCAGCCTCTCGCTGCGCTGCTCGTCCCCGTAGACGTCCAGCTCGTCGGACGTCTTGAGCTTCTTCTCCGCGTAGCCGAGCGGCTTGCCCGGTCTCCCGTCCCCGTCGTCGGCGGAGATCCGGTACTTGCGCTTGAGACCGAGCGAGATCTTGCGCACGTGGTAGATCGAAGTCGGCACGCTGCACAGGGTATTGGGCCTCCCGGCCGCCGTCCGCGGCGTCCCCGTCAGTGCGTCAGCTTCAGCCCCGCCACACAGCCCACGATCCCCGCCAGGAGCAGCAGCTTCAGCACGCCCGCGGACTCGCCGCCGAAGAGCATCGCGTACGTCGCGGTGAGGGCCGCGCCGATGCCCACCCACACCGCGTAGCCGGTGCCTACGGGGACCGTGCGGAGCGCGTAGGAGAGGCCCGCCATGCTCAGCAGCAGCGCGAGGGCGAAGACGGTGCTCGGCCAAAGGCGCTGGAAACCCTCGGACTTGGCGAGCGCGGTCGCCCACACCGCTTCCAGGACTCCGGACAGCACAAGAACGATCCACGCCATGACAGACCCCTTCGCGCCGTCTTGTCATGACTGGGTACGGCGCACCTCGTCCAGGAGCCTGCCGGGCTCTGCCGTCCACGATCGCACACCGTACGGGGGTCCCGGCGGGGCCCGTTCCCCCGCACCCGTACACGCACACGCCCCGCACACGCGCCCGCGTCCGCGTCCGCGCCGCCGACCGGTCCCGGTCTCCCAACCGGCCCCGCCCGTACGGAAGTTCACCGGAGCGCCCCTCCCCCACCCCCTGCCGTCGATTGACGTGCTCCGTCGCCCTGTGGTCTTGTCTTGCCTGGTACCAGTAGATGCACTCTATTCGCAATAGTGCGGCCAGCGCGCCCCGCAGACCCCCTGGAGGCCCGGTCATGAGCAGTCGTCGTGGATTCCTCGGCCTCGCCGGTGCCGCCTCCGCGCCCGTGCTGCTCGGGGCCTGCGGTGGCGGTGGGTCCGCTTCGGGCAAGGGCGGCTCGGTGCGGGCCGCGTTCCCCGGGTTCGGTGCGAAGGAGACCATGGACCCGCATGTGGGGCGGCAGTTCGTGGACCAGGCGCGGCACAAGGCGGTCTTCGACAAACTCGTCGAACTCGACTCCGGACTCCGGCCGGTGCCGGGGCTGGTGCGGCGCTGGGAGGCGAGCGACGACCTCACCGTGTGGCGGCTGCGACTGCGCCCGGCGCGCTTCCACGACGGGCGCCGGCTGGAGCCCGAGGACGTCCTCTTCACGCTGGCGCGCATCCTCGACCCGAAGAGCGCCGAACGGCTCGCGAAGAGCTCCCTGTCGCTCATCGATCTGAAGCGCTCGCGTGCGCTGGGCGAGCACGGCGTCGAACTGCGGCTCAGGCGTCCACACGCCGAACTGCCGTCCCTGCTGGCCTTCACCGGCACCTTCGTCGTCAGCCGCCGCTACCGGGATCCTCACAAGCCGGTGGGTACGGGGCCGTTCACGTTCGGCTCGTTCTCCCCGGGGCGGCACTTCACGGGACAGCGCTTCGACGACTACTGGGGCGGCCCCGCGCACATCGACGAGTTGCACATCCTCTCGGCGGAGACGGAGGCACGGTCGAACGCCGTACGCGCCGGGGAGATCGAGTACGCGCACGAGATGAGCCCGGCCTTCGCCCGTACCGTGCGCGGGGAGTCCGCCGTACGGATCGTCGACGCTCCCGCCTGCGGTGTGGAGGGCGTCCTCCTCAAGACCGACCGCCCGCCCTTCGACGACCCCGACGCGGCGATGGCGATGAAGCTGCTGGCCGACCGGCCGCGGCTCGTCGAGGTCGTGCTCGGCGGACGCGGCAGCGTCGGCAACGACATGTACGGCAAGGGCTTCGCCTACTACCCCGACGGCGTGCCCCAGCGCGAACGCGACGTGGCGGAGGCGAAGCGCCTGCTGCGCCGCTCCGGTGTGCTCAACAAGAAGCTGACCTTCTACACCTCGACCGCCACCGACACCTTCGTCGACGCGGCACACCTCTTCTCCCGGCAGGCCGCCGAGGCGGGCCTGCGCATCGACGTCACCACGGGCCCGCCCGAGAGCTACTTCACCGACATCCTGCGCACCGGCACGATCACCAGCCACCGCAGCGGCGCCATGCCGATCCCCACCTACATATCGGAGCGGCTGCTCTCCGACTCCCCGCAGAACGGCACCCGTTGGCGCCACAAGGACTTCGACGCCGACTTCCGCGACGCCCAGAGCATCAAGGACGCCGACCGGCGTGCCCGCCGCTACACCGCCGTGCAGCGCACGCTCCGCGACAAGGGCGGACTGCTGCTGTGGGGCCATCCGGACTGGCTCAACGCCGTCTCCCGGCGGCTGCACGGCGTACGTGCCGCTCCCCCGAACACCCGGGACTGGGCCCGGTTCGACACCGTACGGCTGGCCTGAGATGGGCGGTTATCTGCTGCGCCGGCTGTCGCTGACCGCCGTCCAACTGGCGCTGCTGACCGTTCTGGTCTTCCTGCTGACCTCTCTGCTGCCCGGCGACGCCGCCACCGTCCGCTTCAACGAGCAGGCCGGGCTCGCCCAGATCGGCGAACTCCGTGCCCGACTGGGCCTGGAGCGGCCCCTGTCGGAGCGCTTCGCGCACTGGGCGGGCGAGCTGCTGCACGGGCGCCTGGGCACCTCCCTGACCAGTGACGAGCCCGTCGCGCGCATCTTCGCCGACGCCGCCGGCGCCACCGCGGTGCTCGCGCTGGTGACGCTCGCCGTCGTGGTGCCGCTCGCCCTCGTGCTCGGTCTGGTGATGGGGCTGCGCGAGGGCGGCCGACTGGACCGGGGGCTGTCGGCGGCCACGCTGGCGCTGAGCTCCGTACCGGACTTCGTCCTCGCCCTCGCCCTCGTCGCCGTCTTCGGGCTGCGGCTGGGCTGGCTGCCGGCGACATGGATCGGCGTGGACGGGGCCGGGCTGCTGGCCCGTCCGGCGCTGCTGGTGCTGCCCGTCGCGGTGCTGCTGGCCCGTACGGTGTGCCTGCTCTCGCGCCAGGTACGGGCGGGCACGATCACCGCCCTGCACGCCGGGTACGCGGTGCAGGCGCGCCGCCTCGGGGTGCCCCGCCGCACGGTGGTGCTCCGGCACGTGCTGCCGAACGCGGCGGTGCCGGGCATCCAGGAGCTGGCCCGTACCGGGGACCATCTCCTCGGCGGCGTACTGGTGGTCGAGGCGGTGTTCGCCGTTCCCGGCGTGGCGACGGCGCTCATCGAAGCGGTCCGCAGCCGCGACGTCCCCACCGTCCAGGCGCTGACGCTGCTGCTCGCCGCGGCGGCGCTGCTCTTCAACCTGCTCGCGGACCTGGCCTGCCGCCGGCTCGCGCCCCGTACGGAGGTGCTGCGGTGACGTCGTACGGAGACACCACGGTGGCGTCGCCCGACGCAGCTTCGTCCCACTCGGCGTCGCCCGACTCGGCCTCGTCCGGGGCTACTTCGGCCGGGGACACTTCGTCCGGGGCCGTGCCGTCCGCGCCACGGGGCGTGCGGCGTACGGCAGTTGTGCGCCGTGCAGCGCGCGCGTGCGGACCGCTGCTGCTGGCCCTGCCGCTCGCCGTCGCCATGTTTGGCCCGTACGCGGCGAGTTGGGCCGCGTCGCCCGACGGCGCACCGTACGCGACGGGAGCGGGGCACCCCCTCGGCACCGACGGCATGGGCCGCGACGTGCTCACGCTGCTGCTGCGCGGCGGACGCAGCGCGCTGGGCGCGGCGCTCGGCGCGGTCGCCCTGGCGTATCTCGCCGGTGCTCCGCTCGGGCTGGCCGCGGCGGTGACACGGCACCGGTGGCTGGAGGAGCTGCTGCTGCGGCCGGTCGAAGTCGTGCAGCCCGTCCCCTCGTTGCTCGTCATCAGCGTCACGGCGGTGTGGTGGCGCGGGCAGCCCCTCGCCATCGCGCTCGCGGTGGCGCTGGTGAACGTGCCCGCGGTGGCGCGGCTGGTACGGGCGGCGGCCCTGGACGCCGCGAGCAGCCCCGTGGTCGAGGCGATGCGGCAGCAGGGCGAGTCACGGCTGCGGATCCTGGCCGGGTACGTGGGGCGCTCGGTGGTGCCGGTGGTCACGGCCGACGCCGGTACGCGCGTCGCCGGTGCCGTCTTCACCGTGGCCGCCGCCAACTTCCTCGGCCTGGGCCTGGAGCCGACCGCCCCGGACTGGGCCGTCACCATCGCCGCGAGCCGTGAGGCGCTGCTCGTCCAGCCGCTCGCGGTGTGCGCGCCCGCGGCCCTGCTCGTGATGTTCACCGTCGGACTGAACCTGGTGGCCGACCGGTTGGTGCGCCGGACCCGCCAACGGCCGCCCGCAGCACGGGAGTCGCACCGCATCCGCACGGACGCCGCCCGCTCCGGCGGAGGTGCGCGATGACGGATCCGCTGATCACCGTGCGCGGTCTGACGGCGCGCTGCGGCGACGCGATGCTGCTGGACGGCGTCGAGTTGAGCGTCCCGGAGGGTCAAGTGACCGCGCTGGTCGGCCCGTCGGGCAGCGGTAAGACCACGACGGCGCTCGCGCTGCTCGGCGAGGCGGAGCCCGGGGTACGGCTGTGGGGCGACATACGGGTGGACGGCGTCCGCGTCGTGGACGGGACGGGCGCGACCGCCGAGGCGGCCCGGGTACGCGGCGGGACCGTGGCCTATATGCCGCAGCATCCGGCGTCGACGCTCAATCCGCCGCGGCGCATCGGCTCCGTACTGACCGAACTGGCCCGGCTGCACCGGGCGGACGCCCGGACGCGGTCCGCCCTCGCGGCTCGGGCGGCGGCCCGCCGTAATGTCGCCGACGCCCTGCGGCAGGCCCAACTGCCCTGCGGTCGCGGGGTGATGAGGCGCTTCCCGCATCAGTTCTCCGGCGGGCAGCGACAGCGCGTCGCCCTCGCCCAGACGCTCGTCTGCGGGCCGCGCGCACTCGTCCTCGACGAACCGGGCACGGGGCTCGACGCCGTCACCCGGCGCGACATGACGCGCGAACTGGCCCTGCTCGTGGACGAGGGGCTGACCGTGCTGCTGCTCACCCACGACCACGACCTGGTGCGGGCGCTGGCCACGAGGGCCGTACGTCTCGAAGACGGGCGCACCGTGGACGAGGGCCCGGCGGCGCGTGTGCTGGACGCCGCACGGGGCGCCGGGACGGGACGGACGCGGCGGTCGACGGCGCGTGCGGCACCGGAACATGAGTCCGCGGAGACGGTGCCGACACCGGCGCAGGCACCGGGGGGTCGAGTGCCGCAGTCCTCGCCCGTGCTCCAAGTGGCCGGTCTCACCGCGTGGTTGGGCGCGGGCCGCCGGGACCCGGTGCTGCACGACGTCCGCCTCGATCTGCGTCCCGGAGAGTGTCTGGGTGTCACGGGCCGCTCCGGCAGCGGCAAGACGACCCTGGCGCGCTGTGTGGCCGGACTCCACGAACGCCACGACGGCGAACTGCTGTTGGACGGGGAGCCGCTGCCCGTGCTGCGCCGGCGTACGGCGGAGGACAAGCGCCGTGTGCAGTACGTATGGCAGGAGACGCGCGGCTCGTTCGACGACCGGCGCACGGTGCTGCGACAGGTGGCCCGTACCGCCGTACGGCTTCGCGGTCTGCCTCCGGAACGGGCCGCCGAGGAGGCCGCGGAGCTGCTCGAACGGCTCGGCGTCGGGCTGCGGACGGCGGACCGCCCGCCCTCGGGCCTCTCCGGCGGCGAACTGCAACGGGCGGCCTTCGCACGCGCCGCGCTGGCCCGCCCTTCGGTGCTGCTGTGCGACGAGATCACCAGCGCCCTCGACGAGGACGCCGCGGCCCGTGTCACGGCCGAAGTGGCCCGACTGCGCCGGGAGCAGGGCACGGCGGTGCTCTGGATCGGCCACGGCCTGCGGACGCTGAGCGCGGTGGCCGACCGGGTCCTCGTGCTGGACGGCGGACGCGTCGCCGAACAGGGCGGCGTACGGGAGGTGTTGGGCGCACCGCGGGCACGGGCGACCCGCCGGCTGACCGAGGCCGAACCGGTGCCGTGAGCCGGGCACCGGCCGCTGCTCCCAGCCGCCCTCCGACGACGTCCACACACACCGGCATCTGTCGAGACCCATCCCGAACACCGAGCACAGGAGGTACCCGTGACCGACACGGCGACGACGACGGACGCCGACTGGCAGTCCTGGCAGGCCAGTTGGGACCGACAGCAGGAGTGGTACATGCCCGACCGCGAGGAGCGGTTCCGGGTGATGCTGGATACGGCGGAGGCCCTCGTCGGCAGCGAGCCGCTGGTCCTCGACCTCGCCTGCGGCACGGGCACCGTCACCGACCGGCTGCTGCGCCGGTTCCCCGGCGCCCGCAGCACGGCCGTCGATCTGGACCCGGCCCTTCTCACCATCGCTCGGGGCCACTTCGGGGACGACGAACGCGTGCGGTTCGTGACGGCCGACCTCACCGACCCGTCCTGGCCGGAGCTGCTGCCGCACGGCTCGTACGACGCGGTGCTCACCGCCACCGCCCTGCACTGGCTGGAGACCGAACCGCTCGCCGCCCTCTACCGGCAGTTGCACGGGCTGCTGCGGGACGGCGGCGTCTTCCTTAACGCGGACCACATGACCGACGAGTCGGCGCCCCGCATCAACGCCGCGGTCCACGCCCACACCGAGGCCCGCAAGGACCGCGAACGGGCCGACGGCGCACAGGACTGGGCCGCGTGGTGGCGGGCCGTGGCCGACGACCCGGCGCTCGCCGAACCGGCCCGCCGCCGCTTCGGCCTCCTCGGCGACCCCCGCCACCCCTCCGTGCCCCGCTCCGCGCCGCAGGGCGACCGGCCCACCACCACCGACTGGCATCTCCGCGCCCTGCTGGACGCCGGCTTCGCCGAGGCACGGCAGGTGTGGTGCTCGGCGAGCGACGCGGTGGTGGCCGCGCTCCGCTGACGGCTCGGGGCGCGTGGCCGCCGCACGCCCCACCCCTCGTACGCCGGTGACCGTCCTCGTTCGCCGGTCCCCGGCCCGCTTCCGTAGGCTGGACGTGCAGCCGGTTCGCCCTGTCCGCCGGGCAGGCGCGTCGTAAGAGGGAATCCGGTGTGAATCCGGGACTGCCCCGCAGCGGTGAGTGGGAACGACCACCGTCATCGAGCACTGGCGCCCTGCGCCGGGAAGCGACGGTCAGTAGGTGTCCGGCGTGTCCGGGCGCGCCCACGAGTCCGAAGACCTGCCGCTGCCCCGCGCAGGGCGTCCGCGCGGTGACATCGGCGGCTTCGAGGGCGAGTCGCGGACGACGGCACGGTACGTACCGCCGCGGCGACGCGGCGGTACGCGCACCGCCGGCCGGTCCTTCGCCCCCGTGTCCGCCGCGACGCGACTCGCGAAGGAGAGTTCCGTGAAGGACACGACCGCTGCGCCACCGTTCCGGCCCGGGGAGATCACGGGAGCGCCCGGTCTCGCGCGGCACCGGTGGTGCGTGCTGCTCAAGCACGGCGAGGTCTTCCTGAAGGGGCGCAACAAGGCGGCCTTCCAGGACCGGCTGCACGGCAATCTGCGGCTGGCGCTGCGCGGCGTCGGCGGCTCGACGTGGATCAAGTACGAGCCGAACGTGACGGTGCTGGGCGGTCAGGGCGTGCCGGTGGAGGAGCTGGTCGAACGGGCCCGCCGCGTCGTCGGCTTCAGCCTCGTCCAGCCCGCGCTACGGGTGCCCTCCACCGTGGACGACATCGGCGCCGCCGCCGTGGACGCGCTCGGCGCGCTGCGCGAGACACGTCGCGGCCTCAGCTTCGCCGTGCACGCGCGCCGGCGTGACAAGACCTTCCCGCTCACCTCCTCCCGCCTCTCCGCGGCCGTCGGCTCGCGTGTGCAGCGCGAACTCGGCCTGCCCGTGGACCTGTCCACGCCGGACGTCGATCTCACCGTCGAGGTCGCCCGCAAGGACAGCTATCTCTCCTGGCTCCGCCTCCCCGGTCAGAGCGGGCTGCCGGTGGGCTCCAGCGGGCGCGCGCTGGCGCTGCTCTCCGGCGGTTACGACTCGCCCGTGGCCGCGCACCGGGCGATCCGCAGGGGCCTGCACTGCGACTTCGTCCACTTCACGGGCGCCCCGTACACGGATCCGTCGTCCACGTACAAGGCGTACGCGCTCGCCCGCGAGCTCAACCGCTACCAGCCGGCAGGGCAGTTGCACGTCGTCGCGCTGGGCACGGCACAGAAGCAGTTGGCCCTCGCAGGCGCGGAGAAGCTCCAAGTCGTCGCACAGCGGCGGCTGATGGTGCGCACCGCGTGCGCGCTGGCCGGGCGGCTGGGCGCCGAGGCGCTCGTCAGCGGGGACAACCTCGGGCAGGTCGCCAGCCAGACCCTCACCAACCTCGGCACCGTCGACGAGGCGGCCGAACTGCCCGTGCTGCGCCCGCTGTTGGGCTGGGAGAAGCAGGAGATCATCGACGAGGCGCGGTCCGTCGGCACCGCGGAGATCTCGGTCCTGCCGGACGAGGACTGCTGCACGCTGCTCGCCCCGCGCCGCGTCACCACCGGCGCCCGCCCGGCCGAACTCACCCGGGTCGAGCGGCGCATCGGCATGGACGAGCTGATCGACGAACTCCTGGACGGGGCCCAGTGCCTGACTCCCGGGCGGGTGGACGGAACGAGCGAGACGCACGACACGGACGGGACGGCGGGAGTGTCCGGGACGGCGGCGGGGGCCTCCGACTCCGCGCCGTCCGCGGGGAGTTCACGGCAGCGGACGATTCCACGGGCGGCGACCGCGACACGGTGACGACGCTTGATCGGTGACGACGCCTGTGCGGTGACCACGGGTGCGCGGTGACGCCCGTCCCCACCGCGTACGAACCCCAGGGCGCCAGTACGGCACGCCGCACGGCCCCCGCTCCCGGCCCATGGCGGACCCACCGATGAGTTTCGCTCGCCCGGGGAGTCACCACCGTTGCCGGCAACCCCAGGAGGACCACGTGAACCAGCTACTGAGAGTGCAGAACTTCACCGTCTCGCGTGACGGTGTCGCCGCGGGCGCGGAGCAGAGCTTCGAGCGGCCGTTCGGCCATGTCGACCCCGGGCGGCTGTTCGCCTGGGCCGGTGCCACGGCGAGCTGGCCCAACCGCACCGACCCCGGGGGAAGCCGCGGCCTGGACGACTACTTCACCCGGGACTTCACCCACAACATCGGCGCCGAGATCATGGGCCGCAACAAGTTCGGGCCGCAGCGCGGGCCGTGGAAGGACCACGAGTGGCGCGGCTGGTGGGGAGACGAACCGCCGTTCCACACACCGGTGTTCGTCCTGACCCACCACCCGCGTCCGTCGTTCACCCTCTCCGACACCACGTTCCACTTCGTCGACGGCGAACCGGCCGCCGTGCTGGAGCAGGCGCGGAAGGCCGCGCGGGGCAAGGACGTACGGCTCGGCGGCGGGGTCACCACCGTCCGTGAGTTCCTCGACGCCGGTCTCGTCGACACCCTGCATGTGGCCGTCGCGCCGGTGACGCTCGACACCGGACTGCGGCTGTGGGAGACCCCCGACGAGCTGCTCGACCGGTACCACCTGGAGATCGTGCCCAGCCCCAGCGGCGTGAGCCACCATCTGTTCTGGCGGAAGTGACCGGCGTACGGGACGGGCCCGGCGGATCCCGGGGGCGGACGAGCGGCGCACGGAACGACCGAACCCGCCGTGCTACAGGGCGGGTTACGGTGGCCCGGTGGCGGAGTACGAGCACATCCTGGTGAAGCGCGACGACGCGACCGTGACGATCACGATGAACCGCGCACGGCGGCGGAACTCGCTGACGGCGGAGCATCTGGCCGAGTTGCGCGACGCGTTCGCCGAGGCCGGCGGCAGCGACGCGACGGGCATCGTCCTGGCCGCGGACGGACCGGTCTTCTCCGCGGGCCACGACTTCGGCGACGTCGCCTCCCGCGATCTGGTGGGCGTCCGTGAACTGCTGCGGCTGTGCACGGAGTTGATGCGGACGGTCCAGTCCGTGCCGCAGGTGGTGATCGCGCGGGTGCACGGCCTGGCGACGGCCGCGGGATGCCAGCTCGTCGCCTCGTGCGACCTGGCGGTGGCCGCGGAGTCCGCCGGTTTCGCGCTGCCCGGCGGCAAGGGCGGCTGGTTCTGTCATACGCCCGCGGTGCCCGTGGCGCGCTCCATCGGACGGAAGCGGCTGATGGAGATGGCCCTGACCGGCGACACCGTCGACGCGGCGACGGCGGCGGACTGGGGCCTGGTCAACCGGGTCGTGCCGGACGCCGAACTCGACGACGCCGTCGCGGAGTTGCTCGGCCGGGCGACCCGCGGCAGCCGCGCCGCCAAGGCGCTCGGCAAGCAGACCCTCTACGCCCAGCTCGACCGGCCCGAGGCCGACGCCTATCAGCTCGCGCTCGAAGTGATGGCCGCCGCCTCTCAACTGCCGGGCGCCCGCGAGGGGATGGCGGCCTTCCTGGAGAAGCGCCCTCCGGAGTGGCCCGACTGACGGACCCGCCCCCGGCCGAAGGGGCGGGCCCCGCCCGCGAGACCGGCTCACTCGCGCCCCCGGGGCCACGTCCCCCGTACGCCCCGAAGCTCCGTCCCGGCCCCCTACGCCGGCCTCGACTCCCGTCCGCCCGGCCCCCGTTGACGGCCGCTACCGCCCCGCGCCCTGCGCCGACGCCCACTCCTCGACCGTCGTCACCTCCGCCTGCCGGGGGAACACCTTCTCCGTCAGCACCCGGTGCACCTCGGGATCCCCGTCGAGACAGCCGTCCGCGAGAACGGTCAGGCCGAAGTCGAGGTCCGCGGCCTGGCGGAGGGTGGAGAGCACCACACCGCTGGTGGCGATGCCGGTGAGGACCAGCTCCTCCACACCGCCCGCCCGCAGCACCGTCTCCAGATCGCTGCCCGCGAAGGCGCTGACCCGCTTCTTGGTCACCACCACATCGCCCTGCTCCGGCTCGATCTCCGGGTGGATCGCGGCGCCGGGATCGCCCTCGGCGAAGCCGCCGCCCTGCGCCAGCGCGCCGAACGACTTGTTACGGGGGCTCACTTCGGGGTGGCCCGGGCGGAAGCCGATGACGACGTAGATCACCGGCGTACCCGCCGCGCGTGCGGCCTCCGTGGCACGGCGCAGACGCGGCAGATAACCCCCGTCCTCCCCGAAGCGGTCGACGATGCCCCGCTGGACGTCCATTACGAGGAGGGCGCTTTTCGCCATGTTCCCTTTCCCTTCTGCGTGTTGTCGTGCCCGTGCGGACTCCCGCCCGGCCCGGCCCCGCGGCGGCTCCCGCGCAGCCCGGAGGCGAGCGCGGCGACGAGCGCCATGGCCGTGGCCATGCTGAAGACCGTGACGAGCCCGTGGTGGAACGGCCCCGAGACCAGCTCGGGGAAGAACCGGGTGCCGGTCAGGGTGGCGACGCTGTGCTCCGGCAGCTTCTCCAGCACCCCGCTGGGCCCCAGCAGATGGCTGATCGGGTTGTTGCCGAGGAAGGTGGCGAACAGCGTGCTCACCGGCGGCAGTTCGGCCACGTGCGCGGCGGTGCCCGCCGGTACGCCCTGCCCGCGCAGCCCGCCCTCCAGCGCACCGGGCAGCGAACCGGCCAGCCCGGAGATCATCAGCGAGAAGAAGACCCCGATGGACAGGGCCGTGCCGGAGTTCTGGAACGTCGAGCGCATTCCGGAGGCGACTCCGCGCTGCTCCGGCGCGACGCTGCCCATGATGGCGGAGGTGTTCGGCGCGGAGAACATCCCCTGTCCCAGCCCGCTGACCAGCAGCAGGCACGCGAAGACGCCGTACGGGAAGTCGACCGGTATCGCCAGCAGACCGACGAACGCGCCCGCCACCAGCATCAGTCCCGCCGTGGAGAACAGCCGCGCGCCGTACCGGTCGGAGAGATGCCCCGAGATCGGCCCGGCCACGAGGAACCCGACCGTCAGCGGCAGCATGAAGATTCCGGCCCACAGGGGCGTGCTCTCGAACTCGTAGCCGTGCAGCGGCAGCCAGATCCCCTGGAGCCAGATGATCAGCATGAACTGCATGCCGCCGCGCGCGATCGCCGTCAGCAGCGCGGCCAGGTTCCCGGCGGCGAAGGCCCGTACGCGGAACAGCGCGAGCTGGAACATCGGTTCCCTGATCCGGGTCTCCGCGACGCAGAACACCACGAGCATCCCCAGGCCCGTGACGAGTCCGCCCACCACCCACGGGTTGGTCCAGCCCGTGGAGTGCCCGCCGTAGGGCTGGATCCCGTAGGTGATGGCGGCCAGCAGCCCGCCGGCCCCGGCGGTGAACGTCAGATTCCCGACCCAGTCGATGCGCCCCGGCCGGCGCGAGCCGGTCTCCCGCAGACTGCGGTACGACCACACCGTGCCGATCACCCCGATCGGGACGCTGACCCAGAACACGGCCCGCCAGTGCACCGCCGCCAGCAGCCCGCCCGCGAGCAGCCCGAGGAACTGCCCGGCCAGCGCCGTGATCTGGTTGACACCGAGCGCCATGCCGCGCTGTCCGGCGGGGAAGGCGTCGGTGAGGATCGCCGCCGAGTTCGCCGTCAGCATGGACCCGCCGACGGCCTGTACGACGCGGAAGCCGATCAGCCACAGGGCGCCACCGCCGCCGCTCAGCGGATCGAGGGAGAGGGCCAGCGAGGCGCACGCGAAGATCGCGAAGCCCATGTTGTACATCCGCACCCGGCCGAACATGTCTCCCAGCCGCCCCAGCACCACGACGAGCACCGCGGAGACCAGGAGATAGCCGAGGATCATCCACAGCAGATAGCCGATGTTGGCCGGGAGCAGCGGATCGAGGCCGATGCCGCGGAAGATGGCCGGCAGCGAGATGATCACGATCGAGCCGTCGATGGTCGCGATCAGCACGCCCATCGTGGTGTTGGACAGCGCGACCCACTTGTACCGCCCGTCGCCCGCCGGCTCCGCCCCCGGCGAGGGCCGCGGACCCGGCCCCGGGTCCGGCACGTGTCCCTGCCCCGCGTCTCCCGCCGGCGGACCTCCCGCGCTCACAGCCGCTCCGCGAGCCGGTCGAGCAGCGGCAGCACCGCGAGCAGCCTGCGCCGCTCGGACGCGGTGAACTCCTCCTCCAGTACGCCGGTCAGCAGCCGTACGGACTCCGAGCGCCGGTCGGCCAGCACTCCGCGCCCCGCGGCGGTCGCCTCCATCAGCACGCGGCGCCCGTCCCTGGCGTCCTGCCGCCGTGCGACGAGGCCGCGCTCCTCCAGCGCGGCGAGCGTGGACGCCATGGCCTGCGGGCGCACCCGTTCCAGCTCGGCGAGCGCGCCCGGGGAGTCCGCTCCGTCCCGGTCGAGCCGCGCCAGCACCGAGACCTCGGAGAGCGTCAACTCCCCTGTGGCGTGGGCCTGTCGGACACGGCGCGCGATGCGCCCCACCGCCAGCCGCAGCGCCGCGGCGACCTCNNCGCCGCGGCGACCTCGGCCGCGTCGTCCGCGTCGTCCGCCTCGTCCGCCGCACCGTCCGGGTGCTCCGGGGGCGTGCTGTCGTCCTTCATGGGTAGTAACAATAGGTTGATCAGCCGGATTTAACTACCTCGCCCTCCGGACCGTGAGAGCGGACGGCGACAGCGACGGCGGCGGGACCGGCGGCTCCGCCCTCCCGGAAGGTCTCCGGGAG
>NZ_LJGW01000153.1:268-18079 GCF_001751255.1 Streptomyces nanshensis | reverse complement strand
CCCGGACACCGACTCCTCGGTGTCCGGGCCCGCGACCGTTTCCGTGTCCGCCGCGCGTACGCGTGCGTCCGGCTACAGGTTCTCGATGGCGTAGTCCACGCACTTGGTGAGCGCCTCGACGTCGGAGGGCTCGACCGCCGGGAACATCGCCACGCGGAGCTGGTTGCGCCCCAGCTTCCGGTACGGCTCGGTGTCGACGACGCCGTTGGCTCGCAGCACCTTGGCGACCGCCGCCGCGTCGACGTTCTCGTTGAAGTCGACCGTGCCGACGACCGCCGAGCGCTGCGCCGGGTCGGAGACGAAGGGCGAGGCGAACTTGGCGTCCTCGGCCCAGCCGTAGAGCGTCCGCGACGACGTCGCGGTGCGGCGCACCGCCCAGTCCAGACCGCCCTGCCCGTTGATCCAGTCGAGCTGCTCGCCGAGCAGGAAGAGCGTGGAGACGGCGGGGGTGTTGTACGTCTGGTTCTTACGGGAGTTGTCGATCGCGGTCTTCAGGTCGAAGAACGCGGGGATGTGCCGCTCGGACGCGGCGATCCGCTCGGCCCGCTCGATCGCGGCGGGCGAGAAGACGCCGATCCACAGCCCGCCGTCGGAGGCGAAGGACTTCTGCGGCGCGAAGTAGTAGACGTCGCTCTCGCGTACGTCGACGGGGAGACCGCCGGCGCCGGACGTCGCGTCGACGAGCACCAGCGCGCCGTCGTCCGCGCCCGCCACCCGCTCGATGGGCATCGCGACGCCCGTCGAGGTCTCGTTGTGGGTGAAGGCGTAGACGTCGGTGCCGGCCTCGGCCCGCGGCGCGGGATGGGTGCCCGGCTCGGACTCGACGACCGTGGGCTCGCTCAGCCACGGCGCCTGCTTGGCGGCCTTGGCGAACTTGCTGGAGAACTCGCCGAAGGAGAGGTGCTGCGACTTGGACTCGATCAGTCCGTGCGTCGCGATGTCCCAGAAGGCGGTGGATCCGCCGTTGCCGAGGACGACTTCGTACCCCTCGGGGAGCTGGAACAGCTCCTGGACGCCCTCACGCACCCGGCCGACCAGGTTCTTGACCGGGGCCTGGCGGTGTGAGGTGCCGAGCAGCGAGGTGCCGGTGGCAGCAAGCGCGGCCAGCGCCTCCGTACGCACCTTGGACGGGCCCGAGCCGAAACGACCGTCGGCGGGCTTGATGTCAGCGGGAATCTGGAGATCAGCCACACCAGCAGAGTAGTGCGTGCCTTCACAAGGCACGGCAGGTGGTCCAGCCGGTGAGACGAACCTGCTGTTCGGAGCGCATGTGCGGTACGGGACGGAGTACGGAACGGAGCGACCCCCTCCGCGGTGGGCATGTACCTCCGCGGAGGGGGCGGCGAACAGAGCTGTGTTCTCAACTTCCGCCCGCCTCCACCCCATGCAGCGCTGCGGGATGTGCCGCATCGGGTCACCGTTCATGTGGCGTTCAACCACGCGTCCCCCCCGTCCGACTCCGTGCGGATCGCATCCGGCGGGGGAGGCGTATCTCACGCTCCCCGCCGTGGCCGCCGGGCGTTCCGTGCTCTCCGCTCCTTCCCGACTCCCCTTCCTTTCCCGTCCTTCCGGACTCCGGTTCCTTTCCCGTCCTTGCGGACTCCCCGTCCGTTCCCGCCGTTTCGCTCTTTCCGTCCGTTCCGCTCCGGGCGGCCGGGCCCGTCGCCCGGAGCGATCACCAGTCCCTGCCCCTGCGGATGCGGCTCCGGTACGGACGGCGGACCGCCGCGCAGCTCGGCCACGACCAGCCCGCGCAGCCGCCGGGCGCTGTTGCGGTAGAAGCGGCGCTGGGTGAGGCGTCCGAAGAGCGCGAACCCGGCGTGTACGAGGGGATTGCGCATCGGGGCCCGGCGCGAGTGCCCGGTGATGACGAAGTCCACGGCGCCGGTGGCCAGATGCTTCACGACCTCGTAGCGCAGCTCGCCCTCCTCCAGATGCCCCTGGAGCGTCTGATAGCCCCAGCCCCACACTCGGCGGGCGCCGTCGCCGCTGCCGCGTACGGCGTCCGTATGGGAGGTGACGCGGACGCCCATGTCGAACCGGAGCCCGTAGAACCGGCCTTCGAGGAGCATGTCCCGTCCGGGCAGCGGCTCGTGGACGTCGTAGAGGCCGCGCAGGATGTGCGGATCGGCGAACTCGTAGTCGCGTACGAGGCGGCAGGCGGTCTCCCACGGGCCGCCCGGCACCGGTGCGCCCGCGCTCTCCCCGGGCAGAGGCTGTACGTACGAGTCGAAGTGCCAGCCGGTGACGGGCGCCGGACCGGGCGGCGGCTCGGGGTAGTTGACGGCCAGCTCCCGCAGAGCGCGCAGCGTGCGGACGGCGCGGTCGCGGCGGAGGCGTCCTTCGCGGACCATGGGCGGGGCCGTGAGCCGGGGCCGGGGCGGGCGGGCCGTCAGCGGATCAGCCGGATTCGCGTGCCGACTGCTCCAGCAGCAGCAGCGTCGGGGCCCACAGGCCGACGAAGATCGCGCGCCGTTCGGCGTTGCCGCGCTCCTCCTGGTCCAGGCCCGCGGCCCGCATCCACAGCACGAGGCACAGCCCGATCGAGCCGAGTGCCGCGGCCTGGAGGTGGCTGCCGCGCAGCCCCGTGAAACGCATCAACGTGCCGGTCAACACCATGGCCTCCCGTACTCCGCGGACGGTGGGCCGCGGAGTACGACTGCCCGCGCGCCCACAGGGTTCATATGCTGTCATAACAGACATGTCGACACCGCGTGCCGCTCCTCCCCGGGGGCCCTCGCCGCTGCGGAGGGCCGGGGTGCTGGCGCGGTTCCCGCTGGGTGTGCTGGTGGTGTCCTGGCAGTACCTCTGGCGTGTGACGGCGCTGCACCGCGCGGAGACCTCCGGGGACGAGAGCGACCTGCCGCCCGCGCTGCCCGACGGGCTGTGCGACGAGCGGAGCAAGATGCTCACGGACGGCGCGGGTCCGATGTTCCACCGCCGCTTCCGCGTCCGCGTCGAGGACAGCCCGCTGACCGCCGCCGGGATGACGGACGCGGTGATGGCGAATCTCAACCGGGTCGCGCCCTCGTCCGTCGCCGTCTTCCACAAGACCCGGGGCCCCGGGGGCCCGCCGCGCGTGGGCGACGAGTACCGGGTGCAGATGCCGGGACCGTGGGACGGGCCCGTACGCGTGGTGCACCGCGATCCGCTCTCGCTGCGGCTCGGCACGCTCCAGGGGCATCTGGAGGCGGGCCAGATCGAGTTCCGCTCCCGTGAACTCGCCGACGGCGGGCTGGAGTTCGGGATCGAGGCGTGGTCGCGCGCCGGGGACCGGATGGCGGATCTGCTCTACAGCAGGCTGCGGGTGGCCAAGGAGATGCAGTTCAACATGTGGGTGCACTTCTGTCTGCGGGCCGCGGCCGTCGCCGGGGGACGCGTCGCCGGCGGCGTCCACATCGTCACCCGCAGCATCCCGGAGGCGCTCTGCCGTGCGGGGCCGGCCGCTTCCCGTACGGGCGGATGAGACCCGCGCCCTGCCGGTTACGACGTACGGGCAGGTGAGGGGTGCCGCGCGGGGCCTTCGAGCGTGCACGCTTGACCCATGGCACAGGCACACGCGCGGACACAGGCGCAGACACGGACGCAGGCGGCGGACCCGGAGGCGGGATCCCAGGAGACGGCGCGGGCACGCGAGCTCGAACGGGCGCTGCGGCGGGCCGTGCCGGGCGGCGAGGTGGAGTTCGGCACGCAGACGCGCTCCCTGTTCACCATGGACGCCTCCAACTACCGGCGTGTACCGCTGGGCGTCGTCGCACCACGGGACGCCGACGACGTGGCGGCCGTCCTGGAGGTCTGCCGTGCGCAGGAGGTGCCCGTCGTCGCACGCGGCGCCGGTACGTCCATCGCGGGGCAGGCCACCGGGGTCGGCGTGGTGCTCGACTTCACCCGGCACATGGACCGCATCGAGTCCGTCGACCCCGAGGCCCGCACCGCGCTCGTACAGCCCGGCGTGATCCTCGACCGGCTGCGGGACACCGCCGCTCCGCACGGGCTGACCTTCGGCCCCGACCCGTCCACGCACAGCCGTTGCACCCTCGGCGGGATGATCGGCAACAACTCGTGCGGCTCGCACTCGGTCGCGTGGGGCACGACGGCCGACAACGTACGGGAGCTGGAGGTCACCGGCTACGGCGGGCAGCGCATGGTGCTCGCCCCCGGCGGCGAGGGCGTCCCCGCGCGGCTGCGTGAGGACGTACGGGCCCTGGTACGCGGGGAGTTGCCGCTGCTGCGCACCGGCTTCCCCGAACTGCCGCGCCGCATCTCGGGTTACGCACTGGACGAGCTGCTGCCGGAGAAGGGCGAGGACTGGGCGCGGGTCTTCACCGGCAGCGAGGGCACGCTGGGTGTGCTGACGCGGGCGCGTGTGGGGCTCGTACCGACGCCGGGCGCACGCGTGCTGGCCGTCCTCGGCTACCCGGACGAGAGCGCGGCGGCCGAGGCCGCGGCGGGCCTGCTGCCGCACGGGCCGCTGACCGTGGAGGGCATGGCGAACGACCTGGTCTCCGACGCGGCGCGGGCCGATCTCCCGCGCGGCGGCGCCTGGTTGTTCGTCGAGGTCGGCGGCGACGACGCGGCGCACGCGCGCTCCCGCGCGCAGGAGCTGTGCCTGGCCGCCGCCGGGGACGGCACCACCGACCACAGCCTCGTCGTGGAACCGGCGGCGCAGCGCGCGCTGTGGCGCATCCGCGAGGACGCCTCCGGTACGGCGACGCGGCTCGGCGACACCGAGGCGTGGCCCGGCTGGGAGGACTGCGCGGTGCCGCCGGCCCGACTGGGCGCGTATCTGCGGGACTTCAGGGCGCTGCTGCGGCAACACGGGCTGCGCGGGCTGCCGTACGGGCACTTCGGGGACGGCTGCATCCACGTACGCATCGACTTCGACCTGATGGACGAGGGGGGCATCCGGCGCTTCCGTGAGTTCTCCTCCGACCTCGCGGACACCGTCGTGGCGCACGGCGGTTCGCTCTCCGGCGAGCACGGCGACGGGCAGGCGCGTGCCGAACTGCTGCCGCGGATGTACGGGGAGGAGATGGTCGGCCTCTTCGGGCGCTTCAAGGATCTGTGGGACCCGGCGGGCGGGCTCAACCCGGGCATGCTGGTGCGTCCCGCGCGCATCGACGAGAACCTGCGGTTCGCGCCGCTGCCGCGCCAGCCGGTGGACGTGGAGTTCGGCTATCCGCACGACGGCGGCGACTTCTCGGCGGCCGTACGGCGCTGCGTCGGCGTCGCCAAGTGCCGTAACACACAGGCCGGTTCGAGCGTGATGTGCCCGTCGTTCCGTGCGACGGGCGAGGAGCGGCACTCCACGCGCGGCCGGGCGAGGCTGCTGCACGAGATGCTCGCGGGCGAAGTGGTCACCGACGGCTGGCAGTCGGAGGAGGTACGCGAGGCGCTCGACCTGTGTCTGTCGTGCAAGGGCTGCCGCAGCGACTGCCCCGTGAACGTCGACATGGCCACGTACAAGGCCGAGTTCATGCACCACCACTACGAGGGCCGGCGCCGTCCGATGGCGCACTACTCGATGGGTCGGCTGCCGCAGTGGCTGCGGCTGGCCGCCGCGAGCCGCCTCGTGCCGCTGCTCAACGCGGCAGCGCGGGTGCGGCCGTTGGCCGCGCTGGCCAAGCGGCTCGGCGGCATCGCGCCGGAGCGGGACATCCCGGCGCTGCCGCGGGTGCCGTTCACACGGTGGTGGCGCGGGCGTCGTCAGGCGCCATCGGGTGACGGCCGGGAGATCGTGCTGTGGCCCGACACCTTCACCAACTACCTCTCTCCGGAGGCCGGTTCGGCGGCGGTGGAGGTCCTGGAGGACGCCGGGCTGCGGGTGTCCGTCCCGGAGAAGCAGGTGTGCTGCGGCCTCACCTATGTCTCCACGGGCCAGCTCGACCAGGCCCGCGCGGTCATGCGCCGCACCCTGGACCGCATTCAACCGGCCCTGGACGCGGGCCTGCCGGTCACCGTCCTGGAGCCGCCGTGCGCCGCCGCTCTCCGTACGGACGTCCCGGAGCTGCTGCCGGACGACGACCGTGCGAAGCAACTGGCCGGCGCCGTACGGACGTTCGCGCAGACCCTCGCCGAGTACGCCCCGGAGTGGGAGCCCCCGCGCCTGAACCGCCCCGTCGCGGGCCAGACCCACTGCCACCAACACGCGGTCATCGGCGACGCGGAGGACCGCCGCCTGCGCGAACGCGCCGGTCTCACGGGCGAGTTGAGCAAGGGCTGCTGCGGCCTCGCGGGCAACTTCGGCTTCGAGAAGGGCCATTACGAGGTCTCGGCTGCCTGCGCGGAGGACCAACTCCTCCCCGCCGTACGGGATGCGGGCCCGGACGCGGAACTGCTCGCGGACGGCTACTCCTGCCGTACACAGCTCCAGCAGCTCGGCGGGCACCGCAGCCGTCATCTGGCGGAGGTGCTGGCGGAGGGGCTGGAAGGGGACGCGCGACGCGGCGCGCAACGGGGCGACGGCGCACGGGGCGCGGAGCCGGACGGACCGGCGGCTCCGGGAGTCTGACAACCGGCCCGGAGGCGAGGCTGCGGCCGCTGAACTGCCCGTCCACGACAGCTCAGCGGCCGCCGGTCCGGTCAGTCGGCTCGGGCTCGGCGTCCGCTCTGGGGGCTCAACTGGGCGTAGGCGTCCCACAGTTCGGTGTCGGCAGGCATCCCGTGGTCCTTGGCGGTCTCGACGGGTGGTCCCGTCGCGTTCCTGGAAGCAGGCGAGGGTGAGGCAGGGCTAGCGCCGTTACCTCTGTGGGCGCCTTCGGTAGCACGCTGCGGCGATACGATCGAGGGCCCGAATCGACATGGAGTCCATGCCTGTGCCTCGTCCCCGCCTTGGCGTTGCCATTCTGACGATGGGCAACCGCGCGAGCGAGGTCGCCGCGCTCTTGAAGGCGGTAGCTCGTCAGGACAGCCCGCCGCAACGCATCGTCGTCGTCGGCAACGGCAGCCCTCTCCCGCCCATGGACGAGACAGTGACGACGGTCGAGTTGAACGACAACCTCGGTGTCTCCGGCGGGCGCAATGCGGCGATCGATGAACTGCGGAGGTTCGGCGACGTCGACGTGGTCGTCGACTTGGACGACGACGGATTGCTGATCGACAGTGAAGTCTTCTCGCGCATCGAGGAGTTGTACGAGGACGATCCCGGGCTGGGAATCCTCAGCTTCCGCATCGCCGACGAGGAGGGTGTGACACAGCGCCGTCACGTTCCGCGCCTGCGCGCCTCCGATCCCCTGCGCGGCGGCGAGGTGACCACCTTCCTGGGCGGCGGACACACCCTGTCCCTGCGCATGCTCGATCAAGTGGGCGGCTGGCCCGACGAGTTCTTCTTCTCGCACGAGGAGACCGACCTCGCCTGGCGTGCGCTCGATGCGGGCTGGCGCATCGTGTACGCACCGGAGTTGCTGCTCCAGCACCCGCGTACGTCTCCGGCCCGGCACGCCGTGTACTACCGAACGACGGCCCGCAACAGGGTGTGGCTCGCACGCAGGCATCTGCCTGCGCTGCTGGTGCCGGTCTATCTCGGCACGTGGGCGGCGCTCACGCTGCTGCGCACGCGTTCCCTGACCGGTCTGCGGGCGTGGGGCGGTGGCTTCGCCGAAGGACTTCGGACGATGTGCGGGCGGCGCCGACCCATGCGTTGGTCGACGGTCTGGCGCATGGCGCGGCTGGGCCGCCCGCCGGTGGTCTGACGTCATGCGGCGAGTTCACGAAGCCACGGGGGTGTGGCTTCGGGGTGTCCGCTGAGCCCGCTCACGTACCGGTCGACGTCCGCCATGGCCGGCATGGGTCACGTGGTCGTCGCCTTAGACGTCGTTTCCGTTTGGTGCTGCTCGGTCGTTGGACGGTGTGTGGAGGATCTGGTTGAGCGGTCGGTTCCCGAGGAACTGAAACAACGTCTTAGCCCGGGCGTTGTGCCGAGTCGAACCAGGCCGCCACGCGGGTGATAGCGCCCCCGTCGGGGGTGAGTTCGATGACGTCGGCTGCGTTGACCTCGAAGGCGTTGCCCTGCGTGGTACGGCCTCGGAACACCATCTCGACGAACACGATCGTGCCGTCGACGGCCACCCGCGTGACCTCGTCGTGTGTCTCGGGCAGCGACTCCATGGCCTTCCGTAGCTGTTCGGCGATCTGCGCCGACCCCTGAGCCGTCCGTACGCCGAGCGTCCAGAACTCGGCGTTGTCGGTGAAGCAGGGGGCTACCGCGTCCCAGTCACGGGCGTTCGCTGCCGCAATGTACCGGTCCACCACGGCGGGCAGTTGTGCACGTTGTGTCATGCCTGGTCTCTCCTGCGGTGTGCAACGGTTGTTGGGGGCGTGGCCGGGATCGTGCCTCTCGACGGACGCCTTGTGCGCGAGGGTATCGACGTCTAAGTACCCTGCGGTTGGTGAGGCGGCGCGGGCGGATTTCAGTTTCCGGGCACGCGCTCTTGGCTGCTTCCGGCGGTCACGACGAGACCTGCTCGGTGAGCCCGGACCGGTCTTCTGCTGACTCATCGCTGCTGGGACCGCTGCTGTCGTGGTCCGGCACCGGCTGAGCGTCGACCTCTGCCCAGACGGTTTTGCCGGGGTGCGTCGGCGGATGCGCCAAAACAGCCCAGCGGTGGGCGAGTTGGCTGACGATCAGGAGGCCGCGTCCGTTCTCGGCGGCGTGCGCGGTGGAGCGCACCTTGGGGCGGAGTTCGCCGCGGGTGTCGGTGACTTCGATGCGGAGGGTGGTCGTGGCCGCGAACGGGGCCGTGGCTGCGGCCGGGTGCGTGGCGGCGGTGAGGCAGAGGCGGAAGTCGCGTCCGGGCACGTGTCCATGGCGTACGGCGTTGGCGGCGAGTTCGCCCGCGATGTGGACCATGGACTGGTGCGCTTCCGTACCCGGTGAACAGCCCCACTGCTCCAGGCGTTTGGCGACCAGCCGCCGGGCGAGGTTCGCTCCGCGTGGTGTCGAGGTGAAGCGCATGGCGAAGCGGCGGGGTGTGCTGTCGGGCGAGGCTGCCGGGTCCGGCGCGGGGGACGTCATGACTGCCTTCCAGGTCGTCGGGTCGGATTCGGGGTGGTGCCGGAGCGGGAGTCGAACTCGGAGTCGAACTCGCAGGTGTGGCGGCGCTTTTCGAGGACGCCAGCCGGTTCCCGGGGCTCAGTGCTGCGGAAGGGATACGTGCCGTACGCCGCGGAGTTCGAGGACGAGTTGGACGGCGAGGAACCAGGGCGCCGCGGTGTCGCCGTACGCGAGGTAGCCATGGCTCGGTACGCGGCGAACTCGGCCGTACGGGCCGGGAACGTAAGCGTCGCCGAAGACGCCCCACACGCGGGGCTTGCGCACGCGCAGCGCGATCGCGTCGCCCAGGTGCGGGCAGTGGCGCAGCGCGAGGCGGACGCAACCCCGGCAGACGGGCGGTTTGGTGCACAGGCTGCCCTCCGGTTCGGCACCGGTGCGGGGCAGCAGGAACAGCCATCCGTGCCGGTCACGGTCGGCCGGTCCGCTGCACACCTGGCACAACAGGCCCTGGACGGCCCGGTGTTGGCGTACGGGATGCATGCTGCGGTAGTGGGGGCGCCCTTCGCCGGGCGTCTGCGGCGTGCGCGTCCACAGCACGCCGTGCCGGTCGCGGTCGCGGTTCTGCTCGTCGAGGTAGCACAGCCCCGTGCCGTCGGCGCGCACGGCGATCCCGCGTGCGCTGCACGGTTCGCTGCTCCAGCGCGCGACATAGGGGACGGGGACGTCGCGCGGGCCCAAGGTCAGGACTCGGGCGGGGACGGATGTCATGGCGGCAGGCATCGAAGGAATCCCTCTCGCAGAGGTTGTGGTCGGGGCGGTGTTCGGCGTGCTCGAAAAGGTGTGAATTGCGGCCGCTCATGAACAGTCGGCGTACCGGGAGGTGTTGGTCACCGGCTCGAAGGCTCCAGCCGTGGGGGTCTCGATGAGTTCCTTGGGGTGCCAGGTGACGAGGTCAGGTCTGCATGAGACGGCGTGCGGTGACAGCAGCCTCGGCGCTGCGCGACGGCTTTTCGCTGTGGCCGGGGTGTCCGACGGGCCGAGCAGCGGTCGCGGTCAGTGCCGGATCGGCCCGCGCGCATTCGTCGCAGACTCCGAGACGGGCTTGAACACGCAACGCCAGCCGAGGTGTTGAGGACGCGATCGCTCAGGTGGCGGGGTACGCACACGGTGTCCGGGCGCACTTCAGCCGGGCGTAGTTCGTCGTCGTGACCGGTAGGCAGCAATTCCTGTGTTGGTGCAGCGAGTTCGAGCAGCGGGAACACGGAAACACCTCTGGTCGCGTTCGTGGCAGTGACACGACCAGACTGGACCGGTGGACCGGTCCAGTCAAGGGATTCTGTTACATCATGAACCCATTGAGTAGCGGTCCGTGACCTCCCACAGGCTGCTGCCTGTGATGCCTTCCTCGCTGACGAGGGCGCGTCCTTCCTGGTCATACGCCGTGTGAAGGGTGACTCCGACCGCGCAGGGGATTGTCAGCCCGAGCAACTCCGCCTCATCCCGGGATGCAAGCCGAACTGTGTGGGTGTCCGCGCCCTGAACCGGCGGGCGACCGGTTAGTCGCGTGATGTAGTGCGTCGTGCCTTCCGCGATCGGCCCGTCTTGCGACAGGCGCGGGCAGGCGTCGGCGATGTCCGGCGGGAACCAGGCCACGACGTGGCTGTGCGGCGAACCGCCGTGCTCCAGGACGAGTCGTGCCCGTCGCAATGCCTCGCTGGCAGAGGTCAGTTGGAGGGCGTTGCGGACGCGTTCCGGTGGGACCTCCCTCGTGGGGCTGCCGAGTCGGTTGAACGGTCTGCCGCCAGTGATGCGGGATCGTCCGGTGCGGTTGCCGGCGGGCCGTGCCACGGGAGTCTTGGTCACTGTGAAGCCACTGCCTTGCTTCGCGACCACAACGCCGTCGTGACGCAGGATGTCCATGGCCTTGATGACCGTGGCACGCGAAACCCCGAACTGCTCGCACAAGTCACGCCCCGACGGCAGTACATCACCGGGCCCGAACTCGCCTTCGGTGATCCTTCCTCGGAGGTGGTCGGCGATCTGCTCGTACTTCAGTTGTGGCATAGCTGACAGGTTAACCGGTCAGGTAATCGGCATTCCCCACGGTGCGGTGCGGCGGCACAATGCCCGCATGTCGATCGAGATCGCACCCGAGATCATGCGCTTCTACGGCTCCGTCATCGATGAGGCCGAGCGGCTGTCGGCATCGGCTGACGGAGCCCTTGAGCTGCTGCGCACACAGGAGTTGCTGCGCCGGTACCTGCCTCCGGCTCCGGCCGAGGTCGTCGACGTGGGCGCCGGGCCGGGCGTTCACGCGCGATGGCTCGTCGAGGACGGTCACACGGTGCATCTCGTCGACCCCGTGCCCCGTCACGTCGAGGCGGCCAGGTCGGTGCCGGGGTGCACCGTCGAACTCGGCGACGCACGCGAGTTGACCGCCGACGACGCTACGTACGACGTGGTGCTGCTCCTCGGCCCGCTGTACCACCTTCTCAAACGGGACGAGCGTGACCGGGCGTTGTCCGAAGCCCGGCGCGTGCTCCGCCCCGGCGGTCTTCTCGCCGCGGCGGGTATCAACCGGTACGCCTCGCTGTTCGAGCACACGGCGTTCGCGCATCTCCACAAGGGAGGTGTCCACGAGAGCATCCGGAACATTCTGGCCACGCGCGTCCACGACGGTAAGAAGAGCTTCACCGCGGCGTACTTCCACAGTGGTGCGGAGCTGCGCGAGGAGGTGGCCGAAGCCGGGTTCGAGGGCGCCGAGGTCTTCGGAATCGAAGGTCCCGCCTGGGGGATGCTCAAGGCCACGGAGCAGCACACAGGGGAGTCGTCGACCGGTACGCCCTTGTTCGACTCCGTGCTGGCCGCCGCGCGGATGGCCGAGCCCTACCCGGAACTGCTGGCGGCCAGTTCACACATGCTCGCGGTCGGCAGACGGCCGGCCTGACGGGCGAACGAGCGACGGGGGCGCTCCTGGTGCAACTCCACCGCGGCCAGCGGCACTTCGCAGCGTCGACAGCCTGTGCCGAGGACCCGCCCCGGCCCGCCGTACGTGAGGCAGCGGCCGAGGAGAGGGCCCGGTCAAGATGTAAAGCAAGCACTCTTGCTTGTTTTTCGCGGTACTGTCACGCTCAGGGGGTAGCAACGGAGCCGTGGAGAGGGGCGGGGCGCGCGATGGGCGATGCCGGGAGCGTGACGGAGGGCGTCCTCGCGGATCTGCGGGAGGAAGGCGAAGCCCTCGACCGCCTCGTGGCCGGGCTGGACGCGGAGGCATGGGCACGGCCCACGCCCGCACCCCGCTGGAGCATCGCGCACCAGATCGCCCATCTCGCGTGGACGGACGAGCAGGTGCTGAAGGCGGCCACGGACGAGGCGGCCTTCCGCGACGACTCGCAGGTCGCGCTGGCCTCTCCCGGGACCTTCGTCGACGAGGGCGCGGAGGCCGGTGCCGCGCTGCCGCCCGCGCGACTGCTGGAGCGGTGGCGTGCCGGACGGGCCGAAGTGCTGCGGGTGCTGGGCGAGTTGCCGCAGGGGCGGCGCGTCCCCTGGTACGGCCCGGCGATGAGCGCCGCGAGCATGGCGACCGCGCGGATCATGGAGACGTGGGCGCACGGCGAGGACGTCGCCGGTGCGCTCGGTGTGACCCGTGAGCCCACGGAGCGGCTGCGGCACGTCGTACGGATCGGCGTACGGGCCCGGGACTTCGCGTACGCGGTGCGCGGGCTTCAGCCGCCCGGCGAGCCGTTCCGCGTCGAACTGGAGGGCCCCGACGGGCAGTTGTGGGCGCACGGTCCCGAGGACGCGGCGCAGCGGGTGACCGGTGACGCCGTCGGCTTCTGTCTGCTCGTCACCCAGCGGATTCACCGCGACGACGCGGACGTACGGGCCCAAGGGGCCGACGCACAGCACTGGTTGGAGATCGCGCAGGCGTTCGCGGGACCGCCCGGAGAGGGCCGCGCGCGACGGGAGGTACGGCGATGAGCGCGCCCGAGCCGGCTGAGGAGACGGTGGACGAGTCGGCGGAAGAAACGACGGCGGGGGCCGGCGAACGGGCCGTCGCCGGCGGGGAGTTCGGCAGCGGAGCGGACGTGCTGCGCGTCGGCAACTGCTCCGGCTTCTACGGCGACCGCTTCGAGGCCATGGAGGAGATGCTCACCGGCGGCCCGCTCGACGTGCTGACCGGGGACTACCTCGCCGAGCTGACCATGCTCATCCTCGGCCGGGACCGGCTGAAGGACCCCTCGCGCGGCTACGCCAAGACGTTCCTGCGGCAGTTGGAGACGGGGCTCGGGCTGGCGAAGGACCGCGGGGTGCGGATCGTCGTCAACGCGGGCGGGCTCAACCCGGCCGGACTGGCCGACGCCGTACGGGAGTTGAGCGAACGTACCGGCGTGGGCGCGACCGTCGCGCACGTCGAGGGCGACGACGTACTGCGCCGCGCTCCGGGCGGCGGCTGGGGCGAGGGCGTCCTGACGGCCAACGCCTATCTGGGCGGCGGCGGCATCGCCGCGTGTCTGCGCGGCGGCGCCGACGTCGTGGTGACCGGACGCGTGACCGACGCCGCGCTCGTGAGCGGCGCCGCCGCGGCGCACTTCGGCTGGGCCGACGACGACTGGGACGCCTTCGCGGGCGCGGTGACCGCGGGCCATGTACTGGAGTGCGGCGCACAGGCCACCGGCGGCAACTACGCCCTGTTCGCGCAGGAGGGCATCGACGTCACCCGGCCCGGCTTCCCGCTCGCGGAGATCGCGCGGGACGGCGCCGCCGTCATCACCAAACACCCCGGCACGGGCGGCGCGGTGACGCCCGGCACCGTCACGGCACAGCTGCTGTACGAGACGGCGGGCGCCCGCTACGCCGGGCCCGATGTGACCGTACGGTTGGACACGGTCCGGCTGTCGCAGGACGGCACGGACCGCGTACGCATCGACGGCGTACGCGGTGAGGCGCCGCCGCCGGAGCTGAAGGTCGGGCTGACGCGGCTGGGCGGCTGGCGCAACGAGGTCACGTTCGTGCTGACCGGACTCGACATCGACGTCAAGGCGGCGGTCGTACGGCGGCAGATGCAGGACGCGTTCGAGGCGGCGGGGCGGCGTCCCGCGGAGTTGACCTGGAGCCTGGCACGTACGGACCACGCGGACGCGCCCGTGCAGGAGGAGGCGAGCGCGCTGCTGCGGATGGCCGTGCGGGACCGGGACGAGGAGGCCGTCGGACGGGCGGTGAGCGGTGCCGCGATCGAACTGGCCCTGGCCAGCTACCCCGGCTTCCATGTCACGGCCCCGCCCGGAAAGGGCTCCCCGTACGGGGTGTTCGAGACGGCGTGGGCGGAGGTGGAGGGCGTCCCGCATATCGCGGTGCTGCCGGACGGGGGCCGTACGGACGTGCCGGCACCGCCGGCGACGCGCGCCCTCGCCCCGGTCCCCCGGCCCGCCCTGCCCGAGCCGCTGCCCCACCTGCGGGACCAGGACGGCGACGGGGACGCGGACGTTGACGAGGACGGCGACGGGGGCGACGCGGATCCGGCCGCCCCGTACGGCGCGCTGCGCCGGATGCCGCTCGGCGCGGTCGCCGGTGCGCGCAGCGGCGACAAGGGCGGCAGCGCCAACGTGGGCGTGTGGGTGCGGACGGACGAGGCGTGGCGGTGGCTGGTGCATGCGCTGACAGTTGATGAAATCTGTCATCTGCTACCTGAAATCCGTCATCTGCCGGTCACCCGCCACATCCTCCCCAACCTCCGCGCCCTCAACTTCGTCGTCGACGGACTCCTCGGCGAGGGCGTCGCCTCCCAGGCGCGCTTCGACCCGCAGGCCAAGGCCCTGGGGGAATGGCTGCGTTCCCGCCACATGGACATACCGGAAGGACTCGTCCCGTGACTGTGCTGACCTCGGCACTGGATGCATCCGGCGCCGAATACGCCGAAGCCCGGCGGCAGATGCTGGACCGGATCGCCGAACTCGACGCGGAGCTGGCCAAGTCCGTCGCGGGCGGCGGCGAGAAGTACACCGAGCGCCACCGCCGGCGCGGCAAGCTGCTCGCCCGCGAACGCATCGAGCTGCTGCTCGACCCCGACACCCCCTTCCTGGAGCTGTCGCCCCTGGCGGGCTGGGGCAGCGACTACACCGTCGGCGCCTCGCTCGTCACCGGCATCGGCGTCGTCGAGGGCGTCGAGTGTCTGATCACCGCGAACGACCCGACGGTGCGCGGCGGCGCCAGCAACCCCTGGACGCTGAGGAAGGCACTGCGCGCGAACGAGATCGCGTTCGCCAACCGCCTGCCGTGCATCAGCCTCGTCGAGTCCGGCGGCGCGGACCTGCCCAGCCAGAAGGAGATCTTCATCCCGGGCGGCGCGCTCTTCCGCGACCTCACCCGCCTCTCCGAGGCGGGCATCCCCACCGTCGCCGTCGTGTTCGGCAACTCGACGGCCGGAGGCGCGTACGTCCCCGGCATGTCCGACCACGTGATCATGGTCAAGGAGCAGTCGAAGGTGTTCCTCGGCGGGCCGCCGCTGGTGAAGATGGCCACCGGCGAGGAGGCCGGCGACGAGGAGCTGGGCGGCGCCGACATGCACACCCGTGTCTCCGGCCTCGGCGACTACTTCGCGCTGGACGAGCCGGACGCGCTCCGCCAGGCCCGCCGCGTCGTCTCCCGTATCAACTGGCGCAAGGCGCACGGCACTCGGGCCGGTGCCCTCGCGCCGCCGAAGTACGACGAGGACGAGCTGCTCGGCGTCGTACCCGGCGATCTGAAGACGCCGTTCGACCCGCGCGAGGTCGTCGCACGCGTCGTCGACGGCTCCGACTTCGACGAGTTCAAGCCGCGTTACGGCACGAGCCTCGTGACGGGCTGGGCGCGGCTGCACGGCTATCCGCTGGGCGTGCTCGCCAACGCGCGCGGTGTGCTCTTCAGCGAGGAGTCGCAGAAGGCCACCCAGTTCATCCAGCTCGCCAACCAGCGCGACATCCCGCTGCTGTTCCTGCACAACACCACCGGCTACATGGTCGGCAAGGAGTACGAGCAGGGCGGCATCATCAAGCACGGCGCGATGATGATCAACGCGGTCTCCAACTCGAAGGTGCCGCATCTGTCCGTCCTCATGGGGGCCAGTTACGGCGCCGGCCACTACGGCATGTGCGGACGGGCCTACGACCCCCGGTTCCTCTTCGCCTGGCCGAGCGCCAAGTCCGCGGTCATGGGCCCGCAGCAGCTCGCGGGCGTGATGTCGATCGTGATGCGGGAGTCGGCGGCGGCGAAGGGGAAGCCGTTCGACGAGGAGGCCGACGCCGGGCTCAGGGCGATGGTCGAGCAGCAGATCGAGTCGGAGTCGCTGCCGATGTTCCTCTCCGGGCGGCTCTACGACGACGGCGTCATCGACCCCCGGGACACCCGCACGGTGCTCGGCCTGTGTCTGTCGGCCATCCACACGGCTCCGGTCGAGGGCGCGCGCGGCGGCTTCGGCGTCTTCCGGATGTGAGCGCGGTGACGGCGACGGGCGGAACGCGGCGCAGCGCAGCGCGGCGTGGAACGGCGTGGAGCGGAGCGCGACGTGAGGTACGGCGTGGGGCGGAGCACGAAGGGGAGCAGAGAATGATCACGACGATGCTGGTCGCCAACCGCGGCGAGATCGCCCGGCGGATCTTCCGTACCTGCGCGGAGCTGGGCATCGCGACGGTCGCCGTCCACTCGGACGCGGACGCCTCGGCCCCCCATGTACGGGAGGCGGACGCGGCGGTACGGCTGCCCGGCGACACCCCCGCGGACACCTATCTGCGCGGCGATCTGATCGTGGCGGCGGCGCTGGCCTCCGGCGCGGACGCGGTCCACCCCGGCTACGGCTTCCTCTCCGAGAACGCCGCGTTCGCCCGCGCCGTACGGGACGCGGGCCTGGTGTGGATCGGGCCGCCGCCGCAGGCCGTGGAGGCCATGGCCTCCAAGACGCACGCCAAGAAGCTGATGCGCGAGGCGGGGGTGCCGCTGCTGGAACCCGTACGTCCCGGCGAGGCGGCCGCGTCCGATCTGCCGCTGCTGGTGAAGGCCGCCGCGGGCGGCGGCGGGCGCGGCATGCGGGTCGTACGCGAACTGGCCGCGCTGGACGGGGAGATCGCGGCGGCACGGGCCGAGACCGCGTCCGCGTTCGGGGACGGCGAGGTCTTCGTCGAGCCGTACGTCGAGCGCGGACGCCATGTCGAGGTGCAGATCCTCGCCGACGGGCACGGCACCGTGTGGACGCTGGGCACCCGCGACTGCTCCCTCCAGCGCCGCCACCAGAAGGTCGTCGAGGAGGCGCCCGCTCCGGGGCTCGGCGCCGGGCTGCGCGAGTCGCTGCACCGGTGGGCGGCGGACGCGGCGCGCGCCGTGGACTACCGGGGCGCGGGGACGGTGGAGTTCCTGGTCGCCGGCGCGGACGCGGAGGACGGTGCGGGGGCGGCGGACTCCCCGGACGGTGCCGAACTCCGGGCGTACTTCCTGGAGATGAACACCCGGCTCCAGGTCGAGCACCCCGTCACGGAGTGCGTGCACGGCGTGGACCTCGTGGCGCTCCAGGTCCGCGTGGCCGAGGGGGAGCCGCTGGATCCGGAAGGGCCGCCGCCCGCCCGCGGGCACGCCGTCGAGGCCCGTCTCTACGCGGAGGACCCGGCGCGCGGCTGGCAGCCGCAGACCGGCACCCTGCACCGGCTCGACGTCCCGGGCGCGGACACCGCCGGCGGACGCGGCGTCCGCATGGACGGGGGCCTGCGGCTGGACAGCGGCGTCGCGGACGGCGACGTCGTCGGGGTGCACTACGACCCGATGCTCGCCAAGGTGATCGCCTGGGCGCCGAC
>NZ_LJGW01000153.1:0-201 GCF_001751255.1 Streptomyces nanshensis | reverse complement strand
CGGCCCGTCGACCAACCGCGATCTGCTCGTACGGTCGCTGCGGCACCCGGACTTCGCCGCCGCACGCCTCGACACCGGCTTCTACGACCGCCATCTGGACGCGCTCACCGCGCCCCCGGACGGTACGGACGCCGCGGGCGGCGGTGCGACGGGCGGTGCCACGGCGGCCGAACTGGCCGCGCTCGCCGCCGCGTTGGCGGA
>NZ_LJGW01000163.1:307-15314 GCF_001751255.1 Streptomyces nanshensis | reverse complement strand
CGGTCCGCGGCGCGGACCAGGAGGCGGAGCTGCCGCTGACCGTCGAGGAGGCCCACCGGGGAGGCCGCCGCGGGGTCACGCTCGGCGGCGGCGACGGGGAGCGCACCTACCAGGTGACCATCCCCCGCGGCGTCGTCGACGGTCAGCGCATCCGGCTCGCGGGCGAGGGCGGCCGGGGCAGCCGGGACGCCCCCGCGGGCGATCTGTTCCTGCGGGTGCGCATCACACCGCACTCCCGGTTCCGGCTCGACGGCCGCGACGTCCACGTCACGCTGCCCGTCACGCCCTGGGAGGCGGCGCTCGGCGCGACCGTGCCGGTGACGACGCCCGAGGGGACGGCGAAGGTCGCCGTGCCCGCCGGGTCCTCCAGCGGCAGAAGGCTGCGGCTGCGCGGCGAGGGCATGCCGCATCCCGGCGGCACCCCGGGCGATCTCTACGCGGAGCTGCGCATCACGGTGCCGCCCGAGCCCACGCCCCGTGAGCGCGAGGCGTTCGAACAGCTCGCCGCCGCGTCCGACTTCGACCCGAGGAGGCCCTGATGACCCAGCGCACGAGGACCCAGCGCACGAGGAGCGCCGCCGCCTTCGCCGCCCGCGCGGGCGGCTCGGCGCCGCGTCCGTCCCCGCACGCGTCCCACGTCCTGGCGCCCGTGCACCGGCTCAGCCTGGAGACCGTCGCGAGCCGGTCCGGACTCCACCCGGAGATGGTCCGGCGGCTCGTCACGCTCGGACTGCTGGAGGCGCACCGCGACGCCGACGGACGCCTCTGGTTCCCCCCGTCCGCGCCCCTGGCCCTGGCCCGCATCGAGCGGCTGCGCGCCGGGTTCTGTCTGAACTACGCGTCGCTGGGCCTGGTCGTCGAACTGCTGGAGCGCATCGCCGTACTGGAGGCGGAGCTGCACCGCCGCGGTGTGCGGAGTGAGGACCCGTCATGGATATGAACCGTCTGACCCTGAAGTCGCAGGAGGCGCTGCAGGAGGCGCAGTCCGCCGCCGGGCGGATGGGACACAGCGAGGTGGACGGCGAACATCTGCTGTCGGCGCTCCTGGACCAGAGCGACGGGCTCGTACCGCGCCTCGTCGAGCAGACCGGCGCGGATCCGCGGGCGCTGCGGGACGCCGTACGCGGGGAGTTGGACCGCAAGCCGAAGCAGACCGGCGCCGGGGCGACAGGCGAGGCGCAGATGACCCGGCGCCTGGCGAAGCTGCTGGACGGCGCGGACCGGGAGGCCCGCAGGCTCAAGGACGAGTACGTCTCCGTGGAGCATCTGCTGCTGGCGCTGGCCGAGGAGGGCTCCGCGACCGGAGCCGGCCGGGCCCTGGCCGGACACGGCGTCACGCGCGACGGCTTCCTCGGCGCGCTGGCCCGCGTCCGCGGCAGTCAGCGCGTCACCTCCGCCACCCCCGAGGGCGCGTACGAGGCGCTGGAGAAGTACGGGCGCGACCTCGTCGACGAGGCGCGCAACGGGACGCTCGACCCGGTGATCGGACGGGACGCCGAGATCCGCCGCGTCGTCCAGATCCTCAGCCGCAAGACGAAGAACAACCCGGTGCTCATCGGCGACCCGGGCGTCGGCAAGACGGCCATCGTGGAGGGGCTGGCGCAGCGCATCGTCAGCGGCGACGTCCCCGAGGGACTGCGGGAGAAGACCGTCTTCTCGCTCGACATGAGCGCGCTGGTCGCCGGCGCCAAGTACCGCGGCGAGTTCGAGGAACGGCTGCAGGCCGTGCTCGGCGAGGTCAAGGCCGCCGAGGGCCGCATCCTGCTGTTCGTCGACGAGCTGCACAACGTCGTGGGCGCGGGCGGCGGTTCGGAGGGCGCGATCGACGCAGGGAACATGTTCAAGCCGATGCTCGCCCGGGGCGAACTGCACATGATCGGCGCCACGACGCTCGCCGAGTACCGCAAGCACGTCGAGTCCGACGCCGCCCTGGAGCGCAGGTTCCAGCAGGTCATGGTCGACGAACCGTCCGTCGAGGACACCGTCTCCATCCTGCGCGGCCTGCGGGAGCGGCTGGAGATCTTCCACGGCGTCAGCATCCAGGACACCGCCCTGGTCGCCGCGGCCACCCTCAGCCACCGCTACATCTCCGACCGGTTCCTCCCCGACAAGGCCATCGACCTCGTGGACGAGGCGTGCGCGCGGATGCGCACCGAGATGGACTCGATGCCCGCGGAACTGGACGAACTCACCCGCCGCGTCACACGGCTGGAGATCGAGGAGGCCGCCCTCTCCCAGGAGACGGACGCCGCCAGCGCCACACGCCTGGACGAACTGCGCCGCGAACTGGCCGATCTGCGGGCCGAGGCGGACGCGGGTCAGGCCCAGTGGGAGGCCGAGCGGCAGGCGATCCGCCGCGTACAGGAGCTGCGGCAGGAACTGGAGCGGACGCGCCAGGAGGCCGAGGAGGCCGAGCGCGCCTACGACCTGAACCGTGCGGCGGAGCTGCGGTACGGACGGATCCTCGAACTCGAACGCAGGCTGGCCACCGAGGAGGAGCAACTCGCCGTCAAACAGGGCGAGTCGAGGCTGCTGCGCGAGGTCGTCACCGCGGACGAGATCGCCGAGATCGTCGCGGCCTGGACGGGGATCCCCGTGACGCGGCTGCAGGAGGGCGAGCGGGAGAAACTGCTCCGGCTCGACGACATCCTCCGCGAGCGCGTCGTCGGCCAGGACGAGGCCGTCGAACTGGTCGCCGACGCCGTCATCCGCTCCCGCTCCGGCATCCGCGATCCGCGGCGCCCCATCGGGTCGTTCATCTTCCTCGGGCCGACGGGCGTGGGGAAGACGGAGCTGGCCAAGGCGCTCGCGGAGGCGCTCTTCGACTCCGAGGAGAGCATCGTGCGGCTGGACATGAGCGAGTACCAGGAGCGGCACACGGTCAGCCGTCTGGTGGGCGCGCCGCCCGGATACGTCGGCTACGAGGAAGGGGGACAGCTCACGGAGGCGGTACGCCGCAAGCCGTACTCCGTCGTGCTGTTCGACGAGATCGAGAAGGCGCACGCCGACGTCTTCAACACGCTGCTGCAGATCCTGGACGACGGCAGGATCACCGACGCCCAGGGCCGTACGGTCAACTTCCGCAACACCGTCGTCATCCTCACCTCCAACATCGGCTCGGTGTATCTGCTGGACGGTGTGACGGCCGACGGCGAGATCACGGCGGACGCGCGTGGCCGCGTGCTGGAGGATCTGCGCAGCCACTTCCGGCCGGAGTTCCTCAACCGCGTCGACGACATCGTCCTCTTCAGCCCGCTGGGCGAGGAACAGATCGAGCAGATCGTCGAGTTGCAGTTCAACGACCTGCGCTCCCGCCTCGCGGAACGCAGGATCACCGTCGAACTCACCCCCGCGGCCCGGCGGCTCATCGCACACAACGGCTACGACCCCGTGTACGGGGCGCGTCCGCTGCGGCGCTTCATCTCGCACGAGGTCGAGACGGAAGTCGGACGCGCGCTGCTGCGGGGCGCCGTCGAGGACGGCGCGTCGGTCCTGGTCGACGCCGTGGACGGCGAACTGCGGGTCACCTACGCGTCGCCGGCGGCGGAGGCGGAGCCGGGCGGAGAGGACCACATGGCGGAGGCGGCGTGAGAGCGGGGGCGGGGGGGATGACGGGTGCGGGGCCCGGGTGACGGGTGACGGGTGGCAGGTAGCGGATGACGGATTTCGGATGACGGACGACGAGTGACAGATGACAGATCACAGATGACAACTGACAGATGACCACCAACTGTCAGCAGACGCCGGACCTCGAACGCCTGACGCCGGACGCGGACGCCTGACGCCGAACAACCGCCCGTGACCGGCCGATTCGGCGGACGCGAACCTCCGCGCCACCCCCGGACGTTCGCGCCCGGCCATGCCACGCCGCCCGGCGGTACGGCCGTTAGTGTCTGTTTCATGAACAGCAGTCTGCTGCCGGTCTCCGCGGTCACGCGTCTCGCCGGTGCGGCGGTGTTCGGAGCCGTGGTCGGCGTCCTCGCCGGTGCGTCGACCGATACGCCGCTGGGCGTTCTCGCGGGCATCGCCGCGATGGAGACGTCCTTCGTCGTGGCGGGCTGGATCGTGCTGTGGCCGATGGACGCGAGCGCCACCGACGACACCGTCGGACGCGAGGACTTCCGCCCCCTCACCGAGGAACTCGTCGTCATCGGGGCCGCGTTGTGCGGCCTGGGCGGCATCGTGGTGCTGCTCCTCGGCCACTCCGACGTGGGCCACGCCGCGACCGCGCTCGCCGGTGTGTTCATGGCGTGGGCCGCGCTCCATCTGATGTACGCCACGCGCTACGCGTATCTCTATTACGTGAAGCCCGTGGGCGGCATCGACTTCAACTCCGAGGAATCGCCGACCTATCGGGACTTCTTCTACTTCAGCTACAACCTCGGCATGACCTATCAGGTCTCCGACACCGACGTCTCCAGTCCGGCGATCCGCGCGATGGCGCTGCGCCACTGTCTGCTCTCGTACGCGTTCGGCACCAGCATTCTGGCCACGGCCATCAATCTCGTCGTGGGGATCGTCAGCAGTTGATCCCGTAACGCCCGGTGTCCGTGGGCGCTACGAGCGGGGACGCGCCCGCTTGGAGCGGTGGGCGGGACGGCGCTGCGGCGGCGGCTGCGCGGTGCGGGCCTCTGAACGAGCCGTGCCGAAGCGGCAGTCGACGCGGGTGCCCCGTCCGTCCGGCCCGGCTCCCAGCGCGAAGCTCCCGCCGGACTCCTCGGCCGTACGGCGGGCGATGTCGAGTCCGAGACCGGTCGAGCCCGCTCCGCTCTCGCCCCGCGCGGTCAGTGCCGAACCGGGGATCCCGGGCCCGTCGTCGTCCACGAGGAGCCGTCCGTCGTCGGTGACCGTCACACGGACGTCCGTACCCTCCGGGGTGTGGTCGAGGACGTTGCCGATCAGCGCGTCGAGTACGGCGCGCAGATCCTCGGCGGAGACCGCGACCGGCACCGGCCAGGGCGGCGCCCACACCGCCGCGGCGCGTGACTGCTCCTCCGCCAGCGGCGCCCAGAACCGCGTGCGCTCCTGCGCGACCGCCGACAGGTCCGCCTGCCCGCTGTCGGGGTCGACGGCCGAACGGGCCGTGCGTATCACCTCGTTGACGCTCTGCTCCAGCGCCGTCACGCCTTCCGAGACCCGCCGCACGGCGGCCTCGTCCCGCAGAGTCTCCGCCTCCAGCCGCAGCGCGGTGAGCGGCGTACGCAGCCGGTGCGCGAGGTCGGCGACGCGTTCGCGTTCCGCCGCGAGCAGGGTGCCGATCTGCTCGCCGAGTTCGTTCAGCCGGTGCGCCAGGAGGCGCAGCTCCAGCGGGCCCATCGGATCCGCCCGCGCCTGGAGGTTCCCGGCCGCGAGCTGGTCCGCCACATTGCCCAACCGCCGTGTGCCGCGGACGAGATGGGAGGCGAGCCGGTCGGCGAAGGCCAGTCCGAGCAGGGTCAGCGCCGCCCCGAGGCCCGCGACCGCGAACCACGAGGGCCACACCCCGGAGCGCAACTGCTCCTTGTCCACGGCGACCTGCACCACGACCGCGTCGGTGTGCTTCTTCCCCCCGCCGCCGGTGACCAGCACCGGCATCAGATGGATGCGGTCGCCGTCGCCCGCCGCGTAGGTGAACGTACGTCCCGAACGGGCGAGCTTCAGGGCCGCCTTGCTCACCGAGCGGGGAGCGGGCCCGAACGTCTGCCCGTCCGGGAGTACGACCGAAGCGCGCGGCTGGCCCTCGGCGTTGACGCCGTCGAGCATGTCGCGGATCATCCTGCGGTCCGCGGCCGAGGTCACCTCGCCGTCGCCGAAGGAGCGGCTGATGACCGCCGCGACCGACTCCCCGCGTACGGAGGCGTCCGCCAACGCGTGGTCCTCGGCGTGGTCCTGGGCCAGCAGGCCGAGGGGGATCAGCAGCGACGTCAGCACCAGCACCGTGGTGATCCCGATCAACAGCAGCAGTTGCTTGCGCATAACCGTCGCTTCCGTCCGTGCCGTCCCACGGCTCCGGTTCGCGGAGCCGCCGCGGCGCTCCGGCCGTCGCTCCCGCGGCGCGACGCTGCGCGGAGGACAGGGGACGGCTGGTGAGAGGCGGCGGTCACGGAGCCTCGCCGCGCACGACACTAGCCACGCACGGCCGCGTGCACGAGGTGTTGGCCGAGCTGTGCGGTCTCTTGTGCGAAAGCTAACCGAACGTTGCATCGGCACGCGGCACACTCGGTCCATGGACGCGAGCGAACCGAACCGGCCGACGGGGCCGGAGCAGCCGGGGCCGGAGCGGGGCCCCGCGTGGCGGCGGCGGGCGACGACGGGCGGCTGGCTCTGCGCGATCGTCGTGGCGATCGTGGTGGGCGCCTGGTCGTTCCAGAACGCGAGCCCGGACGCCCAGTACGCACGGCACGATCCGCTCGACGAGTCCGCCGTGCGCCACGAGTTGCACGGCGGGCGGCCGGGGGACGATCCCGGCTCGTCCGGGAGCACGGTGCCCTCCGGCGGATCCTCCGCGCCGCCGGACGACGCACCCTCCGCTTCCCCGTCCTCCTCGTCGTCGGGGTCCTCGTCGGGATCGTCGTCGGAGTCCTCGTCCCCGTCCGGCGACGTCCGTACGTTCGGCCTCAAGATCGCGCACGGCGCCGCGACCGCCACCGTCCAGTGCCGTGCCGACGGCCGGATCCGGCTGCTGGGGCTGAGCCCCGCCGACGGCTACAGCGCGGACGACGTGGAGTACGGACCGGCCCCGCGCGTCACCTTCGAGCTGGAACCGCCGGACGACGACGAGGACGACGACTCCGACGACACCGCCGACGACAGCGCGTACGACAGTGCCGACGACGACTCCGACGATCCGCCCGACCTGATCGTCACGGCCCGCTGCTCCCACGGAAAGCCCGCCATCTCGGTCGCCGAGGACGACTGAGGCCGTGGCCCCGGGGCCACGGGCCCGCACGCCCCCGGGACGGACGCCGGGGAACGGTGAAAGTTGCACCGTTGCTACGAACGCACCGCCCGCCTGGCCGGATTGTGTGACCCTGACCGCATGCGGCTGCTGCTCGTCGAGGACGACGACCTGATCGCCCGGCCACTGACCGAGGGGCTGGGCAATTACGGTTTCACCGTGGAGCGTGCCGCGACCGGCGCCGCCGCGCTGGCCGCGCCGCCGGCCGACCTGGTGCTGCTGGACCTCGGGCTGCCCGACATGGACGGCATCGACGTCTGCCGTGTCATGCGCTCCCGTTCGGACGTCCCCATCATCATGATCACGGCGCGGGGCGAGGAGACCGACCGCGTCGTCGGTCTGGAGCTGGGCGCCGACGACTATCTCAGCAAGCCCTTCGGCGTACGGGAGTTGGTGGCGCGCATCCGCGCGGTCACCCGCCGCACCCGTGCTCCGCTCGCCGCCGTACCCGCACCCGCACCGGCGGCGGCCGTGCCCTCCGCCGCGGCGGAGGGGTGCCGGCGGATCGGCCCGCTGACCGTGGACGTGCGGACCCACCGCGTCGAACTCGACGGCGAGACCGTCCCGTTGGCTCCCAAGGAGTTCGACCTGCTGGCGTATCTCGCCCGCGATCCCGGCGCCGTCTGCTCACGCGAGGAGATCCTCGACGCCGTCTGGGACCCGAACTTCTTCGGGCCCACCCGGACCCTGGACGTCCATGTGGCCACGCTGCGGCGCAAGTTGGGCGACCCGGCCTGGATCGAGACCGTACGCGGGGTCGGCTTCCGGCTCACCGCGCCCGCGGACCGGGTGGCCTCCCCGGGGCACAGCACGGCGCACTGAGCGCCCGGCGGGCCGGCCCGAGGCGGATCCCCCCCCACACACAACTCCCCGCCTCCCGCCCGTCGTTGGATCAATCTTGCACTGCCCCTAACGGTCCGCTGACCGGGCGCTGACCTGCGGATTCGTAGTGTCCGTGGTGAGTTCCGCGAGGTTCACGGAGCGGACGTGCCGCCTGTGGCGGACGTACGGCACCGGGCGCGGAACAGCCCCGTACGCCACATCCGGAGGTAGACGTGCAGCACAGGAAATCGCACGCACGGAAACGGACCGTCCTCGCCGTCATCGCGGCCGGCGGCATCGCGCTCGGCGGCGGCACCCTCGCGGTGGCCGGCCAGTCGTCCGCGGGCGCCCCGGGAGCCGGGGACCAGGCCGATGTGCGGGAGGCGTCCGGCGTCACCATGGCACAGGCCACCGACCGGGTGCTCCAGCAGGCCACCAACGGCCGGGTCACCAAGGCCGTCGCCACCCGCGAGAACGGCCGCAGCGTCTTCAAGGTCGACTTCGTCCAGGGGTCCCGCACGCTCCAGTCCACCGTGGACGCCACCACGGGCGAGATCCTGCGCACCGGCGCCCGCCCGGCGGCCTCCGGCGCCTCCTCGGACTCCGACCGTACCGCGCCCGAGTCGTGCACCGGCGACGACGACGCCGATGACGAGGACGACGACGGCGACTTCGACGATGACGACGACGATGCGGACGACGGCGACGACGACGCGGACGACGCCGGTGACGACGACGATGACGACGGCCCGATCCGCGGCGGTGTCACACCCAGCAAGTGACCGCCGCACGGCGGGCGTTGAGAACGGCTGACGGGACGAGGTGGTCATCGTGGAGCTGACGGACCGCGTCATCAGGATCCTGTACGTGGACGGTACGGGCTTGCTGGCGTCGGACAGCGTCGGGCGGATCCATCTGCTCGACGAGGAGTTGCGGGTCGTCAGGTCGTCCCCTTTCGTGAGACAGGGCCGGCCGCTCTACGGGCTGGCCGTCCACGACGGCTGGGTCGTCGGAAAGGACCGCATGGGCGCGGTGTTCCGCTGGTCGCTCGCGACGCTGGAGCTCGTGGACCGGCTGGACCCGGCAACGGTGTGCGACCCGTCCGGGCTGGTCCCCGGCGAGGAGCCCTCGCCCGTCAGCTCCCGCGGCATCGGCGTCTGGGACGGCCGGGTCTACGTCACCAGCGGCTACCACCGGCAGATGCTCGTGCTGGATCTGCACACCTTCGACGTGCTGGAGATCCGGCCGAACATCTGCGGTGGGAGCCCGATGGAGTGGGCCTGCACGGAGCATCCGACCCGGCACGCCGTCTCCGACAAGAAGGGGAGTCTGCGCTTCGGTTCGTTCGCCGACGGCGTCTTCGACGAGCACGTCAAGCTGGACGACGGCAACATCCACCGGGTGCGCTGGGACGCGCGTCACCGGCGGTTCTGGGCGACGCAGGACTTCGGCGAGGGCGAGAACGCCGACGTCGCCAACGGCGTCGTGGTCGTCGGCGAGCAGGGCGAGAAGGAGGCCGAGCTTCTCTTCGCCCGCGACGACGTCGAATTCGTCGCGTTCTCCCCGGACTTCGCCCGTGCCTACTCCGGCGGCTTCGACGGGGAGCTGCACATCTTCGACAACTCCTCCCCCGAGCTGCGCATCGCACGCACCGTGACCGGCTTTCCGCACCAGCTCAGCGATCTCACGGTCGCCCCGGACGGCGACGTGTTCGTCCTCTGCCAGGACGGCGAGATCGTACGCCTGGACGCGGACGGGGAGTTCGTACGCGCGGCGGGCTTCCGGCGGCAGGCGGTGTGGGACATCCAGGCCGCGCCGCACGATCCGGGCACCCTCTACTGCGCCACGGACACCGGCGTCGCCGTCGTACGGGTGGTGGAGGCGGAGTCGTCGGGCGGCCCGATGCTGCGGGTGGAGGCGGAGCACACCACCGCTCTCGGCTTCACCCGCCGGGTCGCCCCGCTCGCCTCCGGCTGGGTCGGCATCACCCGTGACCACCGGGTCTTCCGCTCCGAGGCGGACGGCACGCTCCGCTGGAACCGCGAACTGCCCGCGCTGCCGCACACCGTGGCGGTCTCCCCGGACGGTTCGCGGGCGCTGGTGGCGACCAACGCCGGGGCGGTGGAGCTGGACACGGGCGAGGGCCGGGAGTCGGCCAGGTTCGACGTGGACGGTCTGCCGGTCTGGGCGGGCGTCTATCTGCCGGACGGGCGGCGCGTCCTGGTCACCAGGAACGGGGTGATCACCGTGCTGGACGCGGGAGACGGTGCCGAGGTGATGTGGCGCTTCGACCAGGGCGAGTACCCCAAGAGGATCCGGGCGGAGGAGGACCGGATCTACGTCGTCGGGGACGGCGGTCTGAAGGAGATCGTCATCGGGCTGGGTGTGGTGGCCCGTTGGGCGAAGCTGCTGTCCAACACCGTGGAGAACGCCGTGATCGCGGACGGCCTGGTCTGCGCGGTCTCGTACGGCATGCAACTGGCGGCCTACGACTACGAGTCGACGCGCTTCCGCGGACTCCTGGAGGACCTGCCGGACTATCCGAAGGCCATGACGGTCCTGCGCAGCGCATCCGGTACCGCGTATCTGCTGCTCGGCCACCGCACGGGACTGCTGTCGCTCTACCGGCTCCAACAGGGCGCCGGCGAGCGGCCGTTCGCCAAGGTGCGTGACCGCTGGCTCGCCCGCAGCCCGGCGACGTACACGCTCATCCGGCACGACCACCCCGCCCCAAGCCGCACCCCGGCGGGCCTGAGCCCCCAGCCCTGACCCGGACCCGGGCGGCGCCCGGGCCCGTACATCCGGTCCCGTACATCCGGGCGTACGCCCGTCGTCCCGATGTCGTCGTCCCCGTCGTCGTCCCCTGTTCCGACCGGCCCGTCCCGGGCGGGCGCCGCGCATCCCGCGCGGTGCGCGTCTCACGAAGGGAAGCAGGCACCATGCGTGCGATCGATCTGAAGCCCAATCCCACCGGGCACGCCGCCCCCGTCACCCACGTCGCGTTCCGCGCGGACGGGCGGCGCCTCGCGAGCTGCTCCTACGACGGGACCGTCCTGGTGTGGGACACCGGCGTCCCCTCCCGTCCGGTACGGATCGCGAAGCTGCGCCACCGCCGCCTCGTCAACGCCTCGGCGTGGAACCCCGCCGTGCCGACGCTGCTGGCCACGGCGTCCGCGGACAAGACCGTCGGGGTCTGGCAGATCCCCGACCGGGCACGTGCCGACCTCGTGGGCGTACTGGCCCGGCACACCGACGACGTCAACTCGGTCGGCTGGATGCCCGACGGCCGGCGGCTGATCTGTGTCTCCGAGGACGGCCGCGCCACCCTCTGGGAGGCGCTGACGGGCGCCTACCTCGGCGAGGTCGGCACACACGCCGCGCACTGCATGACGGTCTCGGTCAGCCGGGACGGGCTGGTCGCCACCGTGGGCGAGGACGGCATGGTCTCGGTCGGCGCACCGGACGACCCGGACTCCGGAGGCCCCCTGACGCGCCACTACGACGCGTCGGTCGAGGGCTGCGCCTGGTCGCACTCCGGGAAGACGCTGGCCGTGGCCCGCGACGACGGCGCGGTCGATCTGCTGACGCCGCGGCTGGAGCCCGTCCGCACCGTGCAGGTCTCCGACTCGGCCGCACGCGCGGTGAGTTGGGCCGACGACGACGGGTCGCTGGTCGTGGGCGCCTACGACGGCTCGCTGCACTTCCTCGGCGCGTCCGGCGAGCGGCTGCGGCGACTGGACGACGTACGGCAGTGGCCGAGGTCGGTGTCGGCGGCGCGCGGGCTGGTCGCCGTCGGCAGCTTCCGCAGCAGCCCGCACCTGGTGGACTTCCGTACGGGCAGCCGGCTGGTGGGTCCCGCCGGTGAGAACCACGGCCCCAACGCGCTGGCCGTACGGGGCGACGAGCTGCTGATCGGCTGCGACTCGGGGCGGGTGTTCGCCGTCGACACGGGCGGCACCGACCGCGCCGCCGACGAGACCGCTGACGGCGCCGGCCGCGGAAACGGTACGAGCGCGGGCGACGGTGCCGGGCCGCCGGCCGTGCGCACCCTCGCCGCCTCCGGCAGCCCCGTCCTCTCCCTCGCGGTCCACGACGGCGGCGTCTTCGCGGGGACGTACGCCGGACATGTGGTGCGCTGCGGCGAGGACGAGCGGACGAGCGAACCCCTGGGCGCGCCCGTGCCCTCGCTCTGCTCGTCCGGCGACCGGCTGATCGCGGGCACCTACAACGGCGAACTCCTCGCCCTCCGACCGGACTTGCTCACGGTGGCCGAGCGTGCGGCGCCGCATGGCGGCTCGGTGAAGTCGCTGGCGGCCCTCGGCGGCGGCTTCCTCTCCGCGGCGACGGACCGCACCGTCGCGGGCGGCCCCCTGCACCGCAGGGTCACGCTCTGGGAGCACGGCAACCTCGTCAACTCCGTTGCCACGCTGGACGGTCAGGTCGCGGCGACGGCGTCGCGCGACCACACCGTCAAGGTCGTCCGCCTCGTACCCGCGGGTGCGGCGGCCTGGCAGGTGACGCGGATGCAGACGCTTCTGGGCGCGGACGAGTCGGTCAAGTGCGTCGGGCTGCTCGGCGACGCCGACGCTCCCCAAGTCCTCGCCGGGTCCTACGACTTCGGCCTCCGTCTGTGGGAGGTCGACTGGACGGACAGCGCCGCCACGCTCGCGTCGGGACGTGTGCTCGCCGAGTTCGGGCAGGGCGTCTCCTGCATCGTCCGGCTCGACTCCCGGCGGGCGGCCGTCGCGGGGTGGGACGGACGGATCCTGATCGTGGGACGGGGCGGCGACGGCACGGTCCGCGTGCTGCGCTCGCTCGACGTCGGCGACCTCGCCGAACGGGCGGTCCCCGCGCGCGAGGCGGTGGCAGGGTGAGCGTCCGCCCTTCGGCAGCGGGCCCGACGGCGCCCCGGGAGGCGGCCGTTCGGGCCCGTGTCCCGCTGACCCTCGACCGCGCCGAGCGGCGGCTGCCCGCCGAACTCGTCACCTTCCGGGGGCTGCCGGACGCCGGGGAGCATGTGGCGTGTCTGCTGCCCGGCGGAGGCGGGAGCGGGGGCCGGGACGAGAACGGGACCGGGAGCGGCGGCGTTCCGCTGGTACGGCTGCACAGCGAGTGCCTCACCGGGGACGTCTTCGGCTCCACCCGCTGCGACTGCGGACCGCAGTTGGACGAGGCGCTGCGGCGGATCTCCGCGGAGGGCGGCGCCGTCCTCTACCTCCGCCAGGAGGGCCGCGGCATCGGCCTCTACAACAAGCTGGACGCCTATCTGCTACAGGGCGCCGGTACGGACACCTTCGAGGCGAACCGGCTGCTCGGACGCGGCACGGACGAGCGGGACTACGCGGCCGCCGCGGCGATGCTGCGCGCACTGGGCCTGCGGCGCGTCCGGCTGCTCACCAACAACCCGGACAAGGTACGGCAGTTGAGCGATCACGGAATCCACGTCGAGGACACCGTGCCCACCCGGGTGCATCTGACGCGGGAGAACGCCGCGTACCTCGCGGCCAAGGCGCACCTCGGCCGGCACACCCTCACCCTCCCCGCGGAGACGGCACGATGACGGAACAGCACGACGCGGGCGCCGCACCGCACTTCGCGGAGCACGCCGGGCTGACGGACCCTCGGGCGCTGCGACCCGCCGCCGGCATGCTCGTACGCGCCGCGGTCGATCTGGCCGCGCTCGTCGAGGACCCGGCGGTGCCGCTCGGCGAACGGCTCACCGCGGGCGGCATGCTCGGACTGATCGGCGACCTGCGCCTCACCCCGGTCCCCCGGACGTGCGCGGTGCCGGGCGGCACGGTGCAGATCGGGCTGCCGCGGCAGTCCGTTGGGGCCGTCGCCGCCGAGTGGGCGCATGTGGGCGTCGAGGAGAGCTGGATCGAGAAGGAGACCCCGCTGCACGAGGCCGTCCTGGAGAGCTACTGGATCGGGACCTATCCCGTCACCAACGGCGAGTACCGGGACTTCCTCGAGGACACCGGCCGTCAACAGCGGCCCAGCACCTGGTACTTGGGCGCCTACCCGTACGACCGTGGCAACCATCCCGTCGCCGGGATCGGCCCGTCCGACGCCGACGCGTACGCGGCCTGGCTCTCCGAACGCACCGGCCATCCCTGGCGGTTGCCCGGCGAGGCCGAGTGGGAGTACGCCGCCGCCGGGCCGAAGGGCCTGGCCTACCCCTGGGGCGGCACCTTCGACCCCAACGCCGCCAACACCCGGGAGACCGGCGTCCACACGACCACACCGGTCGGGGCGTTCCCCGCCGGACGCTCCCCCTTCGGCGCCTTCGACATGGCCGGCAACGTCGAGGAGTACGTCGCGGACGTCTACCGCCCGTACCCCGGCGGGCAGTTCGTCGCCGACGACCTCGCCGAGAGCCACGGCCCCTACCGCGTCGCCCGCGGCGGCAGCTTCTCCCGCTACGGCGATCTGGCCCGCACCCGGCGCCGCCACGGCGCCTTTCCGGGGCCGCTGTACCCGGTCGGCTTCCGCGTCGCGACGAGCCTGCCCCCGCCACCCGAGAACACCCGCCCCCGTACGACGACCGGCACGACGAAGGAGCACGGACGATGAGCGCCGAGGTCCCCGCCGACCTGTGGAAGAAGCTGACCAGCACCGTGGGACTGGTCTGCGTACGGCACCGCGGCGCGACGAACCTGATGTCGGCGGAGTGGTCCTACTTCGTCAACAAGGCGCCCCTGTACGCGGCCGTGGTACTCGGGCCCCGTGCCACCACCCGTGAACTCATCGCCGCCGCCGGGGAGTTCACCGTCACCTTCTGTTCCGAGGAGCAGTCGGAACTCGCCGACTTCGCCGGCAGCTTCTCCACGGCCGACGTCGACAAGACGACCAGCGACCTCGTCCGGCTCGGCGAGCCGGAGGCGACCGGTTCGCCGTGGGTGCGCGGCGGGCTCACCGCCGTCGAATGCACGCTGCGGCAGACCGTCGCCTTCCCCGTCCACACGATGTACGTGGGAGAGGTCGTCGCCGCGCACACCCCCGACCCGCTGCCCGGGCCGCTGGTGAAGCACGGCGCGATGCACCGCCTCGGCGGCCCCGCGGAGCGCACGGCCGCCGTGGTGGCGGCGCAACTGCTCCCCGGCGGCCAGCTCCGCGTCGCCGCGACGGGACCGCCGGACGCCGGGGGACCGTGGCGGCTGAGTCTGCTGATCGGCGGCGGACCCGACGCACGCGCCGAGACCGCCGAGACCGATGCGCTCGACACGCTCGACGCCATCGATCTGGGCA
>NZ_LJGW01000163.1:0-196 GCF_001751255.1 Streptomyces nanshensis | reverse complement strand
ACGGCTGCGGGGATGCCGGGTGCGGGCGGAACGCGACGGGGCCAAGGCGGGACACGCCTCCCCGGCCGGGACGCCGCGGTGAGCCCGCCGCCCGTCCCGCTCCCCCTCCCCGCCTCGCCACTCGTACTCGCCGCCGCGCAGACCGAGTCCCTGCCGGGCGACCCGGCGCACAACGCGCGCCGTGGGGCCGCCGTGA
>NZ_LJGW01000157.1:24781-37222 GCF_001751255.1 Streptomyces nanshensis | reverse complement strand
CGACTCCCGCCGCCGCTCCGCCCGTTGAGGCTCCGCCGCCGGAGGCCCAGCCCCCGGCAGACCGCGACGAGCACGGTGGGGCCGAGCACGGCCGGGACGACCCCGGAGGCGGAGACCCCGGAGGCGGAGACCCCGGAGGCGACGAGCACGGAAGGCCGGACGGGCAGGAGGCACCGGCCGCGGCGCCGGAGGCCCCCGAGGTCCCGGCCCGGCCGGAGAGGCAGGAGAGCACCGGCGCCGCCGCGGACCTCTTCCGCCAGTATCTGCGCGAGATCGGCCGCGTACCGCTGCTGTCGGCGGCCGAGGAGGTCGACCTCGCGCGCCGCGTGGAGGCGGGCCTCTTCGCCGAGGAGAAGCTCGGCGACCCGGTCACGCCCCCCGAGGGGCGGCTCGCTCATGAACTCGACCAGCTCGTCGTCATGGGCCGGATGGCCAAGCGCCGCCTGATCGAGTCCAATCTGCGGCTCGTGGTCTCCGTCGCCAAGCGGTACGTGGGCCGCGGCCTGACGATGCTGGACCTGGTGCAGGAGGGAAACCTCGGACTGATCCGGGCCGTCGAGAAGTTCGACTACGCCCGCGGCTACAAGTTCTCGACGTACGCGACCTGGTGGATACGGCAGGCGATGTCCCGCGCGCTCGCCGACCAGGCCCGTACGATCCGCGTCCCCGTGCACGTCGTGGAGCTGATCAACCGCGTCGTACGCGTCCAGCGCCGGCTGCTCCAGGAACGCGGCTACGAACCGGCGCCGGACGAGGTCGCCGCGCAGCTCGGCCTCACCGGCGAACGCGTCAGCGAAGTGCTGCGCCTCGCACAGGAACCGGTGTCGCTGCACGCACCCGTCGGCGAGGAGGAGGACGTCAACCTCGGCGACCTCATCGAGGACGGCGACGCCCCCTCACCCGTCGAGTCCGCCTCGTTCCTGCTGCTCCGCGAGCATCTGGAGGCCGTCCTCTCCACGCTCGGCGAGCGCGAACGCAAGGTCGTGCAGCTCCGGTACGGGCTGGACGACGGCAGGCCGCGCACCCTGGAGGAGATCGGCACGCTGTTCGGCGTCACGCGGGAGCGGATCCGGCAGATCGAGTCCAAGACCCTCGCCAAGCTCCGCGACCACACCTTCGCGGACCAGCTCCGCGGCTACCTCGACTGACCGGCACGGGCGGCCGGTTGGACCGACCGGCACGGGCGCCCGGGGCACGCTCCCCGTCCGGCCCGTCCCGTGCCTGCACTTGAGCCGGCCGTCCCGTACGTCAGTCGACCTCCGCGACCGCCGCCGCGAACTGCGCCTCGTACAGCCGGGCGTAGGCGCCCCCGGCCGCCAGCAGCTCGGCGTGCGAGCCCTGTTCGACGATCGAGCCGTCCTCCATCACCAGGATCACGTCGGCGTCCCGGATCGTGGAGAGCCGGTGCGCGATGACGAAGCTCGTACGGCCGTGCGCCAGCCGCGCCATGGCCTGCTGGATGAGCACCTCGGTACGGGTGTCCACCGAGCTGGTCGCCTCGTCCAGTACGAGGATGACCGGGTCGGAGAGGAACGCGCGGGCGATGGTGACGAGCTGCTTCTCGCCCTGGCTGACGCCCGTGCCGTCCTCGTCCAGGACGGTGTCGTAGCCGTCGGGCAGGGTGCGCACGAAGCGGTCGGCGTGCGCGGCGCGTGCCGCCTCCTCGACCTGTTCGCGGGTCGAACTCTCCGCCCCGTAGGCGATGTTCTCCGCGATCGTGCCGCCGAAGAGCCAGGTGTCCTGGAGCACCATCCCTATCCGGGAGCGCAGCTCCTCGCGGCGCATCGCGGCCGTGTCCGTGCCGTCCAGCAGGATCCGCCCGCCGCACGGCTCGTAGAAGCGGAGCAGCAGGTTGACGAGCGTGGTCTTGCCCGCGCCCGTCGGGCCGACGATGGCCACCGTGCTGCCCGGCTCGACGGTGAGCGACAGCTCCTCGATGAGGGGGCGGTCCGGCACGTAGCGGAAGGAGACCCGCTCCAGCTCGACCCGGCCGCGCACCGTCGCGGGACGCTCCGGCCACTTCGGATCCGGCGACTGCTCCTCCGCGTCGAGGAGTTCGAAGACGCGCTCGGCCGAGGCGACCCCGGACTGCACCATGTTCGCCATCGAGGCGGCCTGGTTGAGCGGCTGGCTGAACTGCCGCGAATACTGCACGAAGGCCTGGACGTCGCCGATCGACAGCGCCCCGGAGGCGACCCGCAGCCCGCCGGCGACGGCCACCAGCACATAGTTGAGGTTCGCGATGAACATCATCGCCGGCTGCATGACGCCGCTGACGAACTGCGCCTTGTAACTCGCCCGGTACAGCGCCTCGTTGTGCTCGCGGAAGGCCGCGGCCGACTCCTCCTGCCGTCCGAAGACCTTCACCAGGGCGTGCCCGGTGTACATCTCCTCGACGTGCCCGTTGAGCTTGCCGGTGTCGGCCCACTGCCGTACGAACTGCGGCTGCGCCCGCTTGCCCAGCCGGGTGGCGACCAGTAGCGACAGCGGCACCGTCACCAGCGCCACGAGGGCCAGCAGCGGCGAGATCCAGAACATCATCACCAGCACACCCACCACGGTCAGCAGCGAGTTGACGATCTGGCCCATGGTCTGCTGCAGCGTCTGCCCGATGTTGTCTATGTCGTTGGTGACACGGCTGAGGACCTCGCCGCGCGTCTGCCGGTCGAAGTACGACAGCGGCAGCCGCGAGAGCTTCGCCTCCACCTCCTCCCGCAGCCGGAAGACGGTGCCGTTGATCGCCCGTACCGACAGCCTTCCGCTGACGAGCATCATCAGGCCCGCCGCCGCGTACACCGCGAGCACCAGCAGCAGGACGTGGCCGAGCGCGCCGAAGTCGATGCCGCGGCCCGGTGTGAAGTCGGTGCCGGAGAGCATGTCCGCGACTCCGGTCTTCCCCTCCGCGCGCATGCGGTCCAGTACCTGTTCGCGGCTGAGTCCGTCCGGCAGCCGCTTCCCGACGACGCCCGCGAAGATCAGGTCGGTGGCGTCGCCGAGGATCTTCGGGCCCAGCACGCTGAAGCCCACACCGAGCAGGCCGAAGCCCACCATGCCGCCGAGCCGCGCCCGTTCGGGCCGGAACTGCGCGAGCAGACGCCCGGCCGATCGTCGGAAGTCGCTGGAGCGCCGGGGCGGTGCGCCGCCGCCCGGTATCCGTCCCGGGCCGCTCACGCCGCCTCCTCCTCGGTCAACTGGGAGAGCACGATCTCCCGGTAGGTCGCGTTGTCCCGCATGAGTTCGTGGTGCCGCCCGCTGCCGGCCACCCGGCCCTCGTCCAGCACGAGGATCCGGTCGGCCTCGCGGATGGTGGAGACCCGCTGGGCGACGATGAGGACCGTCGCGTCCGCGGTCCTCGTGGACAGGGCGGCGCGCAGCGCCGCGTCCGTCGCGTAGTCGAGGGCGGAGAAGGAGTCGTCGAAGAGGTAGATCCGCGGCCGGTGCACCAGCACCCGCGCGATCGCGAGCCGCTGCCGCTGTCCGCCGGAGACGTTGTTGCCGCCCTGGCCGACCGACGCGTACAGGCCGCCGTCCATCCCCGTCACGAACTCCCGTGCCTGCGCGGTCTCCAGGGCCTCCCACAGCTCGTCGTCGCTCGCGTCGGGACGTCCGTAGCGCAGGTTCGAGGCGACCGTGCCGCTGAAGAGGTACGGATGCTGCGGCACCAGCCCCACCGTCCCGGCCAGCAGCTTCGGGTCGATGCCCCGTACGTCCTCGCCGCCGACCAGCACCTCGCCCTCGGTGGCGTCGAACAGCCGCGGCACCAGGCCCAGAAGCGTCGACTTGCCGCTGCCCGTCGAGCCGATCACCGCCGTCGTCTCTCCCGGCCGCGCCAGCAGACCGACGTCGTGCAGCACCGGGGCCTCGGCGCCCGGATAACGGAACCCGGCGCCGCGCAGCTCCAGTACGCCGGGGGAGCGCAGCGCGTGTACGGGCCGCCGGGGAGGTACCACGCTGGAGGAGGTCCGCAGCACCTCCATGATGCGGTCGGCGCACACCTCCGCACGCGGGATCATGATGAACATGAACGTGGCCATCATCACGGACATGACGATCTGCATCAGATAGGCCAGAAACGCCGTGAGCCCGCCGATCTGCATCGCCCCGCTGTCGACGCGGCCCGCGCCGAACCAGACGACGGCGACGCTGGAGGCGTTCACGACGGTCATGACGGTCGGGAACATCAGCGCCATCAACTGCCCGGCGCGCACCTGCACTCCGGTCAGCCCGGTGTTGTGCTCGTGGAAGCGCCGCTGCTCGTAGTCGTCCTTGACGAAGGCCCGGATGACGCGGATGCCGCCGATCTGCTCGCGCAGCACCCGGTTCACGCCGTCCAGCCGCTTCTGCATGGTGCGGAAGAGCGGACGCAGCCTCCGTACGATCAGGCCGACCACCAGGGCCAGCACCGGCACGACGCCCAGCAGCACGCCGGAGAGCGGCACGTCCTGGCCCAGCGCCATGACGACGCCGCCCACGCACATGATCGGCGCCGAGACCATCAGCGTGAAGGTCATCAGCACCAGCATCTGCACCTGCTGGACGTCGTTGGTCGTCCGCGTGATCAGCGACGGCGCCCCGAAGCGCCCCAACTCCCGCGATGAGAAGGTCTGTACGCGGTCGAAGACCCGCGCCCTGATGTCCCTGCCGACCGCCGCGGCGGTGCGGGCCGCGAGGAGCACCGCGCCGATGTTGCAGACGACCTGTGCGAAGGAGACGCCGAGCATCACGGCGCCGTAGGTGAGGATGTAGCCGGTGTCGCCGACGACCACGCCGTGGTCGATGATGTCGGCGTTGAGGGTGGGGAGATACAACGTCGCGGACGTCTGCACCAGTTGCAGCAGCACCAGTGCGAGAACCGGGCGGCGGTAGACGCGCACATGCTCGCGGAGCAGACGGATCAGCACAAAGGTCCCCCGTGCGGAAAAGCAGAGTGATGCGTTTCGATAGCGGCCGATCGACACTACTCGTCGGTGCGACGCCGTGTATTCCCATTTTCGGACGGGTCAGGGGCGTGCGCTCCCAACTCCGGGCAAAGACCGGGCGGCTCGTCCTGCGGCCGCCCTGCACGCCGGAGGATCGCCCGCCCGCCGGGGTCAGTCCTCGAAGGCCTCCGGGTGGATCTCGTCCCGCACCGTCACATACTGCTGCCGCACCGCCTGCCCCGCGGCCAGCCCCTCGCCCGGCTCGAAGACCTCGCACTCCGCCGCCGGCCAGTGCGGCGGCTGCGCCCCGCCCCTGACCGTCCAGGCCGCCTGCCGCGCGGCCCCGATCGCGGTGTAGTCGGCGGGCCGTGGCACCACGACCCGGGTGCCGAAGAGCACCGGCGCCGCCTCCTGCACGGCGGGCAGCTCCGCCGCGGGGCCCAGCAGGAACAGCCGCCGTACCTGTACGCCTCGGCCGCGCAGCACGTCCAGCGCGTCGGCCAGCCCGCACAGCATGCCCTCGACGGCCGCGCGCGCCAGATGCTCGGGCTTCATGCTCTCGCGCCGCAGACCGTGCAACGACCCGGCGGTGTGCGGCAGTTGAGGCGTCTGCTCGCCCTCCAGATAGGGCAGCAGCACCAGCCCGTACGCCCCGGGCGTCGAGCGCTGCGCCAGCTCCGAGAGCCCCTTGACGTCGGTGCCCAGCAGCTCGGCGGCGCCGCGCAGCACCCGCGTCGCGTTGACGGTCCGTACGGCGGGCATGTGCAGCCCGGTGGCGTCTGCGTACGAGGTGATGGTGCCGCTCGGGTCCGTCAGCGGCTCGTGGTGGACGGCGCACACGGAGCCGGAGGCGCCCAGCGACATCACGGCGTCGCCCATGCCCAGTCCCAGCCCGAGCGCCGCGGCCATCGTCTCGCCCGTACCGGCGGAGATCAGCAGCCCCTCGGGTGTGCGCCCGGCCGGTTCGGCGGGTGCGAGCACCTCGGGCAGCGCGACCTGGTGGCCGAGCGCGAGCTCCACCAGATCGGGGCGGTAGGCGCCCTGCGCCGCCGACCAGTAGCCGGTGCCCGACGCCTCGCCGCGGTCCGTCGTACGCCGCGGCGGCCGGGCCAGGAGCTGCCACACCAGCCAGTCGTGCGGCTGGAGCACCTCGGCGACGCGGGCCGCGGTCTGCGGTTCGCTGCGCGCGAGCCAGCGCAGCTTGGAGACCGGATGCCCCGCCTCCGGTACGGCGCCGACGGCCTCCGCCCAGGCGTGCCGCCCGCCGAGCGCGTCGACGAGGTCGGCCGCCGCCGGCTGCATCCGCCGGTCGTTGCCCAGCAGCGCCGCCCGTACGGGATGTCCCGCGGAGTCCAGCGGTATCAGTCCCTGCTGCTGAGCGGCGACCCCGATGGCCTCGACGTCCGCGAACTGCCCCGAACCGGCCGCGCTCCCCAGCGACATCAGCCACGACTGCGGATCGTCGCGCTCGGCCGGGTGCTCCGCGTAGCCCTGCTTGACGACCGCGCCCGAGTCGGCGTCGCAGACGACGATGCGCGTGTACTCGGCAGAGCTCTCCAGACCGGCGACGATTCCCATGCCGGAATGATGCCCTACGCCCCACGGCGCCCCGCTGGCACCCTCGGACACCGCACCAGACCGGGACTTTGCGGACACGGCCTAGCGTGGGGGAGTGGACACCTATACGAGCAACCCGCTGCGGCAGTGTTCGCTGGACGAGCTGCGCCGCCGTACGAGCGCGAAGTGGCGCGTGCACCCCGCCGACGTACTGCCCCTGTGGATCGCCGAGATGGACGTGCACCTGGCCGAGCCCGTCGCCGAGGCGCTGCACGCCGCGGTCGCCGAGGGCGACACCGGCTACGCCATGGCCGACTCCTACACCGAGGCCCTGGACGCCTTCGCCCAGCGGCACTGGGGGTGGCGCGTGCGGCCGGAACGCGCCGCGATCGTCCCCGACGTGATGGGCGGCGTCGTCGAGGTGCTCAAGCTGATCACCTCGCCCGGCGACGCCGTCGTCGTCAACTCGCCCGTCTATCCGCCCTTCTACGCCTTCGTCTCGCACATGGACCGCCGCGTCGTCGAGGCGCCGCTGACCCCCGAGGGACGCATCGACCCGGACACCCTCGCCCGTGCCTTCCGGGAGGGCGCGGACGGCGGCGGCGCCGCGGCCTATCTGTTGTGCAACCCGCACAACCCCACCGGCACGGTGCACACCGCCGGGGAGCTGACGGCGGCGACGGAACTGGCGCGCGAACACGGCGTACGCGTCGTTGCCGACGAGATCCACGCACCGCTCGTACTGCCCGGCGCCCGCCACGTCCCGTACCTCTCGCTCCCCGGCACCGAACGCGCCTTCTCGCTGCTCTCCGCCTCCAAGGCGTGGAACCTCGCCGGGCTGAAGGCCGCCATGGCCGTCGCGGGCGCCGAGTCCGCCGCCGAACTCGCCCGCATGCCCGAGGAGGTGAGCCACGGGCCCAGCCATCTCGGGGTCATCGGACATGTCGCGGCCCTGCGGCACGGCGACGACTGGCTGCGGGCGCTGCTCTCCGCCCTGGACGACAACCGCCGGCTGCTCTCCGCGCTGCTCGAAGAGCACCTCCCGCAGGTCGGCTACCGCTCGCACGAGGGGACGTTCCTCGCCTGGCTGGACTGCCGCGCGCTGGGCCTGGGCGACGACCCGGCGGCGGCGTTCCTGGAACGGGGCCGCGTCGCGCTCATCCCGGGCCCGGCGTTCGGCACGGGCGGCGCCGGGTACGCGCGGCTCAACATCGGGACGTCGCCGGAGATCCTGGAGGAGGCGGTGCGGCGGATGGCCGCCGCGCTCTGACCGGGGGCGGTCCGTGACCGGGCCGCCATGACGAAGCTCCCCGTACGAACGTCCCGGAGACCGGGGCCCGTTCGGACCGTACGGGGAGCTTCGCGCGACGGCGGCGGCGGTCAGCCGATCCGGCGCCGCCGGTCGGTCCGGCCGGGCCGGTGGAGCCGGTGCAGCCGATGGAGCCGGTGAACGGCGCCGCGCGGACTCAGCAACGCTTCGACGACGCGGCCTGGTTGGACAGCGGGTCGCCCGCCTTGCGCACCGATCCCACGGCGGCCGTGCACTCCTTCACGGTGTCGGTGCCGTGCGACCAGAACTCCTGCTTGGTGGTGTTCGTCCAGGACCGGCCGCCGAGGATCTCGTCCTGGGAGTAGCTGTAGACGGCCGTGGTCACGTCGTAGTCGCCGGCGGTCTCGCGGAAGCTGTCCCACACCCACACGTAGCCGTAGTTCTCGCCGCACTCCGGCGAGTAGAACTGCTTGACCGAGGCGATGGTGACGCCGCTGCGCGTGACGTAGCCGGTGCTGCCGATCTGGTACGCGTCGTCGCAGACCCCCGCCGCCTCGGCGGCCTTGCTGGACGGATTGCCCTTCGCGGACGGCGCGGTGGACTTCGCCGCGCTCCGCTCGGACGGCTTGGGCGCGGGCCCGCTCCCGGCGTACGCGGCCGACGCGGGGACCGTCAGCAGCGCGCACGTCAGCGCGGCGACCGCGGTCTTGGCAAAGCGAATGCGCATGTTTCCCCCTCAAGTGGCATGAAGCATGACTTTCCTCGCCGGACGGCTCTTCGTGGTCGATTGCTGAAGAATCCGGCACACAGAAAGACACACGACCCGCTCACGGGGTTGTACTCGTAACGCCCACCGCTTCCCGGGCGCCGCGGGGCGTCCCCCGTGGCGGCGGCGGACCGCGCCGCCGCCCGCGCCCCAAGTGCACGACGGCGTACGGCAGTTGAGCCCGCCCGCCTGGTCCGCCCCGTATCCCGGCTCGCCGCCGGACCCGTACCGTCCCGTGGGCCCGTACGGTCAGGCCGCCGGCCGCAGATCCGCCAGGACGAGTTCGCGCGCCGTCTTCGGCGTCACCCCCAGCCGCTGGAACATCCCCTGCGAGATCTTGTCGTCCCCGCGCAGCAGCGCCAGTACGACGTGCTCCACGCCGATATGACGCTCCCGGCGCGCGATCGCCTCGCGCAGCGACAGCTCCAGCGCCTTCTTCGCCCGTCCCGTGAAGCGGATGTGCCCCCGCGGACCGGGAGACGTACCGGACGGGATCCCCAAGCTGCCCCCGCCCTGCGGACGTCGGCGCCGCAGCAGACGCCGCCGGCGCGGCGCGGACTCGCCGGGGTCGCTCACGGGGGTGTCCAACGCCCCGTCCCCGAAGGCCCGTTCGGCCCGCCGCCGGATCTCCTCCAGATCGATCCCGAGGGACTTCAGCGCCGCCGCGTCCTCGGCGCCGAGCGCGTCGCCGTCGCCGCCCCCGACCACGCCGGCGACCGCCGCGCGGCAGTTCTCGGCGCTGACCCCGAGCCGTACCAGCGTTGCGGCGCCCGGCTGTTCGGGCCGGCGCAGGACGGCGAGCAGCAGATGCTCCGTGCCGATCCAGTCGTGCCCCAGTTCGCGCGCTTCCTCCTGCGCCCCCACCACGGCCTCGCGTGCGGACCGCGTGAATCGTTCGAACATCCCGCCTACCTCCTCGCGTGCTTCTTGTGTACGGCCTGCCTGCTCACGCCGAGCGCGGCCCCGATCTCGTCCCAGGACCAGCCCTGGGCACGGGCGTTGTCGACCTGCAGCACCTCCAGACGCTCGGACAGCCGCCGCAGCGCGGCGACGGCCCGCAGTCCGACATGGGGGTCGCTGTGCAGGGCGGCCTCGGCTGTGTCCACTGCTTCTCGTGCTTCCGATGCGGCCATGTCGTCAACTTTGGATGACACGAAGCCTCATGTCAACTGTGGTTGACATGTCGGCCGTCGCCGACCGCGCGGGTCCGTGTGATGCGCGGTGCCCCTACCATGAAGCGGAATGAAGTCGGCTGTATGGAAACAGCCGCCGACCGAGGAGCTGGTGTGCCGAAGCAGGTGGATCATGATGTGCGCAGAACGGCGATCGCCCAGGCGCTGTGGAGGGTCGCGAAGGTGCGCGGCCTGGAGCGGGTGAGCCTGCGCGAGGTGGCCGCGGAGGCCGGGATGTCGCTGGGCCAGCTCCAGCACTACTTCTCCAGCCGGCAGGACCTGATGAGGTTCGCCATGGAGTTCATCAGGCGCAAGAACATCGAGCGCGCCACCGAGCGGCTCGCCGGGGTCGACGACGCGGATCATGTTGCCCGGCTCCGCGCGATCGTCATGGAGATGCTGCCCACCGACGAAGAGTCCCGTGTGGGAAGCCTGTTGAACATCGACTTCATGCTGGAGGCCGCGCGCAACGACGAGCTGCGCGAGCACGCACGGCAGCGGATGGCGGCGCTCCGCGGACTGCTGGAGGGGCAGATCGCACTGGCCGTCCAGGCGGGCGACGTCTCCCCGGAGTGCGATCCGCGCAGCGAGGCGGCGGTGCTCATCGCCCTCAGCGACGGTCTGCGCTCCCACTTCCACCTCGGCACCCACACCGCGGCCGAGGTGGTGTCGCTGATGGATCGCCACCTGGAGCGGCTCTTCGCCGGATCGGCTGCGCAGAAAGCCCGTTGATTCCAAGTCAGTTGTCTTGCTATGGTGTTTTTCCATACAGGCGACCTGGAAAGCTGGCCGCGATGACGGAGCAACGGCACGGCAGCCGTGCGGAGACGCCTCCTGCCGGGCCCGAGACCGGAGGTAACGACATGTCCCGCACACCGACCACGCAGGCCCCCGCCGAAGACGACACCGCACCGCGCACGGGCACACCCCGGGAGCCGGCGCCCGGCACCGGATCCGGCACCTCGGCTCAGACCACGTCCGCCACCGCAACTGCCCCCGCCGACGGCGGCTCCGACCAGGTCGCCGGCGTCTCCCCGCGGGCGATGCTGCGCTCCCTCATCCCCGACATCGGCATCCCCGTCGCCGGCTACTACGTCCTCCACGTACTCGGCGCCGGCGACCGCACCGCACTGCTGACCGCGACCGCCCTCGCCGGACTGCGCGTGCTGTGGGGCGTGCTCCGCGAGCGCACGGTGAACCTCTTCGCCTCGGTCATCCTCGTCGCCTTCGCCGTGGGCGCGGTTCTCAGCCTCGTCAGCGGCGACGCCCGGTTCCTGCTGCTGAAGAACTCCTTCACGACGGGCGCGATCGGCCTGGTGTTCCTGGCCACCGTGCTCTGGGGCCGTCCGCTCACGCTCGCGGCGGCCGAGAGCTTCCACCCCGCACGCGCCGCCGCGTTCCGCGAGCAGTACCGCAGCGAACCGCGGATCCGCCACGGCCACCGCCTCTGCTCCGCCGTCTGGGGCCTCGGTCTGCTCCTGGAGTCGCTGCTGCGGATCCCGCTCGTCTATCTGCTCCCGGTCAGCGTGATGGTGGGCGTCAGCGAGCTGATCATGATCGCCACCATGGTCGCCCTGGCCACCTGGAACGTCGTCTACATCCGCCGTGCCCGCCGCCGTATGAGCGCCGCCACCGCCCCGCAGGACGCCCCCGCGCCCGCGAGCTGAGCGCACCCGGGCGGAGCCGCCCGCGCGTACATCCGAACTGGGCCTCGTCCGGGCCCAGTTCGCACTTGCGAGCTTCACAGCCGTAACCAGGGCTGCTCCGGCGGCAGTTGACGGTACGGCGACGGGCGAGCACCGCGTACGCCTCGGAGCGGAAGGGTCGTCAGCGCCGAAGGGACGCCCGTGCCCGTGAGCATGGGCGCCCCTTCGGCGCAGGTCGAGTGGGGCGGGTGGGACTCGAACCCACGGCCGACGGATTATGAGTCCGCTGCTCTAACCGGCTGAGCTACCGCCCCGTTCGCGCGGATCACGCACATCTGTGCGCGCCGCATCTGCCGCAGCATAGCTGCTCATACGATCTCCCGCCCCTGCCGGGTGGTGCCGTACGGGAGGGAGGACTGCGAGCACCTGGTGATCGGTTCCCGCCCCGCCCAACGGACTTGCCCGGCAAAGAAAAAGAGCCCCGAGGAGGGCTCTTTCGGTTGCTCCCGCGACTGGACTCGAACCAGTAACCTGCCGGTTAACAGCCGGCTGCTCTGCCGATTGAGCTACACGGGAATGCGCTGCTCGGGCGCGCCCACTTGATGCTGGACGGCGTTCCCTTGCCGCGCGCCATACATTAGCGCATGCCAGGGGGTACTTCGAAATCGGTATCGGTTCGGCCGTGCGGTCGCCGGGTAACCGATGCAACCGAGAGATCCGAGAGAAGGGTGGAGCCATGCGCTACCGGCTCACGTTCGCCGCTGGACTGGCCGTCGGGTACGTGTTCGGGACGCGTGCCGGCCGCGAGCGCTACGAGCGTCTGCGGCAGACGGCACAGCGGGTGGCCGAGAACCCCGCCGTACGCAACGCCACCGAGAGCGCCGCCCAGACCAGCCGCGAGGCCGCGTCGAAAGCGGCGGGGATCGTGACGGAGAAGGTCGGGAACCGGCTGCCGGAGTCGGTCGCGGAGCGGGTCCGTTCGCTCCGCGACCACAGGACGCCCGTCGACGACGACTGGGGCACCAGTCGCGCGTAGTCCGCGTAGTCCTCGTCTCATAAGAGGGGTCATAAGAGGGGAGAGCGGGCGGGCCCGGTGGACGATCGTCCACCG
>NZ_LJGW01000157.1:0-24499 GCF_001751255.1 Streptomyces nanshensis | reverse complement strand
CGGTGGACGATCGTCCACCGGGCCCGCCCGCTGTGTGCCCCGACTTCGGGCCCTTCCCGGGTGACGCCGCTCACGTCCCCGGCAGCGGCCGTGCGAGACCGGGGTCGAGCAGCGGCGCCATCAGATCCCCCTCGTTCTCCAGCCGCAGCGGCACCTGGTCGGCGAGGAAGACCAGTTCGTCCGCGCTTCGCGCCGCCTCCAACTCCTCCCAGGACAGCGGCGTCGAGACGCTCGGCCGCTGCTTGGCGCGGAGCGTGTAGGGAGCGGCCGTGGTCTTCGCGGCGGCGTTCTGCGAGTGGTCGACGAAGACCTTGCCCGGGCGCAGCGCCCTGGCCATCTTGCTCAGCGCCAGACCGGGCAGGGCCGCCTCGGCCTCCACCGCCGCCCGCTTCGCGTACGCGGAGACCGCCGAGGACGGCGTGACCTCGATCGGTGCCAGCAGATGCAGCCCCTTGCCGCCGGAGGTCTTCGGGAGCACAGTGAGACCGTCCGCCGCCAGCCGTTCCCGCAGCCACAGCGCGACGGTGCGGCACTCCAGCACTCCGGCTCCCGGGCCGGGGTCGAGGTCGAAGACGAGCCGGTCCGCCTGAGCCTCGTGCTCGACGCACCACTGCGGGGTGTGCAGCTCCAGCCCCGCGAGGTTCGCCGCCCACACCAGGGTCGGCAGGTCCTCGACGAGTACCTGCCGCAGCGGTTCGCTGCTGACCTGGGTGATCTCGCGGACGGTCACCCAGCCGGGGGCGCCGGGCGGCACGTTCTTCGCGAAGAAGGCCGTGGCGTCCACACCGTCGGGATACCGCAGGAAGGAGACGGGGCGTCCCCGCAGGTGCGGGAGGAGCGCCCCGGCGACGGTCACGTAATAGTGCAGTGCCTCACCCTTGGTGAATCCGGTGGCCGGATAGAGCACCTTGTCGAGATTGCTGAGAGCGAGACGGCGGCCCTCGACCTCCGTGTACGGCATACCCTGAGAGTCCCATGGAAGGGACGAACCATGCGATCCATCTGGAAAGGGTCCATATCCTTCGGGTTGGTCTCCATACCGGTCAAGGTGGTTTCGGCCACCGAGAGCCACAGCGTCTCCTTCCACCAGGTGCACACGACCGACGGCGGACGCATCCGCTACCGCAAGGTGTGCGAACTGGAGGAGCGGGAGGTTCCGCGCGAGGAGATCGGCAAGGGCTTCGAGACCGGCGACGGGGCGACCGTCCAGCTCACGGACGCCGATCTGGCCGCGCTGCCGCTGCCGACCGCGAAGACGGTGGAGATCCTGGGCTTCGTCCCCGCCGAGGAGGTCGACCCGATCCAGCTCGACCGCTCGTACTACCTGGCCGGCGACGGCCGCTCGGCGGCCAAGCCGTACGCGCTGCTGCGGGAGGCGCTCAAGCGCTCCGGGAAGGTGGCCGTCGGCAAGCTCGCGATGCGGGGGCGGGAGAGCCTCGGGCTGCTGCGGGTGTACGAGAACGTGCTCGCCCTGCACACGATGCTGTGGCCGGAGGAGATCCGCGCCGCAAGCGCCGTCGCGCCTGAGGAGGACGTCGCGATCCGCGACGCCGAACTGGACCTGGCGGACACCCTGATGGAGACCCTCGGCGACCTGGACTGGTCGGAACTGCACGACGAGTACCGGGCCGCGGTCGAGCAGCTCGTCACCGCCAAGCTGGAGGGCGTGGACACCGGGGCGGCGGGGGAGGAGGCCGCGGCGGCCGGCAAGGGCGAGGTCGTGGATCTGATGTCGGTGCTGGAGAGCAGCGTGCAGGCCGCGAGGCGGTCACGGGGCGAGGGGGCGGCGGGGTCGGAGGACGCCACGGTGCACGAGCTGTCGCGGCAGCGGGGCGCGAAGGACGGCGGTGGCACGGGCGGCCGGACCTCGGGCGGTACGGCGAAGAAGCCGTCCGCGAAGAAGACGGCGAAGGCGGCGAAGACGGCGCCGAAGAAGGCCGTGTCGAAGACGGCGGCGACGCGGGCACCGGCGAAGAAGACCGCGGGGAAGGCGGTGGCGAAGAAGACCGCGGCGAAGAAGGCGGCGCCGGTGGGAAAGACGTCCGGAGCGAAGACCGCCGCCACGAAGGCCGCGAAGGTCACGAAGGCGTCCGGAACGAAGAAGGCCGTGTCGAAGACGGCGGCGACGCGGGCACCGGCCAAGAAGACCACCGCGAAGAAGACCGCGCGCACCCGCAAGTCGGCCTAGTCTCCCGGCCGTTCCCGACCATTGTCCGCGCTGTGCGGCCGTGACTAGGCTGTTCGCGATGCCGACCACTTGTCGGTATTTCGAACCGGCGGTAACGCGCGACGCGAACAAGGGGAAGGCGGGCGGGTCATGGGTCGTCTCGTGCCGGCAGTGACCAGAGCCCTGGACGTGCTGGAACTCTTCCTCGGCTGCGAGGGCACTCTCTCCGCTCCCGAGATCACCCGCAAGCTGCGGCTGCCCCGTACGACGGTGCACGAGCTGGTCACCACCCTCACCGCCCGCAGCTATCTCGAACAGCCGCCGGACCACCCCGGCCGCTACCGCCTCGGTGTGCGCGCGTACCAGCTCGGCAGCCGCTACGCCGAGCAGCTCGACCTGGCCGCCGAGGGGCAGCGTGTGGCGCGCAGCGTTGCCGACACCTGCGACGAGACGGTGCATGTGGCGGTCCTCGACGGCCCGGACGTCATCTACATCGCCAAGGTCGACAGCACCCACGCGGTGCGCATGGTCTCGGCCGCCGGCCGGCGGCTGCCCGCGCACTGCACGGCGGTGGGCAAGATGCTGCTCGCGTCGCTGCCGGCGGAGTCACTGGACGCGGTGCTGCCCGGCGACGAACCGCTCGCCGCGATGACGCCCGACTCGGTCACGTCCCCGGAGGCGCTGCGCGAGGAGCTGGCGTCCGTACGCGAGCGGGGCGTCGCCGTGGAGCGGCAGGAGTCGAACCCGGACGTGAGCTGTGTGGCCGCTCCCGTACGGGACTCGGGCGGCACGGTCGTGGCGGCGCTGAGCATCTCGGTGCCGACGGTCCGCTGGAGCGAGAAGCGCGTGGCCGAACTGGAAGGGCTCGCGGTCAAGGGCGCGACGGAGCTGTCGCAGCGCCTGGGCCACCGGTGACGCGCTGTCCGGAAGACGGCGGTACCTGTGGACGCGACGCGGGGACGTGACGTACGGACGACGTACCGGGACGGACGTACCGGAGAAGACGGCACAGCGGAGACGGCACAGCGGAGACGGCACAGCTAAGAAGGGGTGAGCGGTGTGCGGGAGACGGCATCGGCGGAGTGGACCGTGGCACTGCGGACGCGGGCCCTGCTGGGGGAGGGCCCGACCTGGGACGGCGCGCGGCAGCGGCTGGTGTGGGTGGACATCCTCAACTCCCGTGTGCACACCTTCGATCCGGCCGGCGGCGCCCGTACGGTCCTGGCCGCCGGACAGCACGTCGGGGCGGCCAAGCCCCGGGAGGGCGGCGGGCTCGTCGTCAATCTCCGCGACGGCATCGGCCTGTACGGGACGGACGGCCGCTTCTCCTGGCTGCACCGCGAGGTCGTGCCCGGGCGGCGCGGCAACGACGCCGCCGTCGCACCGGACGGCGCGCTGTGGGCGGGCACCATGCCCTACGGCGAGCAGCCGGGCGGCGGCGATCTCAAGCGTGTGACCGGGGACGGTACGGCGGTGACGGTGCTGCCGGAGGTCACGGTCAGCAACGGCATCGGCTGGAGCCCCGACGGCTCGTTCATGTACTACAACGACACCCCCACGCGCCGGATCGACGTCTTCGACGTCTCCGGTCCCGAGGTCGCGGGCCGCAGGACCTTCGCGGAGATCGAGGAGGGCGCCGGCTATCCGGACGGGCTCACGGTGGACGCCGAGGGCGCCGTGTGGGTCGCGCTGTGGGACGGCGGCGCCGTCCGCCGCTACACACCGGACGGGCGGCTGGACCGCGTCGTCACCGTGCCCGTACGGCGTCCGACGGCGTGTGCCTTCGGCGGTACGGAGCTGCGCGATCTGTATGTGACGACAGCGAGCGTGGGCGCGGATCCGGCCGCCAGTCCGCTCGCGGGGTCGCTGCTGGTGCTGCCCGGGGCGGGGCAGGGGCTGGCCCAGCCGGCGTTCGCGGGCTGAGCGCCGCGATGTGAACTCCGGCGCCCGGGGCGGGAGTCAGCCCTTCCGCGGGGTCGCCGCCGTCGCGTCCTTCGCTCCGGTCTCCGCACGCCCGGACGCCTCCGCGTCCCCGGTCTTATCCGTTGCCTCGTCCGCCGTCCCGCCCGCGTCGTCCGGTGCCGCGTCCGTGGTCTCCTCGCCGAGCATCCGCTGCAACAGGCCGCGCAGCACGCACCGTTCGGCCGGGGTGAGCCCGGCGAGCGGCTCGTTGGCGAAGTCGAGCGCGGCGCGGAGCCTGCCGGCCGTCTCCACGCCGTCCTCGGTGGCCGCGGCGAGCTTGACCCTGCGGTCCACCGGGTCGGAACGCCGCACGGCCAGGCCGCGGGACTCGAGGCGGTCCACTATCCCCGTCACGTTGGACGGCTCGCACTTGAGCTGGCGCGCGACCTGGCGCATCGGCGTCGGCTCGCGGGCCAGCAGTGCCAGGACGCGGGCCTGGGCGCCGGTCAACGAGTGGTCGGCCGCGGCCAGTTCGTACTCCTCGTGGTAGCGCGCGACGACCGTGCCGATCAGGTCGACGACCTCCCGTGTGACGGGGTCGGGGTCGAATCTGCGGGTACCGGAGGTGCGGGTGTCGGAGGACGTGTGGGGGGCCATGGGGGCAGTCTAGCGCTTTGCTTGACAACATGAAATATCAAGGTGCAGAGTTCTTTCAGCACCTGAAACATATCCATCGAGAGGCCCCCACATGAGCTCCCCCGAGTCCCTTCCCGCGACCGGCCGCGAATGGCATCTCGTCTCCAGGCCCCAAGGCTGGCCGGTGCCCGGCGACTTCGCGCTGCGCGAGGCCGCCGTCACGGCGCCCGGGGAGGGGGAGATCCTCGTCCGCAATCTCCATCTCTCCGTCGACCCGTACATGCGCGGCCGGATGAACGATGTGAAGTCCTACGTCCCGCCCTTCCAGCTCGACGAGCCGATGACGGGCGGAGCGGTCGGCATCGTGGTGGCCTCGCAGGCCGAGGGCTTCGCCCCGGGCGACCATGTGCTGCACGATCTGGGCTGGCGGGAGTACGCGACGCTGCGCGCGAAGCACGCCACCAAGGTCTCGGGCGAACTGGCCCCGCTGACGGCCTACTTGGGAGTGCTGGGCATGCCGGGCCTGACGGCCTACTCGGGGCTGCTGGAGGTGGCCTCGATGAAGGAGGGCGACGCCGTCTTCGTCTCGGGTGCCGCAGGCGCCGTCGGCAGCGAGGTCGGCCAGATCGCCAGGCTGAAGGGCGCCTCCCGGGTGATCGGCAGCGCCGGCTCGGACGAGAAGGTCCGGCTGCTCACCGAGGAGTACGGCTTCGACGCGGCGTTCAACTACAAGTCGGGCGACGTCACGGACCAGTTGAAGGCGGCGGCCCCCTCCGGCATCGACGTCTACTTCGACAACGTCGGCGGCGACCACCTGGAGGCCGCCATCAACGTGCTCAACGTGCACGGCCGGGTCACGATCTGCGGCCTCATCGCGCAGTACAACGACACCGAACCGCCCGCCGCCCCGCGGAATCTGGCGATGGTCATCGGCAAGCGGCTGCGCCTTCAGGGCATGCTCGTGCTCGACCACCAGGACCTGATGCCGAAGTTCTTCGAGGAGGTCTCGGGCTGGATCAGGTCTGGGGAGCTGAAGTACCGCGAGACGGTCGTCGAAGGCATCGAGAACGCCGCGGACGCCTTCCTCGGTCTGCTCAAGGGGGAGAACACCGGCAAGATGATCGTCTCTCTCGCCGACTGACCTTCCCGCGCCCGATGTACAACAGGAGCCGGCGGGGCGATCGCCTACCGCGTGCCGGCTCCCGGGGTCTCCGTCCGTACAGCCGTTCCGGGTCCATGGGCCCGGGCGGCGGGACGGCGTCCTCGCACCGTGCCCCGTTCATGCCACCGATCAGGAGGATCCATGTCCATCCAGCCCGTCGACGTCAAGTACACCGCTGTGGCCACGGCTGAGAACGGCCGTGACGGCCGCGTCGCCAGTGACGACGGCCAGCTCGACGTCGTGGTCAACCCGCCCAAGGAGCTGGGCGGAAGCGGTGAGGGCACCAACCCGGAGCAGCTCTTCGCCGCCGGCTACAGCGCCTGCTTCCAGAGCGCCCTCGGTGTCGTCGCCCGTAAGGAGAAGGCCGACATCGCCGGTGCGACGGTGACGGCGAAGGTCGGCATCGGCGCCACCCCGCAGGGCGGCTTCGGTCTCCAGGTCGCGTTGGAGGCGCACATACCCAACCTCGACGAGGCCACGGCGAAGGACCTGTTGGAGAAGGCGCACCAGGTCTGCCCGTACTCCAACGCCACCCGCGGCAACATCGAGGTGACCGTCGCCGTCGTCTGAACTCGGCCTGGGCTGCGGTGACGTGGCCCGGCTGACGGAGCGGGTGCACGGGCGGACGCGGTGTCAGAGCCGCGTCCGCCCGTGCCGCCCGTACGGCGATGGCGCTGCGGTCAGGAGCCGACCCGGCGCTTGTTCCACACGTCGAAGCCGACGGCCGCCAGCAGCACCAGACCCTTGATCACCTGCTGGTAGTCGGTGCCGATGCCGACCAGGGACATGCCGTTGTTGAGGACGCCCAGCACCAGACCGCCGATGACCGCGCCCAGGACGGTGCCGACGCCGCCGCTCATCGACGCACCGCCGATGAACGCCGCCGCGATGGCCTCCAGTTCGAAGTTGATGCCCGCCTGCGGTGTGCCCGCGTTGAGCCGCGCCGCATAGACACAGCCCGCCAGCGCCGCCAGCAGCCCCATGTTCACGAACACGAGGAAGGTGACCCGCTTGTCCTTCACGCCGGAGAGCTTGGCCGCCGCCTTGTTGCCGCCCAGCGCGTAGACGTGCCGGCCGACGACGGCGTTGCGCATCACGAAGCCCAGCCCGATCAGCAAGCCGCACATGATGAGCAGCACGACCGGTACGCCGTGGTAGCTGGCGAGCGTCAGCGTGAAGGCGACCACGGCGGCCACGATCGCCGTGCACTTGAGCACCCACAGATTGAACGGCAGCACTTCCAGCTCGTACGCCAACTGCCGCCGCCTGTCCCGCCATTCCTGGACCAGGACGAAGGCGATGACGACGAGCCCGATGAGCAGCGTGGGGTTGTGGTACTGGGTGTAGGGGCCCATCTCCGGGATGAAGCCCTGGGCGATCTCCTGGAATCCCCGGGGGAACGGCGCGATGGACTGCCCCTCCAGCAGGATCTGCGTACCGCCCCGGAAGAGCAGCATGCCGGCGAGCGTCACGATGAAGGAGGGAATGCCGACGTAGGCGATCCAGAAGCCCTGCCAGGCACCGGCGGCGGCACCGATCAGCAGGGAGACCACCAGCGCCGCCACCCATGGCATGTCGTGCTTGACCATCATCACCGCGGCGGCGGCCCCGACGAACGCGGCCAGCGAGCCGACGGACAGATCGATGTGCCCGGCGATGATGACGATCATCATGCCCATGGCCAGGATCAGGATGTAGCTGTTCTGCTGGACGATGTTGGAGACGTTGTTCGGCAGCAGCAGCGAGCCGTCGGTCCATATCTGGAACAGCACGACGATCAGCGCGAGTGCGACGAGCATGCCGTACTGGCGCATGTTGTTGCGGACGGCGTCCAGGAGCAGCGTCCCGGCCGACGCCCCTCCCGAGCCGGAACCGGGCCCGGAGCCGGCGGGCGGCTGCGCCCCGCCCTCGGAGTGTGCGGATGTGTCTGTCGGTGTCGTCGTCATGGCTCGGCCCTCAGCTCTTGTCACTCGTGCCGCCGGCAGGGGTGGTGGCGCTCTTGGTCGTCGTACTGGTGTCGAGGGACTCGGTCATGTGCCGCATCAGCAGCTCCTGCGTGGCGTCCTCACGCGTGACCTCGCCCGTGAGCCGTCCCGCCGACATCGTGTAGATCCGGTCGCACATGCCCAGCAGTTCGGGCAGTTCGGAGGAGATGAAGACGACGGCCTTGCCGTCGGCGGCCAGCTTGTCGATGACCGTGTAGATCTCGTACTTCGCTCCGACGTCGATCCCGCGCGTGGGCTCGTCGAGGATGAGCACGTCGGGCTCCGCGTGGATCCACTTGCTCAGCACGACCTTCTGCTGGTTGCCGCCGCTGAGCCGCTGCACCTGCTCATGGACGGTCGGCGCCTTGATGTTCATCGACTTCCGGTAGCGCTCGGCGACCCGCCGCTCCTCGTGCTCGTCGACCACGCCCCGGCGGGCGAGTCCGCTCAGCGAGGCGAGCGAGATGTTCCGGTTGATGTCGTCGATGAGGTTGAGTCCGTAGGTCTTGCGGTCCTCCGTGACGTACGCGATGCCGTGCGCGATCGCCTCCGGCACGGTGCGGGTGAGGACGTCGCGGCCTCCGACGGAGACGGTGCCGCCCTCGTACACGCCGTACGAGCGCCCGAAGAGGCTCATCGCCAACTCGGTGCGCCCCGCGCCCATCAGCCCGGCGATCCCGAGGATCTCCCCGCGCCGCACCTCCAGCGAGACGTCGTCGACGACCTTGCGCTGATGGTCGATCGGGTGCCGCACCGTCCAGCCGGACACCGCCATCGCCACCTGTCCCGCGTTCTCCCCGGTGTACGGGGTGCGCGGCGGGAAGCGCTGGTCCAGGTCGCGGCCGACCATGCCGCGGATGATGCGGTCCTCGGAGATCTCCGGCTCGTCGTCCGGCTGTTCGCGCACCGTGAGCGTCTCGATGGTGCGCCCGTCGCGCAGGATGGTGACGGAGTCGGCGATCTGGCGGATCTCGTTCAGCTTGTGCGAGATGACGATGCAGGCGATGCCCTGACCTCGCAACTCCTGTATCAGCTCCAGGAGTTTGCGGCTGTCCTCGTCGTTGAGCGCGGCGGTCGGCTCGTCGAGGATGAGCAGCTTCACCTCCTTCGAGAGCGCCTTCGCGATCTCCACGAGCTGCTGCTTGCCGACGCCGATATCAGCGATGCGCGTCTGCGGCTTGTCCGGCAGACCGACCCGCTTGAGCAGCGCGTCGGCGCGCCGCATGGTCTCGCCCCAACTGATGACGCCGCGGTGCGCGTGCTCGTTGCCGAGGAAGATGTTCTCGGCGAGGGAGAGATAGGGCACCAGGGCCAGTTCCTGGTGGATGATCACGATGCCGCGCTGCTCGCTGGCCCGGATGTCCTTGAAGGCGCACGGCTCGCCGCCGAAGAGGATCTCGCCCTCGTAACTCCCGTGCGGATGCACGCCGCTGAGGACCTTCACCAGTGTCGACTTGCCCGCGCCGTTCTCGCCGCATACGGCGTGGATCTCCCCGGCCCGTACCGTCAGATTGACGTCCGAGAGGGCCGTGACCCCGGGGAAGGTCTTGGTGATCCCGCGCATCTCCAGGACGGTTCCGCCGGACGGCGCCGGCGCCGACTGCTCCGCCGGGGCCGTCACTTGAGCTGTCCCGCCGTGTAGTAGCCGTCGTCGACGAGTCGCTGCGTGTTGGACTTGTCGATGCTCACCGGCTTCAGCAGATACGACGGCACGACCTTCTGGCCGTTGTCGTACGTCTTGGTGTCGTTGACCTCGGGCTTCTTCCCGGTCAGCACGGCGTCGCCCATCTGCACGGCCTGCTTGGCGAGTTTGCGGGTGTCCTTGTAGACGGTCTGGGTCTGCTGCCCGCGGATGATCGACTTCACCGACGCCAGCTCGGCGTCCTGCCCGGTCACGATCGGGTACGGCTTGTCCCCGGTGCCGTAGCCCGCGCTCTTGAGGGCGGAGAGGATGCCGATGGAGATGCCGTCGTACGGGGAGAGCACGGCGTCGACGTCCTCGGAGCCGTAGTTCTTGCTGAGCAGGTCGTCCATGCGCTTCTGCGCGGTGCCGCCGTCCCAGCGCAGCGTCGTCGCCTGGTTCATCTTCGTCTGCTTGCTGCGGACGCGGAGTTGGCCCTTGTCGATGTACGGGCGGAGCACCTTCATCGCCCCGTCCCAGAAGAACTTGGTGTTGTTGTCGTCGGGGGAGCCCGCGAACAGCTCCACGTCGAACTTCTCGTCCTTCTTCTCGTCGAGCTTCAGCTTGTCGACGATGTAGCCGCCCTGGAGTTCGCCGACGCGCTCGTTGTCGAACGAGGCGTAGTAGTCGACGTTCTTGGTGCCCAGCAGCAGCCGGTCGTAGGAGATGACGGGGATGCCGGCCTCCTTGGCGCGGCGCAGCACGTCGGTGAGGGCCGAACCGTCGATCGCCGCGACGACGAGCAGCCGGTGCCCCTTGGCGATCATGTTCTCGATCTGCGCGACCTGGTTCTCGACCTTGTCGTCGCCGAACTGCAGATCCGCCTTGTATCCGGCCGCCTTGAACTGCCGTGCCATGTTCTTGCCGTCGGCGATCCAGCGCTCCGAGGACTTCGTCGGCATGGCCAGTCCGACCGTGCCGCCCTTGCCCTTCTCCGCCTTGTAACGGCTGCCGCCCTTGGCCTCCTGGCCGCAGGCGGCGAGCGAGGCGGTCAGCAGTGCGGCGGCGGCGACGGCGGCCACGGGCGCGGTACGCCGGCGGCGCGGCGGCGACGCCTGCCGTAGTGGCGGTGCCGGCGGCGAGGCGGATATCCGCTCGCGGAGCCGGTCGCGGACAAGAGCGCGGATTCGGATGCGGGTGCGGGTGCCCATGTGTCAGTTCCTCTCGGGAAGGGCGAATCGCTGGAGCGTGCCGGGCAGTCGGGAACCCGGCGGAGACATGCCGCCGTCGGCGCCGAGCCTGGCGAGCAGATCGAGCGCGAGCCTGCCGCGCCGTACCCGCTCACGCGCGGTGTCGAGGGTCAGATCGCGCAGGTGCGCGCCGTACGGATAGATCCCGGGCGCCTTGCTGAGGCCGAACTTGAGGTAGAGGGGGGCGCCGCGGCGGATCAGCTCCGCCGCCTCGTACATCCGCACATAGCCGCCGAGGTCGTCCGGCGCCTCCAGATACAGATCCATGGGGGCCGCACTGACCCGGCGTATCTCGGTGATCTGCGCGAGCGTCAGATCGGAGGGGATGTTGAGGGAGTCGGCCCCCAGCCGCTCGTGCACGCTGTACGCGGCCGGGTTCACCGGGCCGATCAGCGCGGAGACCTTCAGCGTCACATCGGCGGGCAGGGTGCCGCGGGAGCGCAGCCGATGCAGCGTCCACAGCACGCCCTCGTCGGCCACCAGCAGGCAGCGCACGCCGAGTTCGCACGCCCGCAGCGCGTCCTCGACACATCCGGCGACCGCGTCGTGGCCGCGGGCGCGCAGCCCCGCGCCGCCGGAGGACGTACGGGTCGAGGCGCCGATGTCCCAGGTGCCGCGCGGTCCGGTGAACAGACACAGCTCGACGTTCTGCCGCTCGCACGCGCCAGCCATCTCCGTGATCTCCGCGTCGGTCAGCATCCAGACGCCGCTGCCCTGGCTGACGCGGTGCACGGGCACGTCGAGCGAGGCCGCCTCCTTCAGCACGGTCGCGACGGCCTCCGGGCCCTCGCACGAAGGGACTTCGGTACGCCACGTACCGCCGTCGGGGAAGGCGTGCGGCGAGGCGTCGGACGGATCGGGGGCGGGCGCGCCCATGCCGAGGGCGTCGAGGGCCCCGGCACCGGGGCGGCGTGGTTCGGGCGAGGCGGTGGGCACGGTGCTCCTCACGGTCGGACGGGACGTGCGGTGGCGGATCGTCGGGACGGTGCGGGGGACTGGACGGACGGGCGTACCGAGTACGGGGAGCAGGAGCGGTCCGGCCACCCGCCTCACGGCCTCAACAGCACCTTCCCGACGGCCGGATCGCCGCTGCCGACGAGACCGACGGCCTCGCCGAAGGCGGTCAGCGGCAGTTCGTGGGTGATGAGCGGCGCCGGGTCGAGCAGCCCGCTGCCGAAGGCCCGTACGGCGTACGACCATGCCGCCGGCGACGCCCCGAAGACCGACCGGACCGTGAGCTGGCTGACCGACAGATGGACGGGGTCGATGCCCTGGGCGCCCGCCTCGAACATGCCCGTCAGCACGACCTGTCCTCCCCGGCGGGCGAGCATGCAGGCGTCGTGCGCGGTACCGGGTGCGCCCGCCGTCTCCACCACCAGGTCGTAGCCCGCGGAGGCGCCCGGTCCGCCGAAGCTGTCCTCCGCTCCGGGTCTGCGGGCGTGTGTGGCGCCCATCGTCCGTGCCAACTCGGCGCGGCCCGGGCGTGGATCGATGACGAGCAGCTCCGCCGGCGAGTACGCCGCGAGAAGCTGCACCGCGAGCATCCCCAGCGTGCCCGCGCCCAGTACGGCGATCCGCTCCGCCGCACCGGGCCGCGCCGCCAGCACCGCCGCCGCGACCACCGCCGCGGGTTCGAGCAGGGCGGCGGCCCGCAGATCGGCGTCGTCGGGCAGGAGATGGAGCAGCCGCGCGGGGACGACGAGCGCGTCCGCGAAGGCGCCGGGCTGTGTGAAGCCCGTCTCGTCGTAGCCGCCGGTGCACAGACTGGTCGCGCCCTCCCGGCACCGCTCGCAGTGCAGACAGGCGCGGAAGCCCTCGGCGACGACCTTGCGGCCCACGAGCGAGGTGGGGGTTCCGCCGGGTCCGCCAGGGCCGTCAGTGCCGACGGGACCGACGCCCTCGCCGACCGCGTCGACCGTGCCCGCCCACTCATGACCGGGCGTCACGGGATAGCGGACGTATCCTTCGGCGCGTGTCCCGTCGTACAACTCCCGGTCGCTGGCGCAGACTCCCGCCGCGTGGACGGCGATCCGTACCTCGCCGGGCCCCGGCTGCGGCCGCGGTCCGGTCACCAGCCGGTGTTCGCCGGGGGCGTCCACGACGACGGACCGTACGGACGGAGCCGCTCCGCCTGCCGTCATGCCCGCTCACCCCGTACGTGCGCCGGGTCGCGCTTCTCCCAGCCCTCGGCCCACAGGTCGAACCGGGCCTGCTGCTGCGGGAATTCGGCCGCCGCGTCGGTGTCCAGCTCGACGCCCAGACCGGGCGCGGAGGGCAGTTCGAAGTAGCCGTCGACGACCTGCGGCGCTCCCTTGACGACCTTCTTGATCTCGGAGTCCGCGAAGTCGTTGAAGTGCTCCAGGATCTTGAAGTTGGGCGTGCAGCCCGCCAGTTGCAGCGACGCCGAGGTCAGTACGGGACCGCCGACGTTGTGCGGCGCGACCAGCGTGTAGTGCGTCTCGGCGGTGGCGGCCAGCTTCCGTGCCTCCAGGATGCCGCCGATGTGCCCGACGTCGGGCTGGATGACGTCGGCCGCCTGCGACTCGAAGAGCTCCCTGAACTCGATGCGGTCGTGGATGCGTTCGCCCGTCGCCACGGGCAGCTCCACCTTCTGCGCCACCTTGGCCAGTGCCTTGAGGTTCTCCGGCGGCACCGGTTCCTCCAGCCACGCCGGGCGGAACGGCGCCATCTCGCGGGCCAGCCGTACGGCCGTCGACGGGCTGAAGCGCCCGTGCATCTCCAGCATCAGCTCCGTACCGGGCCCGATCGCGTCCCGTACGGCCTCGATGAGAGCGACGGCGTCCCGGGTGGCATCGTTGTCAAGCTCCAGATGTCCGGTCCCGAACGGGTCGATCTTCAGGGCACGGTAGCCCCGCGCGACCACCGCCTCCGCCGCCTTGTGGTAGGCCTCCGGGGTGCGTTCGGTGGTGTACCAGCCGTTGGCGTACGCCTTGACGCGGTCGGTGACCCGGCCGCCCAGAAGCTGCCAGACCGGTACGCCCAGCGCCTTGCCCTTGATGTCCCAACAGGCCGTCTCCACACAGGCGATGCCGGACATCACGATCTCCCCGGCCCGCCCGTAGTCGCCGTACTTCATGCGCCGCACCAGGTCCTCGACCGCGAACGGGTCGGACCCCGCGATGTGGTTGGCCTCCGCCTCGCGCAGATAACCGAGCAGCGCGTCGGTGTGCCCCAGCATCCGCGTCTCGCCGATGCCCGTGAGCCCCTCGTCGGTGTGCACCTGGACGAAGGTGAGATTGCGCCAGGGTGTGCCGACGACGTGGGTAGAGATTCCGGTGATGCGCACGGCGATCGGCCCTTCATGGTGCTGGCTGTTCGAGATTTCGACGTACGTTCGAAATGCTGACGCGAATGTATTGATGCGCCGTGAGCGGAGTCAATGGGTGGTGCCGGGCTTCTTGCCGCGGGCCGCCGGCCCGTGCCGCGCCCTACGGTGACGGCTGCCCGAAGTCCCGGGAAGCGCTTGCCGGTTGGCGTGCGGTGATGCCGCGGTAGGCGAGTTCTGCCAGCTTGCGCTGCCCCGCCTTGCTGGGGTGGAACCAGTCCCAGCGGCTCACTTCCTTCTTCGTGAAGCGGTAGCGGAAGACCGCGCCGCCGTCGTAACGGCAGCGCAGGAACCGCGCGCACTCCTGCTCCAGCGCGGAGTTGTACGCGATGACCCGCTCGTGCACCTGCTGGCGCCGCTCCCGCGCGGCCGGCGTCGTCGACTGCGGATCGCGCAGCATCGACTGGCAGATCCCCAGACCCCACACCCGCGCACCCCACGGATCGCTGCGCCCCTGCGACCACAGCCGTTTGAGGTCCGGCAGACTCGCCACGTACACCTGCGTCTTGGGGCGTGCCGTGTGCAGCGTGCGCAGCGCCGAGCGGAAGTCGGCGCGCAACTCGCTGACCGGAGTCATCTGTTCGACGGTCGGCCGGCATGCGTCGTTGGCGCCCGCGAGCACCGTCACCAACTCGGGCCGCTTGCGCGCGGCCCGCTCCATCTGCGCGGGCAGATCGGCCATCACGGAGCCGCTGACCGCGAAGTTCCAACTGTGGCGCGACGGTGCGTCGTCGATGAGCCGGGAGGCCAGACTCCGTACGCCCGGGTCCGTACCGGTCACCCATGAGGCGCGGGTGCAGTCGGCCAGCAGCGAACAGGCGTCGAAACCCTGGGTGATGGAGTCCCCGACGGCCGCGACGGAGTCCGGGTGCCGGTCCCACGGCGGTGTCGGAGAGGGAGAGGGGCGTGCGCCTCCGGGAGGGCGCTCCCCGGTAAAGCCCCCGCTACCACTGCTCCAGAGCGCGGCGAGCGCGAGACCACCGATGAGGAGGAGAGCGACCACAATGACGGCAACACCCCGCCCACGACGTGTTATACGGCCGGCGGCACCCGGGACGGTGACCGTACTCCCGTGGTTCTCCGGCATCTGGCCCCTCGTTCCCCGCTCTCGGTGCGACGGTCCGTCACCGGACCTCCATCGGTGCGCGATAGCTTTGCCCCGTGCTCTTCCGCGTGCTCTCCTGCGAGTTTCGCACCGCGCCGGGACACCGGAGAGCCTGTTCGGCGACAGCAAAACATTACACCGCGTCACTTCATGTCCCTTTCGGGGAGAATTGGCGCCAATGGTGTTTACTATTCGTAACCTCGGCGCTGATGAAGAAGTGACCGGTGGTACAGGATGTCAGGCGCTGATCCGGCGCGTGACCGGCTGGCAGTCGAGGCGGTCCGGCGAGACGCCCTCGAACCGCATGGAGGTCCCGGTGACGACACGTGGAGTTCTGTACGTGCACTCCGCGCCCCGCGCGCTGTGCCCGCACGTCGAGTGGGCCGTGGCAGGCGTCCTCGGCGCCCGCGTCAAGCTCGACTGGATCAGACAGCCGGCCTCCCCGGGCACCTGGCGTGCGGAGTTCTCCTGGCAGGGCGACCCCGGCACGGCCTCCAAGCTCGCCTCCGCGCTGCGCGGCTGGCACCTGCTGCGCTTCGAGGTGACCGCCGAGCCCTGCGCCGCCGCCGAGGGCGAGCGCTACAGCTCGACGCCGGAGCTGGGGATCTTCCACGCGGTCACGGGGATGCACGGCGACATCCTCATTCCGGAGGACCGGCTGCGGGCGGCCGTGGGCCGCGCCTCGCGCGGCGAGAGCGAACTCGAGGCGGAGATCGCCAAGTTGCTGGGCAAGCCCTGGGACGACGAGCTGGAACCTTTCCGCTACGCGGGCGAAGGAGCACCCGTGCGGTGGCTCCATCAGGTCGTCTGAGCACGTCCGAACGGTCAGCGCCGCCACGGGGTTTAGCCTGCCCCCATGTCTGAACGGCTTTCCGTGGCTGTCCTCGGCACCGGGATCATGGGTGCCCCGATGGCCCGCAACCTGTGCAGTGCCGGCCTCGACGTACGTGTGTGGAACCGCACCAGAGCGAAGGCGGAACCCCTGGCCGAGGCCGGGGCGCGTGTGGCCGACAGTCCGCGCGACGCCGTCGAGGGCGCCGATGTGCTGCTGACGATGCTGCACGACGGTCCCGCCACCGCCGAGACCGTACGGGCCGCCGCGCCCGGTCTGCGCAGCGGCATGATCTGGCTCCAGTGCACGACGGCGGGCCTCGAAGGGCTGCCGCCGCTGGCCGAGTTGGGCCGCGAGTACGGACTGGTCTTCGTCGACGCCCCCGTCCTCGGCACCCGTGCGCCCGCCGAGGCCGGCCAGCTCCTCGTCCTCGCGGCCGGGCCGGAGAGCGCACGGACGGGCGCCGGTCCCGTGCTGGAGGCGATCGGCTCCCGTACGGTCTGGGTCGGCGAGGAGCCCGGCGCGGCCTCCCGTCTCAAGCTGGTCTGCAACTCCTGGGTCCTCGCGGTCACCCACGGCACCGCGGAGGCGCTGGCGCTCGCCGACGGGCTGGGCGTCGATCCGCAGAGCTTCCTCGACGCGATCGAGGGCGGCTCCCTCGACATGGGCTATCTGCGGATCAAGGCGGACACCATCCGGTCCGGGCAGTACACGCCGAGCTTCGCCGTGAGCACGGCGGAGAAGGACGCACGGCTCATCGTCTCGGCGGGCGAGGAGGCCGGGGTGCGCCTGGACGTGGCCGAGGCGGGCGCCGAGCGCTTCCGGCGGGCGGCCGAACTCGGCCACGGCGACGAGGACATGGCCGCCTCGTACTTCGCGAGCTTCCCCGACGGCGGCGGCCCCGGGCGCGGCTGAGCCGAGCACAAGAGAGACAACGGAAAGAGGGGCGGCTCTCCCGGGAGCCGCCCCTCTTTCGTGTGCTGTGCGCCGCCGTGCGCTGTGTGCGCGTACGGACGCCCGCAGCGGTCAGACCGTACGGAAGGCCAGCACCACGTTGTGACCGCCGAAGCCGAAGGAGTTGTTCAGCGCGGCGATCGTGCCCTCGGGCAGGGCGCGGGCCTCGCCGCCGACGATGTCGGCGTCCGCCTCCGGATCCAGGTTGTGCAGGTTGATCGTCGGCGGCGCCGTGCGGTGGTGCAGCGCGAGGATCGACGCGACGCTCTCGATGCCGCCCGCGCCGCCCAGCAGATGCCCCGTCATCGACTTGGTGCCGGAGATCGCCATGTGGTCGGCGTCGTCGCCGAACACCTTGCGCAGCGCCTTGAGTTCGGCGATGTCGCCGAGGGGCGTCGAGGTGGCGTGCGCGTTGATGTGCATGACCTCGGCCGGCTTGAGGTCGGTCTGCTCCAGGAGGTTCTGGAGCGCCAGCGCGATGCCGTTGCCGCTCGGCTCGGGCTGCGTGATGTGGTGGCTGTCGGCCGAGATGCCCTGGCCGATGGCCTCCGCGTACACACGCGCGCCGCGCCGCTTCGCGTGCTCCGCCGACTCCAGGACGACGACGCCCGCGCCCTCGCCCATGACGAAGCCGTTGCGGTCCGCGTCGTACGGACGGGAGGCGCCCTGCGGGTCGTCGTTGTCCTTCGACATCGCCATCATGTTGCCGAACGCGGCGATGGGGAGGGGGTGTATGGCCGCCTCGGTGCCGCCCGCGACGACGACGTCCGCACGGCCCGTACGGATCATCTCCACCGCGTAGCCGATCGCCTCGGAACCGGAGGCGCAGGCGCTGACCGGGGTGTGCACGCCGGCGCGCGCGTTGACCTCCAGACCGACGTTCGCGCTCGGGCTGTTCGGCATCAGCATCGGCACCGTGTGCGGCGAGACGCGGCGTGCGCCCTTCTCCCGCAGGACGTCGTACTGGCCGAGCAGCGTCGTGACGCCGCCGATGCCGGAGGCGACGACCGCGCCGAGCCGGTCCGGCGAGACGCTCGCGTCCTCACCGGCCTTGGCGCTGAAGCCCGCGTCCGCCCACGCCTCACGGGTGGCGATCAGCGCGAACTGCGCGGAGCGGTCCAGCTTGCGCGCCTGCGGACGCGGAATGATCTCGCCGGGTTCCACCGCGATCTCGGCGGCGATGCGGACCGGCAGCTCGGCCGCCCAGTCGTGGCTGAGGAGGGCGACGCCGGAACGTCCGGCGATCAGACCCTCCCAGGTCGATGCGCTGTCGCCACCCAGCGGTGTGGTTGCGCCGATACCGGTGACGACCACGGAGTGTTGGGTCGTACTCACTGGATTCATGTCTCCACTGGTAGGGGTGAGCCGTGCGGACCACCTCGCCCGCGCCCCGGCAGAGTCCCGGGGACGCGGTGGATGGCGACAGACGCGTGGGCGCCGTCTCAGCTCTGGTGCTTGAGGATGTACTCGGTCGCGTCGCCGACGGTCTTGAGGTTCTTCACGTCGTCGTCCGGGATCTTGACGCCGAAGCGCTCCTCGGCGGCGACGACGACCTCGACCATGGACAGCGAGTCGACGTCCAGGTCGTCGGTGAAGGACTTGTCCGGCTGGACGTCCTCGGTGGGGATCCCGGCGATCTCGTTCACGATCTCGGCGAGGCCCGCGACGATCTCTTCCTGCGTGGCGGCCATCTCGGCGCTCCTTCGGTCTGCTGCGTGGTTGCGAGTTGTCACTTGCGTGGTCGCCACACCTGCCGTACGGCGCTGTACGGACTGTGTGGATCTTGACTAGGGGAGGGTAACTACCGTCGCCGCGTAGACGAGGCCCGCCCCGAAACCGATGACGAGCGCGGTGTCACCGCTCTTCGCCTCCCCGGTCGCCAACAGCCGCTCCATGGCGAGCGGAATGGAGGCGGCCGAGGTGTTGCCGGTGGTCTCCACATCGCGGGCGACCGTGACGTGCTCCGGCAGTCTGAGGGTCTTCACCATCGAGTCGATGATCCGCATGTTGGCCTGGTGCGGAATGAAGACGTCCAGGTCCTCCGGGGTGACCCCGGCGGCGTCGAGCGCCTGCTGAGCCACCTTCGCCATCTCATAGACCGCCCAGCGGAAGACCGCCTGGCCCTCCTGGCGGATCGCGGGGAACTTCTCCACGACTCCCTCGCGGTAGGCGTCCCAGGCGACGGTCTGGCTGATGACGTCCGCCTTGTCGCCCTCCGAGCCCCAGATGCTCGGGCCGATGCCGGGCTCGGCGGCCGGGCCGACGATGACGGCGCCCGCGCCGTCGCCGAAGAGGAAGGCGGTGGAGCGGTCCGTCAGATCCGTGAGGTCCGAGAGACGTTCGGCGCCGACGACGAGTACGTGGTCCGCGCTGCCGTCCGCGATCAGGCCCTTGGCGAGGGTGAGCCCGTAACCGAAGCCCGCGCAGCCCGCGTTGATGTCGAACGCGGCGGCCTTGCCCGCGCCCATGCGGTCGGCGATCTCGGTGGCGATCGACGGGGTCTGCTTGAAGTGCGAGACCGTCGAGATGATCACGGCGTCCACCTGCTGCGGTGTGATGCCGGCGTCGGCGACGGCCTTGCCCGCGGCCTCCAGCGTCATCTCGGCGACGGTCTCGTCGGGAGAGGCCCAGTGGCGCGTGGCGATGCCGGAGCGCGAGCGGATCCACTCGTCCGAGGAGTCGATGTGCTTGAGGATCTCCTCGTTCGGTACGACACGGGTCGGCCGGTAGCCGCCCACGCCGAGGATGCGCGAGTACGGGGAACCCTTGGCGGGCTTGATCTTCGCGGTCATGCTCTCGAGCTCCTTGGGGCTCAGGCGGTCTGCGTGTGCTCGTTGATCAGCTCGCGCGCCGCGTCGAGATCATCGGGGGTCTTCAGCGCCAGGGTGCGTACGCCGGGGAGGCCGCGCTTCGCCAGGCCGGTGAGGGTGCCGCCGGGACAGACCTCGATGAGCGCCGTGACGCCCATCTTCTGGAAGGTCTCGGTGCACAGGTCCCAACGCACGGACGCGGAGATCTGGTTGACCAGCCGCCGCACGATCTGCCGGCCGTCGTCGACGGCGGCTCCGTCCAGGTTGGAGACGTACGGGAGGACCGGGTCGCCGGTCCGCACGTCCTCGGCCGCGGCGGCCAGTGCGTCGACGGCCGGGGCCATGTGGTGGGTGTGGAAGGCGCCCGCGACCTTCAGCGGGATCACGCGCGCCCCTTCGGGCTTGTCCTCGGAGAGGGCCGCCAACTGCCCGGCGGTGCCCGCCGCGACGATCTGGCCGCCGCCGTTGATGTTGGCCGCCGTCAGGCCCAGCTTCTCCAAGTGCGCGACGACCGCCTCGGGTTCGCCGCCGACGACCGCGGACATGCCGGTGTCGGTGACGGTTGCGGCCTCCGCCATGGCGCGGCCACGCGTCCGTACGAGCGCCATGGTGTCGGCGGGGGAGAGCACGCCGGCCGTTGCGGCGGCGGCCAGTTCGCCCACGCTGTGGCCCGCGACGGCGCCGGCCACGTCGGCGACGTCCCTGCCGTCCAGCAGCGCGGAGGCCGAGACGAGGCTCGCCGCGACCAGCAGCGGCTGCGCCACGGCGGTGTCGCGGATCTCCTCCGCGCCGGCCTCGGTGCCGTAGTGGAGGAGATCCATGCCGATGGAGGCCGACCACTCCGCGAGCTTGTCCGTCACGCCGGGGAGGTCGAGCCAGGGGGTCAAGAGGCCGGGCTTCTGCGCGCCTTGGCCGGGAGCTACGAGTACGAGCACCCTTTCACTCTCCCTTGTGAGGCGCCTGTCGCGCCGGTACGGAGCGGTACGAAGAACCGCAGGGCAAATTGTCGGGCCCCGACAAACCAACCCGCTTACCCCTGCACGTGGTTCCCGAAGTCGCTGAGACGCCCCAGGATCAGGGCGATACGCAGTGTGAAGGCCGAGCGGACGTCGGAGGGCGACCATCCGGTGACGTCGGTCACGCGTCGCAGCCGGTAGCGGACGGTGTTGGGGTGTACGAACAACATCCGCGCGGCGCCCTCGAGGCTGCTGGCCTGTTCCAGATAGACGCTCAGAGTCTCCAGCAGCGCGGAGCCCGCTTCCTCCAGCGGTCTGTAGATCTCCTCCACCAACAGGTCCCGCGCGGTGGGGTCACCGGCCATCGCGCGTTCCGGAAGAAGATCGTCCGCGAGGACCGGACGCGGTGCGTCCTGCCAGGCCGCGCACGCTCGCAGACCCGCCGCCGCGGCCTGCGCGGAACGCGTCGCGGAGAGCAGGTCGCCGACGATGGGCCCGGCCACGACGGGACCCGGGGCGAACGGCCCGATCAGGGACTTCGCGGCGCGCAGCGGATCGTCGCTGCCGCCCGCCACGACGACGAGACGGTTGCCGAGCACACCCGTGAGCACCTGGAGCTTCGCGTGCCGCGAGGCGCGCCGTATCGCCTCGACCGTCAGTTCGCTGTCGCCGTCGGGCGCGGTGCCGAGGACCACGCAGACATGGTCCGGGGAGTTCCAGCCGAGCGCCGCCGCGCGGGAGACGGCGCCCTCGTCGGCCTCTCCCGAGAGCACGGCGTTGACGACCAGCGACTCCAGCCGCGCGTCCCACGCGCCGCGCGCCTCGGCGGCCTGCGCGTAGACCTGGGCGGTGGCGAAGGCGATCTCGCGCGCGTAGACGAGCAGCGCCTCGCGCAGCACCGACTCGTCGCCGGGGGCGGCCACTTCGTCGATGGCGGCCTCGACGACCTCGATCGTCGTACGCACCAACTCGACGGTCTGGCGCAGGGTGATGGCCCGCGTCAGCTCGCGCGGCGCCGTGCCGAACACGTCCGTGCTGATGGCCTGCGACGTCTCCGGGTGCCGGAACCACTCGGTGAAGGCGGCGATGCCGGCCTGGGCGACGAGCCCGATCCACGAGCGGTTCTCCGGCGGCATCGCCCTGTACCACGGCAGTTGCTCGTCCATGCGCGTAATGGCCGCCGCGGCAAGCTTGCCGGAGGACTGCTCCAGGCGCCGCAGCGTCGCGCCGTGCGGATGCTCGGCGTGCTCGGGGCGCTCGTCGGGCGGCGGGTTCGCGGAGGGATCTGTGGATTCGGGCACGTGCCAAGCCTGCCTCATCCCGCCGCGGTGCCGGGCCCGGGGGGCGCTGCGTACCCGCGTACGCCGGATTACCGTGGGCCCATGCTTCAGGTGTGGCGGGGATCGGACCGGTACCGGGGCGGTGACGAGGCGGCGGGCATCGACACCCGGCACGCCTTCTCCTTCTCCGGCTTCTACGACCCGGACAACGTCGGCTTCGGACAGCTCGTGGCCTGCAACGAGGAGCGGCTCGCGCCGGGCGCCGGCTTCCCCGAACACCCGCACAGGGACGTCGAGATCGTGACCTGGGTCGTCGAGGGCGAACTGGAGCACGTCGACTCCACCGGCCGTACGTCACGGGTACGCCCGGGAGACGTCCAGCGCATGGGGGCGGGCCGCGGCGTGCGGCACGTCGAACGCAACGCGGGGCCGGGGCCGTTGTGCTTCCTGCAGATGTGGCTGGTGCCCGGTCTCCGCGGCGGCGCACCGCAGGGCGGGGCGGCGCACGAGCCGGAGTACGAGGTGGTGCGCGGGATCGCGGACGGTACGCCCTTCGCGGTGCCGCGCACGGAGGCCGTGATGCATGTGCGGCGGCTGGGACAGGACGGGCGCACGGCGGTGCCGGACGCGGCGTGGGCGTACGTCCATGTAGTGCGCGGTACGGCGGTGATCGGCCCGTCCGGGGAGCGCCTTGCCGCCGGTGACGCTGTCCGCGTCACGGACGCGCGGGACCTGGAGGCGCGGGCGGCCGGGGGCCCGGCGGAGCTGCTGATGTGGGAGATGCACGCGGAGCCGGGCTACGGCTGAGCGGAACGTGCCGTTCGTAGCACGGCCGTTCCACGATCGTCCTGGTCGGCGTCGGCGTCGGCGTCGGCGTCCTGGCCGGAGCCGGAGCGCGCCGCTGCACCGGCCACCGGCACCGGCCGCTGTCAGCCGCGCAGTTCGGCCAGCACCGCGTCCGTGAACGGAGGCCACGCGTCCACGGCCCACTGCCCGAAGTCGCGGTCCGTCAGCGCGACGCACGCCGCGCCCACCTCGGGGTCGACCCACAGGAAGGTGCCCGACTGCCCGAAGTGGCCGTAGGTACGCGGCGAGGACGAACTGCCCGTCCAGTGCGGGGACTTGCCGTCCCGGATCTCGAAGCCGAGCCCCCAGTCGTTGGGCGACTGGCTGCCGTAGCCCGGCAGTACGCCCTTGAGCCCGGGGAAGGCGACGGACGTCGCCTCGTCCAGGGTCGCGCTGCTCAGCAGCCGCGGCGCGAGGAGTTCGGCGGCGAAGCGGGCCAGGTCGTCGGCGGTGGAGACGCCGTCCTTGGCCGGGGAGCCGGGCAGTTCGGTGGACTCCATGCCGAGCGGCTGGAGGACGGCCTCGTACAGGTACTGGGGGAAGGGGATCTCGGTGACCTTCGCGAGATGGTCCCCGAGCGCCTCGAAGCCCGCGTTCGAGTAGAGCCGGCGCGTGCCCGGCTCGGCCATCGGACGGTCCTCGTCGAAGGCCAGCCCCGAGGTGTGCGCCAGCAGATGGCGCACGGTCGAACCCTCCGGTCCCGCCGGGTCGTCCAGCTCCACCGCCCCCTCCTCCACGGCGATGAGCACCGCGTACGCGGACAGCGGCTTGGTGACGGACGCGAGTGGGAAGCGGCGGCCGGTGTTGCCGTGCGCGGCGGTCCCGCCCGTCCGGGAGACGACGACCGCTGCGGCGTTCGGCACGGGCCAATTGTCGGTCATCCGCAGGCTGTTCATGGGGCCGAGCGTAACGCGAAGCGGAACAGGCCGGATTCCGTGCTTGCTTGGAGTGCACTCCAAGTCCGTAGCGTTCACTTATGACCGTGACGGATACCGAGACGGAGACGACGACGGATACGGAGAGCACCGCGACGGCGGCGTGCGGACCAGCCGCCGCGCCCCCGGCGCCCACAGTGGGCGCCGCGCCCGACGCATGCGCCGCGAGCGCACCGCCGCGCCCCAGGCCCGAGGGACGCGACCGCTACACCATCAGCGAGGTCGCCGCGATCTGCGGGCTGAGCGCGCACACGCTGCGCTGGTACGAGCGGATCGGGCTGATGCCCCACGTGGACAGGTCGCACACGGGGCAGCGCCGCTTCACCGACACGGACCTGGACTGGCTCGATCTCGTCGCGAAGCTGCGGCTGACCGGGATGCCGGTCGCGGACATGGTGCGCTACGCCGAACTCGTACGCGCCGGCGAGCACACCTGCCCCGAGCGGCACGAACTGCTGGTCGCCACGCGGGAGGACGTACTGCGCCGGATCGCCGAACTCCAGGAGACGCTCGCGGTCCTGGACTACAAGATCGGTATCTATGCGGCGTACCGGATGCCGGAGAGCGCCTGACCCGGCGCACCCGACAGCACCCCCGCACAACGCCACCCGCACAACGCCACCCGCACAACGCCACCCGCAGAGGGCCACTCAGAGCCCGGCGAGACGCCCGCGCCCGAGAGGACTTCCCAATCGTGATGTCAAGCCGCTGC
>NZ_LJGW01000151.1 GCF_001751255.1 Streptomyces nanshensis | reverse complement strand
CCGGACCGGCCCGTGAACTCGGCCGTCCGGCACGGGAGTTCGGCGCCGTGGACGGGGAGTTCGACGGCCTGGGCGGGCACCTGGACGGGGCCCTGGGCCGCGTCCGCCGCAGGGGCGGTACCGCCCGGTGGCGCCCCCTGTGCCGCGGTCGACGCCACCGGGCCTCTGGCGGCGTCCCGGCGCTGGACGGCGGAGGAGGACCCCCGGCCGGTCACGGTCGCGTACGCACTGCGCAGGCTGCCCACCTGATCGCCCCTCCCCGGTCACCCCGCCGTCCGGCGGCTCGCCTCCGAGAGTGTCAAGAAATGGTAATGCGCAGCAAGGCGGCGGGCCTTCGCCCTGCGGCACGCACCGTCGACGGGCCCGAACTGCCGTGCCATGATGAGCGGGCCCACCCAACTGCATACCGGCCGACTGAATCCACGCGGGAGAGTTCCCGGCCGCGCGCACCATGTGCGGGGCGGGACGCCGAAGGAGCAAGTCCTCCCTTGAATCTCTCAGGCACCCATACCGCGCAGGACGAGGCAGATCTGAAAAGCGGGCCGCCCCCGGGCGGCTCCACCCACGGTGCAAGCCGCCGCCCGTGCACGAGGGCTCGTGGCGAACCTCTCAGGTTCCGATGACAGATGGGGAGGAACATCCGCGTCACCGAGTATCGGGAGCCTGACATGAGCGACATCCGCAGCGACGCCGGCGGGTCCGGCGCCGCGCCCCGCACCACGGCCCTGGACGCCGTGCACCGCGCGCTCGGCGCGACGATGACGGACTTCGCCGGCTGGGACATGCCGCTGCGCTACGGCAGCGAACGCGACGAGCATCTCGCCGTACGGTCGCGCGCGGGCCTCTTCGACCTCTCCCACATGGGCGAGATCACCGTGCGCGGACCGCAGGCGGCCGAGGTGCTCGACTACGCGCTGGTGGGCAACCTCTCGCGGCTGGCCGTCGGCCGCGCCCGCTACACCATGCTGTGCGACGCCTCCGGCGGCATCCTCGACGACCTCATCGTCTACCGCACCGGCGAGGCGACGTACATGGTCGTCGCCAACGCCTCCAACGCGCAGACCGTTCTGGACGCCCTGCGCGAGCGCGCCGCCGGCTTCGACGCCGAGGTGTGCGACGACCGCGACGCCTACGCCCTGATCGCCGTGCAGGGTCCGGAGGCCGCCGGCATCCTCAAGGGCCTCACCGACGCCGACCTGGACGGCTTGAAGTACTACGCGGGACTGCCCGGCACCGTCGCCGGGCGCGAGGCCCTCATCGCCCGTACGGGATACACCGGCGAGGACGGCTTCGAGCTGTTCGTCTCCCCCGACGACGCCGTCGCCGTGTGGGAGGCGGTCACCGAGGCGGGCCGTCCCGCCGGGCTCGTGCCGTGCGGTCTGAGCTGCCGCGACACCCTGCGCCTGGAGGCGGGCATGCCGCTGTACGGGCACGAACTGACCACGCGGACAACGCCGTTCGACGCCGGCATGGGCCGCATCGTGAAGTTCGAGAAGACCGCGAACGACGGCGCCTTCGTCGGGCGCGAGCCGCTGGAGAAGGCCGCCGCGCAGGCCGAGAAGGCACCGCCGCGCAAGCTCGTCGGGCTGATCGCGCAGGGCCGCCGGGTGCCGCGCGCCGGGTACACGGTGGTCTCCGCCGCGGACGGCTCGGTGATCGGCGAGGTGACCTCGGGTGCGCCGTCGCCGACCCTCGGCAAGCCGATCGCGATCGCCTACGTCGACCCCGCGTTCGCCGGGCCCGGCACCGAGGGCGTCGCCGTGGACATCCGCGGCACGCACGAGCCGTACGAGGTCGTGGCCCTCCCCTTCTACAAGCGGCAGCGCTGACCTTCACGGACGTACGGGCACCGTCCCGCGCGGGCCGCGGCGTGCCGTGCGTCCCACTGGCCAAGACCGATGCACCCCGTCCCCCACTCATCCAGGAGAATCGCACCATGAGCAACCCCCAGCAGCTTCGTTACAGCAAGGAGCACGAGTGGCTGTCGGACGCCGAGGACGGCGTCTCGACGGTCGGCATCACGGCGCACGCCGCCGACGCGCTCGGCGACGTCGTCTTCGTCCAGCTCCCCGAGGTCGGCGACTCGGTCACCGCGGGCGAGCCCTGCGGCGAGCTGGAGTCGACGAAGTCGGTCAGCGACCTGTACGCGCCGGTCTCCGGTGAGATCGCGGAGACCAACCAGGACGTCGTCGACGACCCGGCCCTCGTCAACTCCGCCCCGTTCGAGGGCGGCTGGCTGTTCAAGGTGCGCGTCACGGACGAGCCGGAGGGCCTGCTCTCCGCCGACGAGTACGCGTCGTTCACCGCCGGGGGCTGAGTCCGCCCCCGCAGGCAGCGCTCTCCACCGCAGGGGCCGGGCGCCGCCGAAGGCCGACCGACCGCCGAAGGCCGCACGCCCCAGGCCGAGTTCACCGCAGACCGACGCCAAGCGTCCCCGACTCCCGCCCGTACGACCGCATCCGAGTCCACCGTGCCGTGCCCGACCGGCCTGCCACCAGGGATGGTTTCATGTCGCTTCTGAACAGCTCTCTCCACGAGGTCGACCCGGACGTCGCCGCCGCCGTCGACGCCGAACTCCACCGCCAGCAGTCCACCCTCGAGATGATCGCGTCGGAGAACTTCGCGCCCGTGGCCTCGCTGGAGGCGCAGGGCTCCGTCCTCACCAACAAGTACGCCGAGGGCTACCCGGGGCGCCGCTACTACGGCGGCTGCGAACACGTCGACGTCATCGAGGACATCGCACGCGAGCGCATCAAGAGCCTCTTCGGTGCCGAGGCCGCGAACGTACAGCCGCACTCGGGCGCCTCCGCCAACGCCGCGGCGATGTTCGCGCTGCTGAAGCCGGGCGACACGATCATGGGCCTCGACCTGGCGCACGGCGGCCACCTCACGCACGGCATGAAGATCAACTTCTCCGGCAAGCTCTACAACGTCGTCGCCTACCGCGTCGACGAGCAGACCGGCCAGGTCGACATGGAGGAGGTCGCGCGGCTCGCGCGAGAGCACCGGCCGCAGATGATCATCGCCGGCTGGTCCGCGTACCCGCGCCAGCTCGACTTCGCGGCCTTCCGCCGGGTCGCGGACGAGGTCGGCGCGCTGCTCATGGTCGACATGGCGCACTTCGCGGGTCTGGTCGCGGCCGGGCTGCACCCCTCGCCCGTGCCGTACGCGGACGTCGTCACCACGACCACGCACAAGACGCTCGGCGGCCCGCGCGGCGGCGTGATCCTCTCCACGAAGGAGCACGCCAAGAAGATCAACTCCGCGGTCTTCCCCGGCCAGCAGGGCGGTCCGCTGGAGCACGTCATCGCGGCGAAGGCGGTGTCCTTCAAGATCGCGGCGTCCCCGGAGTTCAAGGAGCGCCAGCAGCGCACCCTGGACGGCGCCCGGCTGCTGGCCGAGCGGCTGCTCCAGCAGGACGCGGTGGACGCCGGCGTCTCCGTGCTCTCCGGCGGCACGGACGTCCATCTGATCCTCGTCGACCTGCGCGACAGCGACCTGGACGGGCAGCAGGCCGAGGACCGCCTCCACGAGATCGGCATCACCGTCAACCGGAACGCCGTCCCCAACGACCCGCGCCCGCCCATGGTCACCTCCGGGCTGCGCATCGGGACTCCCGCGCTGGCCACCCGCGGCTTCCAGGAGGAGGATTTCCGCGAGGTCGCCGACATCATCGCCGAGGCGCTGCTGCCCGGCTTCGACGAGGACAAGGCGAAGTCCCTGAGCGCCCGTGTCACGGCGCTCACCGAGAAGCACCCGCTCTACCCCGGCCTCGGCAAGTAACGGGCCACCCGAGCCGCGGCGCGGCACTCTCCGCGCCGCGCCGCGCCGCGGCGGCACGGCACCGCACGGAAAGGAGGCGCCGCGATGGCGGTCTCCGTCTTCGACCTCTTCTCGATCGGCATCGGCCCGTCCAGCTCGCACACGGTGGGCCCGATGCGCGCGGCCCGCATGTTCGCGGTGCGGCTGAAGAACGAGGGCCTGCTGGCCCACACCGTCTCCGTACGCGCGGAGCTGTACGGCTCGCTCGGCGCGACGGGCCACGGGCACGGCACCGCCAAGGCCGTGCTGCTCGGGCTGGAGGGCGAGACCCCGCGGACCGTGGACGTGGAGACCGCCGACGAGCGGGTGGCGGCCGTCCGCGCGGCCGGGCGGCTGCGGCTGCTGGGCGCCGAGATAGGGGACGCCCACGAGATCGACTTCGACGAGCGCTCACAGCTCGTCCTGCACCGGCGGCGCTCGCTGCCGTACCACGCCAACGGCATGACGCTCTGCGCCCGCGACGCCTCCGGCACTCCGCTGCTGGAGAAGACGTACTACTCGGTGGGCGGCGGCTTCGTCGTCGACGAGTCCCTGCTGGCGGACGAGACGGGCGCGGGCCGCATCAAGCTCGACGACACCGTCCTCACGCACTCCTTCCGTACAGGCGACGAACTGCTGCGGCTGACACGGGAGACGGGGCTGTCCGTCTCGGAGCTGATGCTCCAGAACGAGCGTGCCTGGCGCTCGGAGGCGGAGATCCGCGCCGGGCTGCTGGAGATCTGGGAGGTGATGCGGGCGTGCGTGGCCCGCGGGCTGACCAGGGAGGGCATCCTGCCGGGCGGTCTGAAGGTGCGCCGCAGGGCCGCGACCGCCGCGCGCCAGCTACGGGCCGAGGGCGGACGTGAGGCGCATGCGACGGAGTGGCTGACGCTGTACGCGATGGCGGTGAACGAGGAGAACGCCGCGGGCGGACGGGTCGTGACGGCACCGACGAACGGCGCCGCCGGCATCATCCCGGCCGTGCTGCACTACTACACGGAGTTCGTGCCGGGCGCCGACGAGGACGGCATCGTCCGCTTCCTGCTGGCGGCCGGCGCCATCGGACTGCTCTTCAAGGAGAACGCCTCGATCTCCGGCGCCGAGGTCGGCTGCCAGGGCGAGGTCGGCTCGGCGTGCTCGATGGCGGCCGGCGGCCTGGCCGAAGTCCTCGGCGGCGGGCCGGAGAAGGTGGAGAACGCCGCCGAGATCGGCATCGAGCACAACCTCGGGCTGACCTGCGATCCGATCGGCGGGCTCGTCCAGATCCCGTGCATCGAGCGGAACGGGATGGCGGCCGTCAAGGCCGTGACGGCCGCGCGCATGGCGCTGCGCGGCGACGGCCGTCACCATGTCTCGCTGGACAAGGCGATCAAGACGATGAAGGACACGGGCGCCGACATGAAGGTCAAGTACAAGGAGACGGCTCGCGGCGGGCTCGCCGTGAACGTCATCGAGTGCTGACCCTCCGCAGCGCCCCGGGGCAACCCGGAGCGAGGCGGGCCCGCTTGGCCTCCGTTTCGAAGCTTGTGCCGGGTTTCCGACCGGCTGCGGCTTCGGCCGCCCACGGCGCCGTTTCATGGGGTGCGCGGTATATGGCCCGCCCCTGCCCAGCGGGTGAATCCGCAGGTCAGCGAGTTGTCGTCCGGAAGATCCAGGGGACTGGCCGCGACGGGGGATTCCATGGGTACGGTTGGTGCCCGCGAGGTCGCGCCGTCCCCGTCGCAGCCCCTCCGCATGCCCCTGAAGCGCTGCGTACCTGGCCGGTCTCGAGCACTTGACGTCCCCGAGAGGCAAAGAGCGTTGACGAGCGAGACCGGCACGATGCTGCGCGAATTCCTGCGATCACCGGCCGACATCGGGGCGGTCGCCCCCAGCTCCCCCAGACTCGCCGAGGCGGTCACGGCACCCGTACCGGAGCTGGGCGACCCGGTGGTCGTCGAACTCGGCCCCGGCACCGGCGTGTTCACCAGCGCCATCGAGGAACAGCTCGCCGGCCGCGGCGTGCAGTTCGCCGTGGAGATGAACCCGCGCCTGGCCGAGCAGTTGCGCGGACGCTGCCGCCGTGTGGAGGTGCTGAACGCCGACGCGTCGGCGCTGCCGCGGCTGCTCGCCGAACGCGGCGTGGAGAGGGCCGACGTGGTCGTGAGCGGACTGCCCTGGGCCTCCTTCTCCGAGCGGGTGCAGAGCGAGATCCTCTCGGCGGTGGGCCATGTGCTCGCGCCGGACGGTGCGTTCACGACCTTCGGCTATGTGCACGCCATGCGGCTCGCCTCGGCGCTGCGCTTCCGCGAGCTGCTGTGCTCGACCTTCGAAGAGGTCGTGCCGGGGCGCACGGTGTGGCGTAATCTGCCGCCCGCGCTCGTCTATCACGCGCGGCGCCCGCGCACGGCGCCCGCGTGGCCGCTGCCCGTGGTGCCCGCGCGCCGCTACCGGGGCGAGGCACCGGGCGCGGCCGTCTCCGGTGCGAGGACGATGGGCTGAGCGCACCCGGCGCACGGCGGACCGGGCGCACAGGATCCGGTGGCGGAGAACCTGCACGGGTTCTCCGCCGCTTCGTCACCTCGCAGCTACCCGCGTAGCGACGGGAGTTGGCCTAGGCCGACGGAAGCGGAACGGGCGCCACCAGAGCGGGAAACGGGCACGCCCTACTCGCCCGTACCGGAAGGATCACTGGTCACGGGTTTCGAGGCACGTCTCAACTCGGGTGTAAACAGGCACGATTGACGTCCATCCGGGCTACTGCCCGCCCATCGCGGGCATGTAGAACTCTCCGCGAGAACAGTGTCACGCTGCGTACGAGTGCCGCGCTCCGGAATGACCGCCGGAGCCCCGTCCGGCACCTCGCAAGGCCGTGCGCGAGGACCACGACGAGGAGAGTTCTGTGTTCAAGTCCCGGTGCACGTCCGGATGCACAGGAAGGACGGTCGGCTTGGTGACGGTGGGGGTCGTCACCGCGAGTCTGCTCACAGGGTGCGGCTCGCAGGACGAGAAGCCGGTGGAGCAGAAGTCGATCAGGGTGCTGATGGTCGACAATCCGCAGATGCTGGAGCTGAAGAAGCTCACGAAGGAGCACTTCACGAAGAAGACCGGCATCCGCGTGGACTTCACCGCCCTTCCGGAGAACGAGGTCCGCGAGGAGGTCCACACCGACTTCTCTCTCCAGTCCGGCAAGTACGACGTCGCGACCGTCAGCAACTTCGAGACGCGCGACTACGCACGCCGCGGCTGGCTCAAGCCCCTCGACTCCTTCATCACCAAGGACCGCGGGTTCGACCAGAGCGACATCATGCTGCCCATCCAGCTCTCCCTCAGCGGCGCCGACGGGAAGGTCTACGCGGAGCCCTTCTACGGCGAGTCCTCGTTCCTGATGTACCGCAAGGACATCTTCGACCAACTCGGCCTGGAGATGCCGAAGAAGCCCACGTGGGGCCAGATCGCCTCGCTCGCCGAGAAGGCCGACCGGCCGAAGAAGGGCGTCAGCGGCATCTGTCTGCGCGGCCAGCCGGGCTGGGGCGAGATGACGGCGCCGCTGACGACCGTGGTCAACACCTTCGGCGGCACCTGGTTCGACAAGGGCTGGAACGCCCGGCTCACCGACGCCGCCTTCGCCGACGCCACGCAGTTCTATGTGGACCTCGTACGCGACTACGGCGAGGACAACCCCGAGAAGTCCGGCTACGCGGGCTGTCTGCGCACCATGAAGAACGGCAAGTCCGCGATGTGGTACGACGCGACCGCCGGCGCCGGACCGCTGGAGGCGGACTCCTCCCCCGTCAAGGACAAGATCGGCTACGTACCGGCGCCCATCGAGGAGACCAAGTCCTCGGGGTGGCTCTACACCTGGGCGTGGGGCATGCAGAAGGCGTCCGAACAGCCGCGCTCCGCCTGGGAGTTCATGTCGTGGGCCTCCAGCAAGGAGTACGAGAAGCTGGTCGGCAAGGAGCTGGGCTGGGAGAACGTGCCCGCCGGCAAGCGCGAGTCGACGTTCCAGCGCCCCGAGTACAAGAAGGCCGCCGGCGCCTTCAGCGAAGCGACGGAGAAGGCGATACGCGAGGCCGACCCGCGCAGACCCGGCGTGCAGCGGCGGCCCACCCTCGGCATCCAGTTCGTCGGCGTACCGGAGTTCACGGGGCTGGGAGACCGCGTCTCGGAGGAGCTGAGCGCGGCGATCGTGGGGAAGCAGTCCGTGAGCGCCGCCCTGCGCAAGGCACAGGGCGACGCACAGCGCGTGGGCGACCGCTACAAGCGGCGCTGACGCTCCGCCGTACCGCGGCCCCCGGCCTCCGCCGCCCGCGGACGGGAGCGCGTCCGGCTCACCAGTCGTGCACGGTCCCGTCCGCGAGCCGGTTGACGGGCAGATAGGCCGGCTCGTACGGGAAGCGCGCCGCCGCCTCGGTGTCCAGCTCGACGCCGAGGCCGGGGGTCTCGGAGGGATGCAGCAGCCCCTCCTCGAAGGTGTAGGAGGTACGGAAGACCTCCAGGGTCTCCGCGGAGTGCCGCATGTACTCCTGGATGCCGAAGTTGTGCACGGCCAGGTCGAGATGGAGCGCGGCGGCCATGCCCACCGGCGAGATGTCGGTCGGCCCGTGCATCCCGGAGCGCACCCCGTACACGGCCGCGAGGTCGAGCAGCTTCTTCATCGCGGTGACGCCGCCGGTGTGGGTGACGGCGGAGCGTACGTAGTCGATCAGCCGCTCGCTGAGCAGCGTCGTGTAGTCGTGCACGGAGTTGAAGACCTCGCCGATCGCCAGCGGCGTGGTGGTGTGCTGCCGGATGAGGCGCAGCGCCGCCTGGTCCTCGCCCGGAGTGGCGTCCTCCAGCCAGAACAGGTCGTACGGCTCAAGGGACTTGCCCAGCTTCGCCGCCTGGATCGGCGTCATCCGGTGGTGCCCGTCGTGCAGCAGCGGCAGCTCGGGCCCGAACTCCTCGCGTACGGCCTCGAAGACGCCCGGCACATGCCGCAGATAGGCCCGGGTGTCCCAGGTCTCCTCCACCGGCAGGGCGGGCCCGGAGGCGGTGCGCCGGGCCGGCTCGTAGTCGTAGCGCTCGCCGGAACCGGCGCCGGAGGCGGCCACCCCGTAGACGGAGTCGAGGCCGGGGACGCCGGTCTGTACGCGGATGGCACAGTAGCCGTCGGCGAGGTGCGCCCGTACGGAGTCCAGCAGTTCGGGGACGTCGCGCCCGGAGGCGTGCCCGTAGGCGAGGGCGCCGCGGCGGCTGGCGCCGCCCAGAAGCTGGTACAGCGGCATGCCCGCCGCCTTCGCCTTGATGTCCCACAGCGCGGTGTCGACGGCGGCGATCGCGGCCATGGTGACCGGGCCGCGCCGCCAGTAGGCGCCGCGGTAGAGGTACTGCCAGGTGTCCTCGATGTTGCGGGCGTCGCGGCCGGCGAGCAGCGGCGCCACATGGTCGCGGAGATACGAAGCGACGGCCAGCTCACGGCCGTTGAGCGTGGCGTCGCCCAGGCCCGTGACGCCGTCGGCGGTGGTCAGGCGGAGCGTGACGAAGTTGCGGCCGGGGCTGGTGACGACCGTCTCCGCGGACTCGATCCTCATGCTGCGCTGTTCCCTTCCACGTCAGGGGCCCTCCCACGTCAGGGGCCCTCGTGAGCCTGTCGTGCTCACCACTCACCGCTCACCGTGTCATCTCCGCGACGGCGACGCCGAACGGGGGCAGTTCGACGCCGCGCAGCTCCGCGCCGTCCAGGTCCCGCAGAGCGCCGCCGCCGGTGAGCAGCGGCTCCGCCGTCAGCGGTCCGTCGTGCTGGCTCACGAACCAGACGAAGCGGCGCCCGTCCTCGTGCGTCATCCGCGCCGTCAGCACACGGGGATCGGGCACCGACACCTCCGGGGCCGCCCCCGCCTCGGCGGCGAGCGCCGCGTACAGCCGCCATGTCGGCTCCGGGTTGACGTGCGGCGTGACGGCGGCCATGTACTCGACGGGATAGGTGCACAGCACGAGCGCGCCCGCCCCGCTGCGGTGGCGCAGCAGCGCCGGGCGGCCGTGCGCGTCGGTCGCGAGGACCTCCGCGCCGTCCGGCTCCACCGGCAGATACGCGCGTGCGCCGCCGGTGCCGCCGACCGCGAAGACCAGTTCCTCGCCCGCCGCGATCCCGCCGAAGTCCCGCCGGAAGACCATCCGCAGCTCGTCGTCCTCGACGGTGTCGGCGAGCCCGTAGCGCAGCTTCTTCCGTACGCCGAAGGTCTCGTCGAGCCGCGGCCACCAGGCGCCGCGTGCGTGGTCGTGCTCCCCGGCGAAGTACGAGGCGTAGACGGTGGCCCCGTCCTCCGCGAGCCGCCGCAGCCGGCTCCAGCCGGGCGCCGTGAGCTGCTTCGCCGACGGCAGCAGATACAGGGCGCAGTCGGCGGGCAGCCCGTCGGCCTCCCGTGCGACGCCCACGCCCAAGTCGGCCTCGCACGCGGCGACATACGCCTGGCGGGTGCAGGTGAGCACCGCGGCGCTGTCCTCGGGCCGAGTGAAGGGATACCGCGCCTCCAGGAAGGAGGAGACGACGAGGGCGGCGGAGGCGTCGGGGCGGCGCAGCCGGGGCGCGTCGGTGCGCCGCAGCACCTCGGTGAAGCGCCGTACCTCGCGGAGCTGCTCCTTGGGGCGGCCCGCGCCGTCGGTGATGCCGAAGTGCATCTCGAACGGGTGGTGGCTGTAGGGCTCTTGGGCCTCCAGCGCGTCGTAGTCGGTGTTGTTCCAGGGGATCCAGCCGGTCGCACCGGCGAGCAGGGTGGTGTGCAGGATCTGCCGGTAGTAGTGGGCGGCGTTCTCCTCGGAGGCCCAGTCGGACGTGAGCCCGAACTCCTCCATAATCACGGGCAGTCCGCCGATGTCGAGCAGTTCGCAGACGAACGCGGCGCCCAGATGCTGGCGTACGGCGTCGGTCTCCATGCGGTAGACGTGCGGACCGTGGAAGTCGACGAGCCGTGCCAGGTCGCGGACGCGGAAGCCGTTGTCGGCGCCGGAGGTCTCCACGCCCCACGCACCGTCCCCAACGGAGACGGGCTGCCGCGCCCCGGCCGCGCGCACCGCCGCGGTCAGCCGCTCCGCCCACGCGGTGACGGCGGCGGCGTCCAGGGTGCCGATGCCGCGTGAGCGCCAGTCCGCGTAGATCGGCATCTCGTTCGTCAACAGCCAGCCCGCGACGGCCGGATGGTCCTTCCAGCGGGCCGTCGTCCCGTGCACATACCACTCCTGCTGGTCGACGAGCGAGGCGTCGGTGAACAGGTCGCGGCCGCGGCGCCAGGACGGGTCCCAGTTCTGCCCGGACATATGGCCGACGAGGAAGGTGGGGACGGTGTGCATGCCCAGGGCCGCGTGCCGGTCCAGGAAGTCGTCGTAGCGCTCCAGCATCACCGGATCGAGGGTGTTCTCCTCCGGCATGAAGTCCGGCCAGTACAGAAAGCTCCGGGTGAGGGTGATGCCGTGGTCGCGCAGGGTGCGCAGCTCCTCCTCGACGACGGCGGGATCGTAGTTCCGCCACATCAGCGGACCGCCGGTGCGCGACCAGTAGTTGACGCCGACCCACATCAGCGGGTCGCCCTCGGGAGTGGTGAGTTTCGCGGAGTTGCGCTGCATGCCCTGCCCTTCCTCGCCCCGGCCGGCCGGTGTGCGGTGCGCCGCACGGCGATCGTCCGTCCGCCCGCGGACGTGGTCAACAGGGCGCCGGGCGGTCCGGGTTCAGGGCGTCGGTGAGAGCTTCGCGACGGCGCTGCCGGCGCCGATGGAGGTGAACTCCAGGGTGAGGCCGTTCATATGGAGGGTGCCCTTGCTCCGGCCGAGGCGTCCGCTGCACTGCCCGTTCGTGCAGGACGAGGAGGACTCCTGCGCGCCCGAGGACGACATGGAGACGCTGCCGCCGGCGAAGTGCGCCGTCCAGGCGATCACATGGTCCTCGACGCTCTCGACGGCGAACTTCTCGACGCCGTAGGAGGAGCGGGGACGCAGCACGTCGCCCGCGGAGAGCACGACCTCGCATCTGCCGTCGGCGCAGGCGCCGGTGTCGGTGCCGTCGGCGGCGTCCGCACCGCCCTGCGAGGGCCGGGACGCGGACGCCGCGGGGGAGGAGGACGGCTGCTTCCCCGCGGGCGAACTCGGCGCGCTCTCCCGGGAGTCGGCCGTCCCGCCCGGCTCCCCCGGCCGCCTCGCGTCGCTGCTGCCGTCGTCGTCGGCGCATCCGGCGACCGCCGTGAGCAGGACCAGCGCCAGCAGCGGCGCGCCCAGCAGCCGTACCGTCCTCGCGCGCCCGCGGCGCGGCACACCGTTCATGCGTCCCCCGTGCTCCGATGGCGGGGCCTCGCTCGTGAACTCCGGCGCCCGCGACTGCCGTTCGGTGCGCACAGTATGCATGACGTCACATCAGGCGACGGCGCGCATCTCGAACCAGGTCGTCTTGCCGCGCGGCAGCAGGTCGACGCCCCACCGGTCGGAGAGCGTGTCGACGAGGAAGAGGCCGCGGCCGCTGGTGTCCAGACCGTGTACGGGCAGCAGACACGGCAGCCCGCGCGAGGGGTCGCGCACCTCGACCCGGATCCAGCCGCGCCGGCGCATCATGCGCAGCCCGAAGACGAGCGCGCCGGTGTGCCGTACGGCGTTGCCGACGAGTTCGGAGACGAGCAGCACGGCGTCGTCCGTGAGCGGTCCGGGAAGCGACCAGTGCGACTCCAGGACGGTACGGGCGAGTTGGCGGGCGCATCTCGCCGACTCGGGACGGTTCGGAAGACGTACTTCACCGATCGTCGGGTCACCGACCAGATCGAGGACACCGCCCGGCAGGTCGTCGCTCGTCGGTTCACCCGGGACTTCTGGCTCACGCTCGCTCACGTCGGCCACTTCTCCCTGTCCCGCCATGGCCCCCATCATGGCGGGACCAGGAGCCTTTCCGGGGGCGTTCCCCCAGATCCCGGGGGCGGAACAACTCCCGGCGCACACAGGGGTGTTGCGCACAGCCGTACGACGGACGCCCACGCCCCGCCCGGCACATGACTCTGACCAGGCACGACGCTCTGCACACGCCTCGTGACGCGCGGCGTTCACGGGGTGGTGCGCCACGGGTGGCACACGCGGCGGTTCCCTCGCACGGTGGGGCGCACGGAAGCGGCACCGTGCGCCACCCTGTGCCACCCCACCCCGCGCACCGTCAACAGGAGCGGAAGCGCGGGGCGTTGGGCGTACGGACACGGGGACGGACGAGCGCACGGACGTACGGACCGACGGCCCCCGCACACGCCCGGACCCACGCCGCGAGCGGAGGCGGGGGTGGCGGGCCGCCGGGCGTCAGCGGAACGTCGCCTTGCCCGGCCCCTCCTCGACGAAGCTGCGCATCCCCGTCGCCCGGTCCTCGGTGGCGAACAGCCCCGCGAACCAGGTGCGTTCGACCGCGAGACCCGAGTCGATGTCCGTCTCCAGGCCCACGTCGACGGACTCCTTGGCGGCCCGCAGCGCGATCGCCGGACCCTTGGCGAGCTGCGCCGCCCACGCGTGCGCCTGCGCGTAGACCTCGTCGTCCGGCACCACGCGGTCCACGAGGCCCAACTGGAGCGCCTCGGGCGCCTTGACCTGACGCCCGGTGAAGATGAGGTCCTTCGCCTTGGCGGGCCCGATCAGCCGTGCGAGCCGCTGGGTGCCGCCCGCGCCGGGGATGAGCCCGAGCAGGATCTCCGGCTGGCCGAGCTTGGCCCGCTCGCCGGCGATCCGGATGTCGGCGCACAGCGCCAACTCGCAGCCCCCGCCCAGCGCGTAGCCGGTGACGGCCGCGACGACGGGCTTGGGGATGCGGGCGACGGCGGTGAAGGAGTCCTGAAGCGCCTTGGAGCGCTTCACCATGGCCTCGTGGTCCATGGCCTGCATCTCCTTGATGTCCGCGCCCGCGGCGAAGACCTTCTCGCCGCCGTGGACCACGACGGCGCGCACGTCGTCGCGCTCGGTCGCCTCCTCGGCGAGTTCACGGAGCCGGTCCTGGGTGGCGACGTCCAGCGCGTTCATCGGGGGACGGTCGATGCGGATCGTGCCGACGCCCTCGGCGACTTCGAGATTCACAGTCATGGGGGAAGGTTAACGGCCGTTACGCGAGAGGCCGATGGTGCGGCCCCGCCCGTACGGACGCGGACCGCACCCCTGCCGCGCCCGGGGAGCGTCGGGCGCTACTTCTGCGGCGCCTTCCACTTCTCCCAGTCCATGTTCCAGCCGTTGAGGCCGTTGTCGGGCTGGATCGTCTCGTCCTTGGAGTTCTTGATCTCGACGACGTCCCCCACGATCGACTCCCGGAAGAACCAGGCGCCCGGGGTGCCCTTGTCGCCGCCGCCCTTCTTGTCGAAGAGCCCGACGCAGCCGTGGCTGGCGTTGACCGAGCCGAACTGCTGCTGTGTCAGCCAGTAGTTGCCGTGGATGAACGTCCCGGAGGTGGACAGCCGCATCGCGTGCGGCACGTCCTTGATGTCGTAGCCGCCGGCTTCCTCGTCCCGTCCGAACCCCACGGTGTCGCCGTCCATGCGCGTCTCCTTGTGACGCTCGCTGATCACCATGCGGCCGTTGTACGTGGGGTGTTCGGCGCTGCCCGAGCTGATGTCGACGGTCCGCAGCTTCTTGCCGTCGCGCTTGACGACCATCTTCTTGGTCTTGGCGTCGACGACGCTGACCTGGCTCCGCCCGACGGTGAAGTCCACCGACTTGTCCTGCTCGCCGTAGACGCCGTCGTAGCCCTCGACGCCGTCCAGGTCGAGGTCCAGCTCGACCTTGGTGCCCGCCTCCCAGTAGTCCTCGGGACGGAAGTCGAGACGGCTGTCGCCGAACCAGTGGCCCTCGACGTCGACTTCGGGGTCGGCGCTGACGGTGATCGCCTTCTCGACGGCCTCGCGGTCCTGGATGGCGTGGTTGAAGTTGATGGAGACCGGCATCCCCACGCCCACCGTGTCGCCGTCCTCGGGAGTGAAGCGGCCGACGAAGGTGCTGCCGGGCGTGAGCGTGGTGAAGCGCGCCCTCTTGGTGGCCTCGAGACCGTCGGAGTCCTTGGCGAGCGCCTTGACGGTGTACTTCGTCTTCGTCGTCAGATGCGTCGCCGGCTTCCACGTCCTGCCGCCGTCGGCGAGCTTCCCCTCGACCTTGTCGCCGTCCTCGTTCTCGACGTCGACCTCGACCAGCTTGCCCTTGGCCGCCGTCACCTTCAGATCGTCCTCGGGGTGGACGCCCTTCGCGCCGTCCTTCGGGGATATCTCGACCACCGCGCGGGACTTCTCCGGCTTGCCGTCGCCTTCCTTGCCCTCGGCGCCGCCGGCGCCGCCGCAGGTCGTCAGCGTCAGCAGCAGCACCACCGCGAGCACGACGAGGCCCACGGCGGAGCCGCCTATGAGCCGGACCCTGCCGTCGGACTGCACAGCCCCCCGTATCGCCTCCGGGTTGAGCTTTTCCTTCGCTACCCTGGCGACGCTCTTCAGATCCACAGCGGGCTACTCCCCTCGCACGGCTGTCGGCATCCATCGTGCGGTCCCGGACCGGAAAACACGACAGTGCGGGCGCCAGATAATCACACCGAGGGAAAGAAGAAATCCCCGGAACCGTCACCGTTCCGTCGCGGTTTCCGGTGGGGGCGCGAACCGAAGGCGGACGGGCGCGGTGAAGCGTGCGGGAGCGCGACGGCGGGCGGTGCGGTGGCGGTGCTGCGGGCGGTACGGCGGGCCCGGAGGGGCCGTGCGGAGCGTCAGCGCAGAGCCGTGCCGGCGGTCCACGCGTCCCAGGACATGTTCCAGCCGCTGAGGCCGTTGCCGGGCGCGACCGTACGCTCGCCGGAGTTCTTCACCGTGATCACGTCGCCCGTCAGGGAGTCCCGGAAGAAGGCTCCGGCCGGGCTGCCGGGATCGCCGCCCTTACGGTCCCGCAGTCCGATGCAGCCGTGGCTGACGTTGTGCTTGCCGAACGTACGCCTGGGCGCCCAGTAGTTGCCGTGCAGGAAGGTGCCGCTGTCGGTCAGGCGCATCGCGTGCGGCACGTCGTCGATGTCGTACTCGCCGCCGAAGCCGACGGTGCGCGCGTTCATCCGCGTCACCGCGAACTTCTCGCTGATGACCATGTCCCCGGCGTACGTCGGGTTCTTCGCGGAACCGGTCGTCACCGGCACCCGGCTGACGACCTCGCCGTCGCGCCGCACCGTCATCGTGTGCCGCCGTGCGTCCACCACGCTGCGCTGGTCCCGGCCGACGGTGAAGTGGACGCGCTTGCGCTGCACCCCGTAGACGTCCGGCGCCGCGCGCACCCCGCGCAGCCGCAGATCGAGCGTGACGCGGGTGCCGGGCTTCCAGAACTCCTCGGGGCGGAAGTCGAGCCGCGACGAGCCGAACCAGTGCGGCGCCACCTTCACCGGCGGGCTCGCCGAGACACGGATTCCGCGCTGCACGGCGGCCCGTTCCACGATCGGCCGGTTGAAGCGGATCGAGAGGATCATCCCGGTGCCCACGGTCTGGCGGTGCTCCGGTGTGAAGAAGCCGATGACGCGGCGCGGCTGGGCCTTGGTGGTGAAGGTGGTGTGCCGGGCGGCCCGCCGTCCCTCCTCGTCGAACGCGACGACGTCGACCGTGTACTCGCTGCCGAGCTTCAGCTCCCGGGACTCCTTCACGGGGCGCCAGGTGCGCCCGTCCGACGAGATGCCGCCCGGTACGGAGTGCCCGGCGCCACGGCTGCGGCGCATGACCCGTACCCGTTCGAGACGGCCCTCGGTCGCGGCGACGCGCAGCGTGCTCTTCGCCGTGACGTCCTTCGCGCCGTCCCGCGGCGTCACCTCGATCAACTGCGCCGGGGTCTGCGGCTCGACCATCGTGCCGCAGCCCGCCAGCAGTACGCCGAGTACGCACACCGCCAGCGGCGAGCACATCAGCGGTGCACCGCTCGTCAGCAGTCTCTTCCATCCCGGCTGTCCCGTCCGCCCCGCCCGATCCATGTCCGCACTCCCGGTGATGCTCGTCCGTACGGAGACCAACGACCCGCTGCCGAAGGGGAAACGAATCGGTCACGCAGGGCGCCCGCGGCCTCCCGTAGAGGAAGCATCGCGGGCCGGGCGCCGCCGGGCGAGGACCGACTCGGCGGGAAAAAAGCAGATGAAGGACGCAACCACCCGGTCGTAGTCTCGGCGCGGTGACGAACGGGGCGAGCACGACCGACGGAACCAGGGACGGGACCGGCGACCAGGACGCCGACGAGGCCGTCGACGGGACGGCCGGGGCGACGGACGGGACCGCGTCCGGGACCACGTCCGGCGGCAGGACCGAGGACACGTCCGGCGGAGACGGCGCGGTCGGCACGGTCGGCGGCGGCGGCACGGAGAGCCGCCAGGTGGTGCGTTCGCTGCTGCGCCTGTGGCCGTACGTACGTCCGGTGCGGGTGCGCTTCTTCACCTCCGCCGTGATCGCCGTCCTGGCCTCGTGCACCGGGCTGGTGATGCCGCTGGTGCTCAAGTGGATCGTCGACGGACCGGTGGCCGACGGCGACGCCGCCGGCGTGTGGGCGGGCGGCGGACTGCTGCTCGGCGTCGGCGTGCTGGAGGCGGGGCTGTTCGCGCTGCGGCGGTGGCTGAGCGCCCGTCCGCTGGCGGCGGTGGAGGCGGCCATGCGGGCCGACGCCTACCGGCATCTCCAGCGGCTGCCGGTCTCCTTCCACGACCGCTGGCCCAGCGGGCAGTTGCTCTCCCGGGCGACGACGGACCTCGAACTGCTGCGCAGATTCCTCTCGTTCGGGGTGACCTTCCTGCTCGTCAACGCCGTGACGGTGGTGGTCGGCTGCGTCATCCTGCTCTCGCAGCGCTGGACGCTCGCCCTGGTCGTCCTCTGTCCCTTCGTTCCGCTGGTGTGGCTGTGCGCCCTCTTCGAGCACCGCTACTCGCGCGCCGCGCGGCGGGCGCAGGACCAGATCGGCGATCTGACGACGCTGGTCGAGGAGTCGGTGCTGGGCATCCGCGTCATCAAGGGCTTCGGACAGCACCGCAGCCAGGCGCGGGCCTTCCGCGCGCTCTCGGAACAACTGCTGGAGACGGAGCTGGCCAAGGCGCGGCTGCTGGCCCGCATCTGGGCGGTCATCATGATGCTGCCGGAGATCGCCGTCGGGGCAGCGCTGGTGCTCGGCACGTTCCAGGTCGCCGAGGGCGGGCTGTCCGCGGGCACGCTCGTGGCGTTCCTCTCGACGGCGCTGGCGCTGCGGTGGCCGGTGGAGACGACGGGCTATCTGCTGGCGCTGAGCAACGAGGCGGCGACGGCGACCGACCGCTACTTCGAGGTGCTGGGCGCACCGCTGCCCGCCGATGTGCTGCGGGCGGCGGACGAGGAGCCCGGTGACGGCCCGTCCGACGGCGGCCCGTCCGGCAGCGGCCCGTCCAACGGGGCGGCGTCCCCGCGGAGCGGGCTCCGCTTCAGCGGCGTCGTCTTCCGCCATCCCGACGCCCCCGAGGAGGCTCCGCCCGTCCTGGACGGGGTCGATCTGCACGTACGGTCCGGCGAGACGATGGCGCTGGTCGGCGCGACGGGCAGCGGCAAGACCACGCTGACGGCCCTGGTGCCGCGGCTGTACGAGGTGACGGCGGGCCGGATCACGCTGGACGGCCAGGACGTCGCGGCGCTTCCGGTCGCGGCGCTGCGCGCCCGTGTGGCGGTGGCCTTCGAGGAGCCGACGCTCTTCTCGGCGAGCGTGGCGGAGAACGTGCTGATGGGCGTGGGCGGTTCACCGGACGGGGCGTCCGCCGCGGTGCCGGGTCCCCGTACGGACACCGCCTCCGGCGACGCCGCGGACCCGGCGGGCACCGCACCGCGCGACCTCGAACTGCTCGACCGCGCCCTGCGCGTCTCCCAGGCGGACGGCTTCGTCACCGCCCTCCCCCAGGGCCCGGCCACGCAGGTCGGCGAGCAGGGGCTGAGCCTGTCCGGCGGACAGCGTCAACGCCTCGCGCTGGCACGGGCGGTGGCCGGGCGTCCCCCCTTTCTCGTCCTGGACGATCCGCTCTCGGCCCTCGACGTGCACACCGAGGCCGCCGTCGAGGCCGCGCTGCGCGAGGTGCTGGCGTCGACCACGGCGCTCGTCGTCGCACACCGGCCCTCGACGGTGCTGCTGGCGGACCGCGTCGCGCTGCTGTCGGGCGGGCGCATCGCGGCCGTCGGCACGCATCACCAACTGCTGCGCTCCAGCGGCGAGTACAGACGGCTGATGTCCGGCGACGGCACGCCGCCGGACGCCCGCCCCGACTCCACCGACCACCCCGTCCACACCGACCGCGCCGTACGGGCCACCGCCCGTACGGCGGCCCGTACCGGACCACGACGGCACGTCAACGAGCCCGAGGAGGAGCGGAGTTGAGCGGCACCGCAGCCGAGACGCCGGGAGCGTCCGGGACACCGGGAGCAGAGCGGGCGCGGCCCGGAGCCTCCGGAGCGGCGGCGCGCCCGGAGGATCCCGCCGGACGCCCGGCGGACGGGAGCGCCCGACAGCCGCCCGCCCCCGACCCGTTCGAGAACGACGTCCTGCCCGCTCCCCCGCACGCCGCGCGCT
>NZ_LJGW01000136.1:295-3113 GCF_001751255.1 Streptomyces nanshensis | reverse complement strand
TGCCGGGCGCGGGCGCGCACGCCTCCTCGCAGCGTGCCGCGGCCGCCGTCGCCGCCGCGCGCTCCGTCGTCGGCAGGCCGTATGTGTGGGGTGCGACCGGCCCCGCGTCCTTCGACTGCTCCGGGCTGACGCAGTGGGCGTACGGGCGGGCCGGCATCGCCATCCCGCGGACGTCGCAGGCGCAGCGCTCGGCGGGCCGGCAGGTGCCGATGAGTCAGGTGCGCCCCGGCGACCTCGTCGTCTACCGCGACGACGCGAGCCACGTCGGCATGTACGTCGGCGGCGGCCAGGTGGTGCACGCCCCGCACCCCGGAGCGGCCGTGCGCTACGACCCGGTGGACATGATGCCGGTCACCTCCGTGACCCGTCCCTGAGTGCGCCCGCGGGCACGCCCGTACGATCGTCCCCGTGGTGGTACGGGGAACGCGGTGTGACGCGGGGGACGGCGCGGTCCGCCGCCGCGCGCTGAGCGCGGTGGTGGCGGGCCTGCTGCTGTCGGCGGTGTGCGGCTGCGGCGCGGATGTGGAACCGGGCGGGGGAAGTCCCGAACGGGCCGCCGTACAGGACGTGCTGGACCGGCAGGCGTCGGCGGTGCGCAGCGGTGCGGAGCGCGGCTTCCTCGCGGCGGTCGATCCGCGCGAGGAGCGCTTCCGCACCGCGCAGCGGCGGGTGTTCGGGAATCTGCGCCGGCTGCCGCTGACCCAGTGGACCTACCGGGTCGCGGACGTGAAGCCGCTGGCGGCGGACAAGCCGGGCGAGAGTTCCGCCGGCCCGAGCGGCGACGGCGGCGGCGAGGCGGCCGGCGAGGACCGGAAGAGCAGCGGACCGGACGGCGGCGGAAGCCGTTTCGAGGCCGAGGTCCGGCTGCGCTACAAGCTGCGCGGCGACGACCTCTCGCCCGTCTCCGCCACCGAGCGCTTCACCTTCGTCGAGCGCGCCGGGAAGTGGTACATGACCGGCGAACTCCCCGGCAGCGAGCGGCAGTTGTGGGAGCAGGGCGAGATCGGCGTGGTGCGCGGCAAGCGGAGCCTGGTGCTGGGCGCGGACCGCAGCCGCGGGGCGCTCAAGGCGCTCGCCCGCAGCGCCGACCGTGCCGTCGCCCAGGTCGACCGCGAGTGGCCGCAGAGCTGGCCGCACCGCGTCGTCGTCGAATCCCCCTCCTCCGTACGGGACATGGCCCGGATTCTGGACGCGCCCTCCGCCTCCTACGAGGGCATCGCCGCCGTCACCACGGGAGAGGCGGGGGAGAACACCGACGCGCCCGCCGACCGCATCGTGGTCAACCCCGAGGCCTACGGGGCGCTGAGCGGCGAGGGCCAGCAGGTCGTCGTCACCCACGAGACGGTGCACGTCGCCAGCCGTACCCACACCAGCCGTGCCACGCCGCTGTGGCTCTCGGAGGGGTTTGCCGACTGGGTCGCCTACGGCGCCACCGACCGCAAGCCCGCGGAGGCCGCCGCGGAACTCGTCCGCGCCGCGGGAGAGCGGAAGCTGCCCCGCGAACTGCCCACCGACCGCGACTTCCGCTTCGGCAGCGAACCGGAGTCGCTGGGACGCGCCTACGAGAGCGGCTGGCTGGCCTGTCGCCTCATCGCGGAGGAGTGGGGCAAGGAGCGGCTGAAGAACCTGTATCTGCGCATCGGTTCGTCGCAGAAGCGCCAGTCCGCCGCCGTCGACGAGGCGATGCGGGGCGAACTGGGGCTGGGCACCGAGGAGTTCACGGAGCGCTGGCGCTCGTACGTACGGCAGGAGCTGTCGTGACGTCGTCCGCCGCGGACGCGCCCCCGGACCGCCGGGACCGTACGGACCGCTCCGGCGAACCGGACGCCGCGGGAGCCGTCGAGCGCCACAGCGCCCGGCAGGCCGACAGCGAGGCGGCGACGAGGAGTCCGTTGCGTACGGCCATCAGCAGCAGACCCAGCCAGTCGCTCGCCACGACATGGGCGAACCCCAGCGGGAACTCCAGCAGCGTCACCGCCGTGGCCGCGAGCGCCAGCAGCGCCGCGGGCGTCTGACAAGTCGCCCGCAGCGTCAGGCAGACCGCGGCGAGACCCACCAGCCAGATCATGTACTGCGGGCTGATGACGCGGCTCGTGGTGGTGAAAAGCAGCACGGCGGTCAGCGCGGCGTCCGCCGGCGTCGCGGACGTCCACTCCGCGGCCCGCAGCCGCCACAGCAGCAGCCACGCGAAGACGAGCACCGTCAGCACGATCGCGGCGTCGCTGACGAGGTGCACATACGGCCCGGCGAACTCCATCGAGCCGTAGTTGAGCAGCACTTGACCCTCCCAGCCGAACTGCCGCGCCACATGCAGCACGAGGGCGCCCAGCGACTCCACCTCGGTGCCCCTGCTGCCCTGGAAGCCGAGGAACGCGAACGCCCCCGGCATCGTCGCCGCGAAGAGCGCGGCCAAGGTGAGCGCGGTGACGAGCGCCGCCGTCCACACGGTGCGCGTGGAGCGGCCCCGCGCCGTACCGATCAGCAGCAGCGCGGGCCAGATCTTCAGCATCGCGCCGAAGCCGGCGAGCGCGCCCGCCGTACGGGGATGCCGCGCCGCGGCCAGCAGCGCGCCGACGGCGACGGCGGTGACCATCAGGTCGTAGCGCGCGTACGCGGTGGGACCCAGCAGCGTCACGCCCGCGATCCAGGCCCACACGCCCGCGCGGCTGCGCCCGGGACGCCCCGCGGGGCGCGCGGCGCGCAGCAGCAGCACGAGGACGACGGCGTCGGCCGCGCACGCCAGGCAGTAGAAGGCGGGGGCGTAGGAGAGGAAGGGCAGCAGCGCGGGGGAGAGGATCGCCAGCGCGGCCGCCGGAGG
>NZ_LJGW01000136.1:0-193 GCF_001751255.1 Streptomyces nanshensis | reverse complement strand
TCGTTGGTGAAGTCCGGTCCCGGCAGGGTGACGACCTTGAGGGCGCACAGCAGCAGAGCGGCACGGGTGACGGCCCAGACCGCGAGGGGCGCGAGCAGTGCGGTACGGGAGGAGGGGCGCCGCCGGTGGCTGCCGCCGCGCCGCGCCCAACGGCCGCCGTCGCCGGGCCCGTTGGCCCCTCGGGGGTCCGCGC
>NZ_LJGW01000156.1:2552-38309 GCF_001751255.1 Streptomyces nanshensis | reverse complement strand
CCCAGGCGCCGCCCTGCGGTGGCTGGCCCCCCTGACCGGGGCCGCCCGGACCGCCGGGTCCGCCGGAGCCCTGGCCGCTGCCCGGGGCGCCCGGATCGCCGAAGCCGGCGACGGGGGGAAGTGGAGCGGTGTGGTGCTCCGGCTGCTGCCCCGAGGACGCGGGCGGTGCGGACGGAGCGGGAGGTGCGGACGGTGCAGGCGAAGTGGGTTCGGACTTGCTCATGCTCTGCCCCTGACGGTCGGCGGCTTCGGGCTCGGAGGCGCCGGCAGCAGCTTCGTTCGCCTCCCTGTCCTGCACCGCGGGGGGCGTGGAGGCGGGCCCCGCCGCAGGCGAAGCGGCAGCGCCCTCGTTCTCGGTGCTCACAGGTATCTCCTCATCAGCTACACGCCGTCGCAAGCCGGGAGGTTCAGCACTCCGGCATTCCGTGCACAGCCTTTCCCATCGTGCGTCAGACGGACGTAAGACGCCGCCCGAGCCCGGAATCCCGTCCTTTACGGCGGGCATACGCGCGCGCCCCGCAGCAGGCCCCCCGGCGGTCGTCCTCGCCCCGATGGCACGATAACCCGGTGAGCAATCACATCGGCCCCGGGTCGCACGTCTCTCCCGCACGCCCCTCCCGTCCCGTCTCCGTCGTCGCGCACCGCGGCGCCTCCGAGGCCGCGCCCGAACACACCCTGGCCGCCTACCGGAAGGCGATAGAGGACGGAGCGGACGCCCTGGAGTGCGACGTACGGCTCACGGCGGACGGCCACCTCGTGTGCGTACACGACCGCAGGGTCAACCGCACCTCCAACGGCCGCGGCGCGGTCTCCGCGCTTGAACTCGCGGACCTGGCCGCCCTCGACTTCGGCTCGTGGAAGCGGGAGGGCCCCGACGAGGACCCGTACGAGTCACCCGACCAGGAGGCCGGCGACCGTACCTCCGTGCTCACCCTCGACCGGCTGCTGCGCCTGGTCGCCGAGGCTCCCCGCCCCGTCGGGCTGGCCGTCGAGACCAAGCACCCCTCGCGCTGGGCGGGGCAGGTGGAGGAGCGGCTGCTCCAACTCCTGGAGAAATACCGGGAGTCGGTGCCCGATGTACGCGTCATGAGCTTCTCGGCGCGCTCCCTGCACCGCGTACGGGCGGCGGCGCCGCACATCCCGACCGTCTATCTGATGCAACTGCTGCTGCCGCGCCACCGCGACGGGCGCCTGCCGCCCGGCGTCTCGATCGCCGGGCCGAGTCTGCGCATCCTGCGGGCGCGCCCCGAGTACGTGGAGCGCGCGCATCGGCTGGGCAACGAGGTGCACGTGTGGACGGTGAACGAGCCGGAGGACGTCGAGATGTGCGTGCAACTCGGCGTGGACGCCGTGATCACGAACAGGCCACAGGAAGTGCTCGCCCAACTCGGCTGAGACGACGCGGAATTGTCGTCTCCGTGTTACGTGCGACACATGACGCGCCCGCGCGCGGCCCTCGCGCGCGCCCCAATTCACCCCGTTTACATGGCTCTTACCTGGGGTGCATCGATGCATTCACTCTGTATTCGATGCCATGGAATGCGTCAAGCGCTCCCGCGTGGCCGGTTTCCGCCAGACGTTCCCGGGGCATCCATCGAATTGGCGTGGGGCAAAGGAGGTCTCGGGGGTGGCGTTGGTTATGGCACAGAACGTGCCTGCTTCGTCGACGATGGCCGTACCTCACGGTCCCGCCGGAGTGGGGGCCGCACGGCGCAGGATGCGCGCCGACCTGCTGGCGGGAGGGGCTGCGGAATCGGTCGTCGACGACGCCGTTCTGATCCTTTCCGAACTGCTCAGCAACGCGTGCCGGCACGCACGCCCGCTGAGCCAGGACGAATCCGTACGCGCGAGCTGGAATCGCGACCGCGACGGCGAGTTGACCATTTCCGTGACGGACGGCGGGGGTCCCACACGGCCCCTTCCGGCGACTCCGTCGGTCAGCGCCCGCGGCGGCCGTGGTCTGAACATCATCGGTGCGCTCGCCCGCGATTGGGGCGTACGCGAGGAGCATCCCGCGATCACCGGCGGAATACGGGCGTCCGGCTGTGAACCGGTACGTGGCGTGACCGTTTGGGTCGTACTGGCGGAGAACACCAGCGCCGGACCGGGACTCACGGACGGCCTCGCCTTCGACATGGCGGCGGCCGACGAGGCCTGCTGAGGCACGGCACGCTCAACTCGCTCCGTACGGGCGGGAGTCGGGCCGAGGGTACGTACGTCCGCGGGGCGGCGTGCGTACGCCGGCGCGCGCCGGTCCCGGACCGCGGCGCCCCGGTGTTTCCGCGTACGTACGGACGACACGCGGAACGCCGTACGTGCCGGGACTCAGCGGCTAGGGTCGGTCGTTCGGATCGCGGACGGCGACGGGCCGTCCCCCGGTACGGCGATCCGGGCACACGACGCGCGACGACGCCTCCCGTACCCGCCGGACCGCCGAACGGGCCCGCGGGAGCGGACCGTCGAGCCGGCCTCCGCCCGCCGGAACGGCAGCACGCCACGACGGCGGCACGCCACAACGCCAGACCCCCGACAGCAGACCTCGACAGCAGACCTGGAGAACCGCACGCCATGGCCAAGAAGCGCCGCCCCCAGACCAAGGCGACAGCACCGCAGCACGTCGACGGGGAGATCCCCGTCGTCGGCGCACGAGAGCCCTGCCCCTGCGGTTCCGGACGCCGCTACAAGGCGTGCCACGGACGGGCCGCTTCGCACGCCGTCACGGAGTTGGTGCGGCGCCCCTTCGAGGGACTGGCGGGCGAACCGGACTGGGTCGCGCTGCGCGAACTCGTCCCCGCCGCGACGGCCCGACTGACGCTCAAGGACGGCCTGCCCGAGGGCGTTCCCTCCGTCACGCTCGCCACGGTGCTGCCGATGGCGTGGCCCGCGCTGCGGCGCGACAACGGCGAAGTGCTGCTGGGGCTGCAGAACGACACCGCTTCGGGTGACATCAGCCGGGACCTCGCGGACACCCTCCAGCGTGCGCTGGAGGCGGAGCCCGGTTCGCCCGTGGACGCGGGGCGTCCGGATCCCGACGGTCCGCGGCTACAGGACCTGCTCGACCCGGAGGCGTCCTTCACGCCGGAGGTGCACAGCGGGTTCGAGTTCTGGCTGGGGGACGGGAGCGACAGTGCGACGGGTGAGGTCGCCGCGTCGCTGGAGCGTGCCAATTCAGCCGCGATTCCCACGGCACGGCTGTCCGTGGGCGAGGGCGCGTACTGGTGCGAGACCCCCGAGAAGAATCATCTGCGCTGGGTCATGACGCATCCGGAGGAGAAGCTTCTGGACGCTCTCGCGCGGCTGCACTCCGCGGGCACCTCCTCGCTCGGCGAGGAGACCCGGCTCGTCGGTTCGTTCAGGGCGCACGGTCTGGTGGTTCCCGTATGGGATCTGCCGAGCGGCATGACCTCGGAGGACTGCGAGAAGCCGGCCGCCGGCTTCCACGAGCGGCTCACGGAGGCGCTCGCCTCGACGACGGCGCTCACCGCGGACGAACGGCGCGCGCGCAGCGGCCTCATGAACCGGCAGATCACTCTGAGTTGATCGGAATAAACCGTTCCGTGAGGGAGGCAGGGAGAAAGTGTGCCGTGACACCGGTCACATCCGGCCGTTGAATGCGCATACCGGCAGGTAAATCGACGTCCGGATCTGCGCGATCGAATTTGCTAACGGCAGATCTCTTGTTACCTTTCTAGAAGCCCGGTCGCTGGTGCATCCCCCGTCGCCAGCGACCGGGTTCTTTGCTGTCCGGGTCCGGAGCGACGAGCACGCCGCTCCCTCAACTCACCGCCGGGGCAGCACAGTTGGCGTCTGAGCGCGGCAGAGGGCCGCGCCCCGCCTGTGCCCCTCGGTACCGTCCGCAGGCCGTCTCCGCACAGCTCTCGCTGCCCGTACGGGTCTTCTCGCGGGGCGGTCTCACCCGTCCCGTTCCACCGGAAACCGACAGGGCACCGGCGACGGGCAACACGGCAGCGGGCACAGCGCTGTTGACGAGCGTGCTCAGGGGTGCTCGGGGGTGCTCGGGACGGCGGGACCGGGCGCCGCCGGAGGGAACCGTTCCGCGAAGGTGCTGTGAATGTCTCGGGGCGCCGCCGCCCCTCAGCCGCGGCGGAGCGCCCATGTCCCGTACGGGGCCCGGCAGTTCATACCCGTACGAGTGATGCGGCCGAGGCGGGCGCCGACCGCCTCGCGCTCAATACGTCAGGCTCGTACCGGAGTCGGGCGCCGTGGCGCTCGCGGCCACGAGGACGTCGAGGACGCTCTCCATGCGGGGCAGGAACGGGACGCCATCCGTGAGGCCCGCGCCGCGCCGCGCACCGCGCGCGCCCTCGTCACGCCGGCCGAACAGGCCCCGCCGGCGCGGCCTGTTCGCGCCGGTCCCCTCCGCACCGTCCGAACCGTCCGCGGCGACGGGCCCGCGCTCCCACCGCACACGTCCCGCCCCGGTGTGGGACGGCGGCAGCGCGACATAGCCGCCCTCGCCGTGGAAGCGGAGCGAACTCGGCACCCAGTCATGGGCGTAGAGGCGCTCGCCCAGCTCCGCGAGGTCGTACGGCTCGACGAGGAGCGTGCAGCGGGTGGGCGTCGCGACGACCGGACCGAGGCGCTCCCCGCGCCGGTCGAACTCGGCGAGCGCACGGGCGCCCGCGATCGCGGGGAGGCTCAGCGCGGACGGCGCGCGCCCCCCGGTGGCCAGAATCAGCGGCGCGGAGGGCCGGTTGGTCCACCACCAGGTGATCATGCGCGGATCCGTCGTGGCGGCGAGCAGCACGGGGTCGAAGGGGTGCGCGCCGGGCACCGCACAGTCGGCGTCCGGACACGAGCAGACAGCGGAGAGCGGCCGTTTGGAGTTTTGCGCGCCGCCGGACGAGGGAGAACCCGAGAGCGAGGAGACGGACAGGGGAGGGACGAGGGTCGCTCCGGGCAGTACGGGCCACCCCCAGCGGGTGGCACAGTGCAACGCCGCGTTGAGCGGCGAGGACCGGTTCATGCGTCGCCTTCCGAGGATCTCGCGCATGTGCGCTCGTTCCTTTCCGTGAACGCCGACAGATCGTCCCGACAGAGATCGTTCAGCCCATCACAACAGGTCACTTACCACTCACTGCACGTAAGAAGAACTCGGTCGTACCGGAACCCGTGCGTGGAACACTGCGGTGTGCGGACGGGCCCTGCGCTCGTGCGCCGTGCCGCCACCTGGTGCTGGTGCCCTCGATAACGCTTGGTATTGCGCCTGTGCTGGCCGTGCTGGCTGTGCGTGTCCGCCGAACCGGAAAGGGGAGGCCACTGCCTTGTATGACGCGCTCTTCCCTCACCGGGTTCCGTACCCGCGACAGCTATGCCGATGCTCCGGCCTGCGCTTCCTTGGGATCGTGGAAGCGTGCAGATGTGCGGGGCTGGTCCAGTCGACAGCAAATGCCGTCTCTGGCAGACGATTTTACGCCAACCTTCTGCAACCGCGGCCCGCCCCCCTGAAGTCAACAGCGGCACGTGGACACCATGCGTAGTGCAAGGACAATGCTGGACATCCCGTTACCGCTACGTGTACATCTTGTGCATTGCCAGCGGAGCAGCGTGACATGGGGGTTTGCGATGCAATGCAGAGAGAGGCGGCACGGCGGGAGAACGCTCCCATGAGTGCCCCGCAACGGTCGAAAGTGGCCGGATTCAAACCCGTGATCTCCCCTCCGCAGCAGACTGCGCCTCCCTCTTCCGACGCGTCCGCTGAGCAGCTCGCCGCCGTCCACGACCGCCTGGCGAGCTGGGTCACCGATCTGACGACGCTTCAGGAACTGGCCGAACGTCTCTCCGGCACCCCCACCCTCGACGACGCGCTCCGCGAGACGCTGCGCGCGGGCGCCACCCTCGTCGGCGCGCAGCGCGGCCTCGTCGCACTCGAACCGCCGGACGGCGAAAGCCCGGAGCGCACCATCGGGCTCGGGCTCGGACGTGCCGACATCGGCGAACTGGAGACCGTTCCGCGCAGTTCGTCCTCGTACGCACGGATCCTCGACGGGCTGCCGTCCGTGCCCGAACCGACCGACGGCGTACGGCTGCGCGAGGCCGCCGACGAGGAGAGCGGCCTGGGCCCGGGTCGCGGTGAGGACCGGGGCTACCCCGAGATCACCCACCCCGACATCGCCACCGACGACACCCTCGACCCCCGCCACCGCGAGGTCGCCGCCCGCCTCGGCTACGCCGCCAGCTACGCGACGCGCATCGCGACCGCCGACGCCCCCCGTATCGGCGCCGCCGTCTGGCTCTACGACGAGCCCGCCGAGCCGACGGCCCGGCAGCGCCATCTGCTCGGCCTCTATCTGCGCTGCGCCAGCGAGCAGATCGCCCGCCATCTCGAACTCGCCCGTACCCGCGCGGAATTGAGCGCCCTGCGCGAGGGGCTGCTGCCCAGCAGGCTGCCGCGGGTGCCGGGCGTCGCCATGGCCGTACGGCATCTGACGGGGCCGGGCGGCGGAGGCGACTGGTACGACGCACTGCCGCTGCCCGAGGGCGCGTTGGGGCTCTCCGTCGGCGGCGTCACCGGCAGCGGTCCGGGCACGGTCGCGGCGATGGGGCGGCTGCGCGCCTCACTGCGCGCGTACGCGGTGATGGAGGGCGAGGATCCGGTCGCCGTCCTCTCCGATCTGGAGCTGCTGCTGCGGCTGACCGAGCCGGCGCGTTCGGCGACGGCGCTCTTCGCGTACGCCGAACCGTCCGCACGCCGCGTACTGCTCGCCGGTGCCGGGCACTGCCCGCCGCTGATCGTCGGGGAGCACCGCACCGAGTACGTCGAGACGACGCTGTCGGCGCCGCTGGGCATGCTGGCGTGCTGGGAGGCGCCGAGCGTCGAACTGACGCTGCAGCAAGGAGAAACGCTGCTTCTCTACAGCGACGGGCTGCTGCACCGCACCGGTGAGGAGATGGACCGGGCCTTCGCGCGGCTGCACGCCGCCGCCGAGTGCGCCCCGGCCGCCGTACGGGCCGAGCCCGAGGCCCTCCTCGACCATGTGCTGCGCACGGCCCTGCCGAGCGGCGGCGTCCAGGGCTCCGGGCGGCCGGTGCGGCAGGAGCAGCACGGGCATCCGGGGAGCACCGCCGAGGACGTCGTACTGCTCGCCGCCCGGTTCTGAGCGGGGCCGCCGCTCCGCCAGGCCCCGGTGAGCGGGCCCGTGGCCCCCAGGAAACCAGCTTCCGCACCTTTGGCGGCCCCCATACGATGGAGAGCGGTCGACACCGGAAACTGGAGGCAGACGTGGCGGAATCCGCTGACGAGCAGCCGATCAAGCAGCGGAAGAACGGCCTCTACCCGGCCGTCTCCGACGAGCTCGCCGAGAACATGAGGACCGGCTGGGCCGACACCGAGCTGCGCGGCCTGGAGCCCGTACCGCAGGCGGGGCACACGGCCGAGCGGCGCGCCCGTCTCTCCGCGCGCTTCCCCGGTGAGCGGCTGGTGATCCCCGCGGGCACCCTCAAGACCCGCTCCAACGACACCGAGTACGCCTTCCGCGCCTCCGTCGAGTACGCCTACCTCACCGGCGACCAGAGCGAGGACGGCGTCCTCGTCATGGAGCCGGACCCGGCGGGCGGCGGCCACCAGTCCACGCTGTATCTGCTGCCCCGGTCGAACCGGGAGAACGGCGAGTTCTGGCTCGACGGCCAGGGCGAGCTGTGGGTCGGGCGGCGGCACAGCCTCGCCGAGGCGCAGCAGCTCTACGGCATCCAGTGCGCGGACGTCCGCGAGGTCGCCGGCACGCTGCGCGCGGCCACCGGGCCGGTGCGGGTGGTGCGCGGCCACGACGCGGGGGTCGAGCAGGCGCTCGCGGACAAGGTCACCGCCGAGGGCGACAGCGCCCTTCAGGTCTTCCTCTCCGAAATGCGCCTGGTGAAGGACGAGTTCGAGATCGGCGAGCTGGAGAAGGCGTGCGCGTCGACGGTGCGCGGCTTCGAGGACGTCGTACGCGTGCTGGACAAGGCGCAGGCCACGTCCGAGCGTTACATCGAGGGGACGTTCTTCCTGCGGGCGCGCGTCGAGGGCAACGACGTCGGTTACGGCACGATCGCCGCCGCGGGCCCGCACGCCACCACGCTGCACTGGGTGCGCAACGACGGCGACGTACGCTCCGGCGAACTGCTGCTGCTGGACGCGGGCGTGGAGACGCACAGCCTCTACACCGCCGACGTCACCCGCACCCTGCCGGTCGGCGGCACGTTCACTCCGCTCCAGCGGAAGATCTACGACGCCGTGCACGAGGCGCAGGAGGCGGGCATCGCCGCCGTCAAGCCCGGTGCGAAGTACCTCGACTTCCACCTCGCCGCGCAGCGCGTCCTCGCCACGAAGCTCGTGGAGTGGGGCCTGCTCGAAGGGCCCGTGGAACGTGTGCTGGAGCTGGGCCTGCAACGGCGCTGGACGCTGCACGGCACGGGCCACATGCTCGGCCTCGACGTGCACGACTGCGCCACCGCGCGGCGCGAGAGCTACGCCGAGGGCACGCTGGAGCCCGGAATGTGCCTGACCGTCGAGCCGGGGCTCTACTTCCAGCCGGACGATCTGACCGTGCCCGAGGAGTACCGGGGCATCGGCGTACGGATCGAGGACGACGTCCTCGTCACCGCCGACGGCAACCGGAACCTCTCCTCCGGTCTGCCGCGCAGCAGTTCGGACGTGGAGGAGTGGATGGCGCGGCTGACGGGCTGATCACCGCGCGGACCTGGGGTCACCGGTCGCCGCACCGCGGCGCCGGTCCCCGGGCGCACAACCGGCACAACTGATTCCGCACATGGTTCGTCACACAGCGGCTCCGGAATCGGGCTTACATGCCTAACCTTGCATGTGTCCGGCATCCGTCTCTGTCGAGGAAGAGAGCCCCGGGTGGTCACGCTTCGGTTCCGGCCCCGCCTGCTGGCAGCGCTCCCCTTCATCGCCATGGGCATCGTCGTGCTGGTCGACGTCGTCGCCGGGCCCTCGATCGGGTTCCTGCCGATGATGGCGCTGGGGCCCGCGTTCGCCGGGCTCATCGGCAACGTACGCCGCAGCGTGGTGATCGGCGCCCTCGCGCTGGGGCTGTCGCTGATGCTGAGCATCTTCAACTCCCAGGTGGACGACCGCCGTGGCTACACCACGCTGATCTCCGTCGCGGGCGTCGCCGTCGCCGGTGTCGCCGCGACGTCGATGCGCAAGCGGCGCGAGGCGGAGCTGGCCAGCGTGCGTTCGATCGCGGAGACCGCGCAGCGCGTGCTGCTGCGCCCGGTCCCGCGCAACGCGGGGCAGTTGCGCGCCGCGGTCTCCTACACCTCGGCGATGGCGGAGGCCCGTATCGGCGGCGACCTGTACGAAATGGTGACCGCGCCGACCGGTGTGCGGCTCATCGTCGGGGACGTACAGGGCAAGGGCCTCGAAGCCGTCGAGACGGCGGCCGTGGTCGTCGGCGCCTTCCGCGAGGCCGCGTACGACGAAGGCGATCTGATGGCCGTCGGCCAGCGCCTGGAGCGGGCACTCGCCCGGCATCTGCTCGGTGAGAAGTTCGTGACGGCCGTGCTCGCCGAGGTACGCGAGCGGGACGGCGCCACCCTCCTCAACTTCGGTCATCCGGCGCCCTTGCTGATCCGCCCCGACGGCTCGGTCCACTACGCCGAGCCGCCGGACCGTGCGCTGCCGCTGGGCCTGGACCTGGAGGACGGTCCGGCTCCGCAGCCGCACCGGGTGCCGTTCGTACCGGGCGACCAACTGCTCTTCTACACCGACGGCGTGAGCGAGGCCCGCGACCCCGCGAACCGCTTCTATCCGCTGGAGGAGCGCGGCGATCTGTTCAAGGACCCCGATCCGGACGCGGCGCTGGCCGGCGTACGGCTCGATCTCGCCGAGCACATAGGCACGCCGCCGCACGACGACGCGGCGATGCTGCTGCTGCGCTACCGGGACGAGTGACGCCGCGGCGTCGCGGACCCGGGCCGCCGGGAGGCCGTACGGCCGCCGCGCGCACGGCAGTTGACGGTGCGACAGGCCCGCAACGCCAGTGGACGCCCGGCCCCGCTCAGCCCGCCGCCAGCAGCGGGCTGCCCCCGCTCTGCGCGGCCGATCCGCCGCCCGCGCCGTCGCCGTCCCGGTGCTGCCACTTCAGGGTCTTGTCGAAGGTGACGACGGCGCCGCCGTGGCCGGGCTTGTTCCGTACGCGCACATGGTCGGCGAGCGACTCGATCAGGAACAGGCCCCGTCCGCTCTCGGCGTCCACGGGCAGCGTCGGGTGCAGGTTCGGCGGCAGGGCCCCCGTGCGGAATCCCGGCCCGGAGTCGGCGACCTCGATGCGGCACTGGTCGCCGTCGAGGTACGCGGTCACGCAGTAGGCGTCGGACCGCTCGCCGCGGCCGTGCTCGACGGCGTTCGCGCACGCCTCGGAGAGAGCGAGCGAGAGTTCGTACGAGATCTCGGTGTCCACCCCCGCGCTGCCCATGGCATCGAGAAGCAGCCGCCGGGCGAGCGGCACGCTGGCAGGTTCGCGCCTCAACTGGAGACACCACCACATGCTCATGCCCAACCTCCACAGGCCGGGGCTCGACGGTCGGCCCCACGGGGCCGCCCCGGCCATGGGCATACGTATTGCCGGTTGTGCCGACGGTACGCACCCGCGTCCCCGCATCCCGTCCTATCGGCGGAGCGCGGCGCCGCGGGACCGCCGTCGCGGGCGGGTACGGGACGGCACACACCCGGCGACCGCACAGGATTCCGGGCATCTCGACCCCTGCGGGTCGCGGGTGCGGCGGCGGTGAGATGATGACGCCGCCATGACTGCCGGGGCGGATCTCAGACTCGTGCGGGCCGCGGTGTTCACCGCGGTCTGCGTGACGTTGTCCGGCGCCGGTCACGCCCTCACGGGTGGTCAGCCCATGCCGCTGTGGTCGCTGGGGGCCGGCTTCGCCGTCGTCTTCGCGGTCGCGGCGCCGCTCGCGGGACGGGAGCGTTCGCTTCCGGGGATCGCCGCGCTGCTCGCCGCCGGCCAGATCGCACTGCACACCCTCTTCGCCTGTGAACGCCCGGCGGGCGGTGCGGTCTCCACGCCGTCGGCGCACGCGGGCGCGCACGGCGCTCAGTTGCGGGAGCTCGCGGCACGGCTGCTGTGCGAGGAGGACTCCGCGGGACGCATCAGCGCCGCCCGCGCACGTCAGGTTGTCTCGGACGCGGGGCTCGGCACCGGGGCGGCCGGGCCTGCGGGTCATGCGGGACACATCGAGCACGCGGCCCACGGCGGCATGGCCCACCACGCCGGACACACGGGCCACACCCGGCACATGGAACATCTCGGGCACGCGGGGCATGCCGGGCACGAAGCGGCCGGCAGCGCGCTGGCCGGTGCGGGCACCCCGCTGGAGTGCCTGCGTTCGGCGGCCCACGCCGCCCTCAGCCTCTTCGACGGCCCGATGCTTCTGGCCCATGTGCTCGCCGCGCTGCTCCTCGGCTGGTTCCTGCACCGCGGCGAGGCCGCGCTCTGGCGGCTCGTACGGCTCTCGGCACGCTCGGCGCGCACGGCCGTCCGTCATGTACGGGCCGTGCTGGGCGCGTTGGCGGCGTACCTGCGGGCGCTGCGCGGCGGCCGTCCGCTGCCGGAGGCGCCGGCGCGGGCCCGTCCGCTCGATACGCCCACGCACGGGACCGCGTGTTCCGTGCTGCTCCACCACTCGGTCTGCCGGCGCGGTCCGCCGCGCGGCGCACAGCACGAGAGCTTCGCACTCGCGGCCTGACGCACGGCGCCCACGGACGGAACGACGGCGTGCGCCTCGCCGCGCACCCCGTCATATGCACCACGTCCGCCATGCGTTCCGTCCTGCCATCAGGAGCGAATCACCATGCAGACCCGTACACGGCGCCGTGTCACCACCGTCGGCGCCCTCGCTGCCACGTCCGTACTGCTGTGCGCGGGGCCGGCCCTCGCGCATGTGAGCGTCGACCCCGAGAGCGCGGCTCCGGGCGACTACGCCGTCGTCAACTTCAAGGTGCCGAACGAGCGGGACGACGCCTCGACGACCAAGCTCGAAGTCAACCTCCCCGCGGACCATCCGCTCGCCTCGGTGATGCCGCAGCCGGTGCCGGGCTGGGACGTCAAGGTCACCAAGTCCAAGCTGGACAAGCCGATAGAGGCGCACGGCGAGAAGATCACCGAGGCCGTCACCAAGATCACATGGACGGGCGGCGAGGTGAAGAAGGGCGAGTTCCAGCAGTTCCCCGTCTCCATGGGCGAGTTGCCCGAGGGCACCGACCAGCTCGTCTTCAAGGCGCTGCAGACCTATGACGACGACCAGGTCGTGCGCTGGATCGAGGAGCCGAAGAAGGGCGAGCCGGAACCGGAGAACCCGGCTCCGGTGCTGAAGCTGACACAGGCCGCGGCCGGTGACGCCGACGGCGCCTCCGGTTCGGAGAAGGCGTCGGCGCAGAAGGGCGCCTCGGCGGAGGCCGCCGGGGAGGACGGCGGCGGTACGGACACCACCGCGCGTGTGCTCGGCGTCGTCGGCATCGTCGCGGGCGTCGCCGGAGTCGCCTTCGGTGTGCTCGCGGGACGGCGCCGCAGCTCCTGACCGGACGTCGGGTCCGGAGTCCGGGTCCGGGGTCCGGGTCTCCGGATCCGGACGGGGTGCGCGTACCGCGCGCGAACGAACGGCGGCACGCGCACCCCGGCCCGCACACACACCGTGGGCCCGGCCCGCTCTCCCCTCCGCACACTCAGCCCGCTCACCTCAGCACACTCCGAACACTCCGCACCGCGGCGCCCGCAGCCAGGCGGCCGCCGCACGAGTCGACGCTGCCCCGCAGCAGAAAGCCCAGAAGGCCACGTGCACTATGCGTAAGACCACGACTTTCAGCGCCGCCCTCGCGGCGGCCGCCTCCCTCGCCCTCGCCGGCTGCGGCACGGACGGCGGCAAGACCGGCGACGACGACCGCGCCGTCGCCTCCGTCGAACCGCAGAAGAAGGGCGGCGCGGTCCTCGACCAGCCCTTCGGCAAACCGGATCTGACCCTCACCGACACTCACGGCGAGAAGTACGACCTCATCGAGGAGACCAAGGGCAAGCCGGTGCTGCTGTACTTCGGCTACACCCACTGCCCGGACATCTGCCCGCTGACGATGAGCAACGTCGCCGTGGCACGGCACAAGCTCCCCGAGAAGCTGCGGAAGAAGCTGAAGGTCGTCTTCGTCACCTCCGATCCCAAGCGCGACGACCCGAAGGAGCTGGGGAGCTGGCTGCGCGGCCAGGACCCGTCCTTCATCGGGCTGACCGGCGACTTCGACACCATCCAGGCCGGGGCGCGCACCGTCGGCGTCAGCATCGAGCCCTCGTACAAGAAGAAGAACGGTGACGTCGTCTCGACGCACGGCGCGCAGCTTCTCGCCTTCTCGCCGAAGGACGACAAGGCGCACGTCCTCTACACCGAGGGCAACAGCACACCGGAGATCCTGGAGAAGGAACTCCCCGCGATCATCAAGGGGGAGAACCCGTGACACGCCGAACGCGCATGCGCCGTACGGGAGTCCGCGCCGCGCTGCTGCCGCTGGCGGCGGGTCTGCTCACGCTCACCGCGTGCGGTTCCGGTACGGACTCCGGCTCCGGTACGGACTCAGAAGGGCGCTCCGCGCCGAAGCTGTCGGTCAGCGGCGCCTATATGCCGGAGCCCGTGACGGACGACATGGCGGGCGGCTTCCTCACCGTACGGAACACCGGTGACAGCGCCGACAGGCTGACCTCGGTCGAGAGCGCCGCCTTCGGCGAGGCCCAGCTCCACACGACGAGCAAGGGACAGATGCGGCATGTGACGTCGCTGCCCGTGCCCGCCAACGGAACGCTGCGGCTGGGCAGGGGCGGGAACCACATCATGTTCCTCAAACCGGAGCACAAGCCGGTCAAGGGCGAGAAGGTGCGGGTGACGCTCCACTTCAGCAAGTCCGGCCACGTCACGGTCTCCATGCCGGTCAAGGCCACCAACTTCGTACCGGAGAAATGAGGGAGTGACCGTGCCGCTCACCACCAGGCGCCTGCGTACGGGCCCGGGGATACGCACGTACGGGCGACGCACCGCGCCCGCCGCGCTGTTGCTCACCCTGCTGGGCACCGCGCTGTGCGCCCTGCTCACCGTGCTCGGCACCGCCGCTCCGGCCGCCGCGCACGCCGTACAGACCGGCAGCACGCCGGAGGAGGGCCTGGTGGTGAAGAGCCCGCCGAAGCAGGTCACCGTGACCTTCTCCGAGGGCGTCTCGATGTCGGACGGTTCGATACGCGTGCTCGGACCGGACGGCAAACGGCTCGACACCGGCAAGGTCACCGTGGTGCCCGGCAAGGCCAACACGCGGGCGGTGGGCCTCAAGCCGGACGGGCCCAAGGGCACCTACACCGTCGCGTGGAAGGCCGTCTCCGCCGACAGCCATCCCGTCTCCGGGGCCTTCACCTTCTCCGTCGGCCGTCCGTCGGAGACCTCGGCGAACGTCGCGGACGAGAGCCAGGGGACGGGCGGCGGCCCGATCGGCGCGCTGTACCACGTCGGACGGTACGCGGCGTACGCCGGCTTCGTGCTGCTCGTGGGCGGCGCCGCGTTCGTGCTGCTGTGCAGGCCGCGGGAGGCGTCGGTACGGGGGCTGCGACGGCTCGTGGTCACGGGCTGGCTGACGCTCACCGCGGCGACCCTGCTGATGCTGCTGCTGCGCAACTCCTATACGGGGACGGGGCAGTTGAGCGAGGTCTTCGACCTCGGCGGGCTGCGCACCGTCCTCGGCTCCAAGCCGGGGGCCGCGCTCGCGGCACGGCTGCTGCTTCTCGGGACGGCGGCGGTGATCGTCTCGGTGCTCTTCGGCTCGTACGAGCGGCGGGGGGAGGAGGCGGAGGCGGAGGCCGAGTCCGGTGAGACCGAGGGAACCGGAGGCGCCGGGGAGTCCGATGAGGGGGAGGGCGGACGGGACGTCGCGCTCGGCGTCGCCCTCGGCGGCGGCGTCGTGGCGATCGGGCTTGCCACGACCTGGGCGGTCGCGGAGCACGCCTCCACCGGACTGCAGTCGCAGATCGCGATGCCCGTCGACGTGGTGCATCTGCTGGCGGTCGCCGTCTGGCTGGGCGGGCTGGCCGCGCTTCTGACGGTGCTGCACCGCGGCCCCGCGCCCGCGCGCGAGGTCGTACGGCGCTTCTCGCGGATCGCGTTCGGCAGCGTCGTGGTGCTGGCGGTGACGGGGGTGTACCAGTCGTGGCGGCAGCTCGGCTCGTTCTCGGCGCTGACCGGAACGTCGTACGGGCGGCTGCTGGTGGCGAAGCTCGGCCTGATCGTCGTGCTGCTCGTCCTCGCGTCGTTCTCCCGTCAGTGGACGGCACGGCTCGGCGACGTACGGGCGGATTCAGAGGAAGCAGAGGAAGGGGAGAAAGGGGAGAAGGCGGAGAAAGCAGCGAAGGGGGAGGAAGCGGAAGCCGCCGGAGGCGCGGCGGTGCGGGCCGAGACGCCGGCGGCCGTCGGCGCCGCGGCGGGGCCGGGCTCCTCGGCCTCCGGCCAGGACTCCCCCGGTAGCGACGGCACCGGCGGGTCCTCCGACTCCGACGAGACAGTCGCCTCTGAAGGATCAGCGGAGGAGAACGGCGCCGGCCGGTCCACCGCACGTACCGCCCAACTCGCCCGCCAGCGCGCCGCGGTGGTCCGCGAGCGTCGCAGGAAGGCCCGCGAGGCCGACCCGGAACGCGCCGGACTGCGGCGTTCCGTACTCGCCGAGACGGCCGTCGCCGTCGTGCTTCTCGTCGTCGCCACGGCGCTGACCGCCACCGAGCCCGGACGTACGGAAGAACTCGCGGCGGCCGGAGGCAAGCCCGGGGCCGCCACCGGCCAGACCCGGGAGGGGCTCGCCGTCAAGCAGAAGATCCCGTTCGACACGGGCGGAACGAACGGCAAGGGCACGGCCGTACTGCTGCTCACGCCCGGCCAGTCCGGCGGCAACTCCCTGCGGATCATGACCAAGGACCCGCAGGGCAAGGAGCTGCCCACGAAGGAGGTCAAGGCCTCGCTCACGCTCCCCGAGCAGGACCTCGGCCCGTTCACGGTCGAGATGGAGCGGATCAACAAGGCGAAGGGGCGCTGGCGTTCGGAGACGGTGCAGCTTCCGGTGGCGGGACGCTGGAAGGCGTCCGTCACGATCCGTACCTCGGACATCGACCAGGTCACGGAGAGCAAGACCATCCAGATCGACTGAACCGACGGACGGGACGGACGCGACGGACATCACGGAAGCGACGGAAGCAGCGGAAGCGAGCGACGTGACGGGAGGTACGGATGGGACGCCACGGGCCGGCGGACCGGCCGGACGGGACACAGCGACCCGTTCGGCCCGGACCGGGGCGCGTCGGGCTCGTCCCTGTGCGTAGCGGGACGTCCCGGGAGATATAGCTGAACGTCATGGGCGCGCGGCCCCCGGGTCCGCGCCGCCCGCACACCGTACCGACGCACCGCCGGACCACCGGACCACCGGACCACGCCACCAGGAAGCGACTCATGACCCAGCACGACCACGAACCGCAGGGCGTCTCCCGCCGTCGCCTCGTCAGCACAGTCGGAGCAGTCGGCGCGACGGGGCTCGCCGTCGGCGCGACCGGCGGCGCGGTCGTTCAGGCCGCGGCGCGCGACGACAGCCGGGCGCCCGCCCCGCTCACGTCCGTCGGTTCGACCCGCGTGGCCTTCCACGGCAAGCACCAGGCCGGCATCACCACGCCGTTGCAGGCCGTCGGCCATCTGCTCGCCTTCGACCTGTCCGCGGGCGCGGGACGCAAGCAGGCCGCCGCGCTGCTGAAGCGCTGGTCGCGCACGGCCCGCGACCTCATGGCGGACGCGTCGGATCCGGACGCCACGGGTGCCGCCTTCGACGCCGGCCCCTGTTCCCTGTCGGTCACCTTCGGCTTCGGCCGTACGTTCTTCTCCCGTACGGGTCTGGAGAAGCAGCGCCCCGACGCGCTGGAGCCGCTGCCGGACTTCTCCGGCGACGCCCTCGACAAGAGCCGTTCCGACGGCGACCTGTGGGTGCAGATCGGCAGCAACGACGGGCTCGTCGCGTTCGACGCGATGCGCCGGATCCAGCGCGACGCCGACGGCACGGCGAAGCTGCGCTGGCAGATGAACGGCTTCACGCGCACCCCCGGCGCCACCCGCAAGCCCATGACGATGCGCAATCTCATGGGCCAGATCGACGGCTCCAACAACCCGAAGCCCTCCGAAGACGACTTCGCGGCACGGGTGTTCGTGCCCGCGTCCGGTTCTCCCGCGTGGATGGCGAACGGCTCGTACGCCGTCGTACGCCGCATCCGCATGCTCCTCGACGACTGGGACGAGAAGTCGCGGAAGGAGCAGGAGAAGGTCATCGGACGCCGCAAGTCCGACGGCGCCCCGCTGTCCGGAGGCACCGAGAACACCGACCCCGACCTCGACAAGCGCGGTGCGGACGGCTCCCCCGCCATCGCCGCCGACGCCCACGTACGCGTCACGGCACCGGCGACGAACGGGGGAGCGGCCATGCTGCGCCGCCCCTTCTCGTACCACGACGGCTACCGCGACGACGGCGCCCCGGACGCCGGTCTGCTCTTCATCGCCTGGCAGGCCGATCCGCTGCGCGGCTTCGTACCAGTGCAGCGGAAGCTGGACCGCGGCGACGCGCTCTCGCGGTTCATCCGGCATGAGGCGAGCGGGCTGTTCGCGGTGCCGGGCGGGGCCGCGAAGGGCGAGTACGTGGGGCAGCGCCTGCTGGAGGGCTGAGGCGGGCGCGCTCCCGGGGACGGTCGGCCGCCGTGGCCGGCCGTCCCCGTCGCGTACGTCAGGGGCGTGCGCGCCGTCGGCGCCCGCGCCCCCTCCTCATGTCCCGTGGGCGGAGTGGAAGCGGAAGAGGTTCGTCGGATCGACCGCCGCCTTCACCTCGGCGAGCCGCGCCCGCACCTCGTCGGCGTGCGCGTCCCGGCCGCCGCCGGGAGGCGGCCACGCGCCGCGCCCGTAACGGAAGTTGAGGTTGGAGCCGGCCGTCCACGGCGAGACCGCCCGCATCACCCGGTCGTGGAGCGCGCGCAGCCCGGCGGGGGTCGTGCCGTCCTCCAGGACCGACAGCACCACCATCAGCCAGCCCGCGTCCCGTCCCGTCACCGCGTTCGGCACGGCGGGCTCGCGCGAGAGCGCGCCGCCCATGTGCCGCAGGCTGAGCACCGTCATCGCCGGGGCCTCGGGTCCCGTCAACTCCCGTACGGTGCGCAGCGCTTCGCGATCCGGGAGCTTCTCCCCGAGCAGCGCGTTGCCGCCCTGGTAGGCGTGCGGCCGGTCCGGCTCGTTGTAGACGCGCGCGGACTCGGTGAACGGCATCGTCCGCAGCCGCTCCACGATCCGCGGCCCGGCCGCGCGCAGCGGCGCCACCAGCCGCTCGCCCTCCGCCTCGTCGCCGTCGTAGGCGATCTGCACCTGGACGACGTACCGGCCGCGCAGCGGTTCGGGGAGCGCGGGCAGATCCGGGTAGGGCAACAGCGTGACCGAGGACGTCAGTTCGTCCGGCACGGTCGCGGTCCACTCCCGCCAGGTCTCCAGCACCTCGTCGGCGAACGCGCCGTCGAAGATCAACTGCCCGCCGTAGAACCGCTCGACGGGTACGAGTCCGATCTCCAACCCGGTCACCACGCCGAAGCCGCCGCCTCCGCCGCGCAGCGCCCAGAACAGCTCCGGGTCGCCGTCGCCGTCCGCCGTGACATGGCGAACGCGCGCGTCGGCGGTGACCAGTCCGGCGGCGCGCACATGGTCGGCGGCATAGCCGAACTCGCGGGCGAGCAGCCCGATTCCGCCGCCCAGCGTGTACGACACCGCGCCTACGCCGGGGCCCGAACCGCTCAGCGGGGCCAGTCCGTACCGGGCCGCCTCCGTGACGACCTCGCCCCAGCGCGTACCGGCCGCGATCCACGCCGTACGGGCGGCCGGGTCCACGCGCACGCCCGTCATGCGGCGCGTGCTGACCAGTACGCCGCCGGGCAGCGGCCGCGTCAGCCCGTGACCGGTCGCCTGGACGGCCAGCGGGAGGCGGTGCGCCGCCGCGTGGCCGACCGCGGCGGCGACGTCGGCGGCGGTCTCCGCGCGGACGATCACCTCGGGACGGTGCCGGTATCCGGTCTGGAAGCCGGACGCCTCGGCCGCGTACTCCTCGTCGGCAGGCGACAGGACGGCGCCGCGGACCCGGTGGACGGGGAAGGCGGGCGGCGGCGCACCGGGTCCGGTGACGGTCGATGCGGGGGCGGCAGATCCGGAGGGGGCGGATCCGGAGCCGGCGGATCCGGCGCCGGCGTCGGCCTGTTCGACGTCGCTGCCGTGGCCGTGCCGCTCAGACATGGCCGCCGCAGGGCGTGGGCAGCGCGAGCGCGTCCGGCTCCACGGCGTCGGCGAGGGACGCCGACTGTGCGGTGGCGGTGCGGAGTACGGGACGGGGGTCCTGGGACGGGTCCATGGCTACAGCTCCGTTCAGTGTCGGGATCGGGGCCGGGATCGGGGTCGGGATCGGAATGGGAACGAGGGATCGAGGGATCGACGGACCGCTGCGCGCGGGCGGCGGGGCCTGCCCGTGGCGGCGACGGTGAGACCTTCCCCTCTTTTCCTGACATCCGCCGTCAGGTTTTCTGGCGGCCCGGCATCCTGGCGAACGTGAAGTCCGACCGTCTGCTCTCGATCCTGCTGCTGCTCCAGACCCGCGAGCGCGTACCGGCCGACGAACTCGCCCGCCGCCTCGAGGTCTCCACGCGCACGATCTACCGCGACGTCGACGCCCTCTCGACCGCGGGCGTCCCCGTCTACGCGGAACGCGGCCGGCACGGCGGCATCGCGCTGCTCCCGGGATTCCGTACGGACGTCACCGGGCTCACCTCGGACGAGGCCCGCGCGCTCTTCGTCCTCGCCGCCCAGGGCGCGCACTCCGCCCTCGGACTGGACGGGGCGCTCGGCTCGGCGCTGCGCAAGGTGATGGCCGCCCTGCCCGCGCCGCACCGGCCCGCCGCCGAACTCACCAGCCGCCGCATCCTCGTCGATCCGGACCGCTGGCTGGCCGGACCGCGGCCCTCCGTCGACCTCGACACCTTGGGCACGGCGGTCTTCACGGACCGCCGGCTGCGCATCGACTACCGGCACGGCGGCGCGAGGTCCGTCAACACGTACACCGTCGATCCGTACGGGCTGGTGGCGAAGGCGGGCACCTGGTATCTGGTCGCCGACCGGGACGGTACGGCGCAGCTCTTCCGCGTGGACCGGGTCCTGGAGGCGGCCGTGACGCAGGAGCCGGTGCGGCGCAGGGAGGGCGTCGAACTGGCCGACGCCTGGGAGGCGTTGCGGCGCCAGGTGGAGGAGCGGCCCGCGCACCTACGGATCAGGGCGCGGGTGCGCGGCTCACGGCTGGAGTTGTTCCGGCGCATCGTCGGCCCGTTCGTCCTGGACGGGCGCCCGGAGCCGGAGCCGGAACCGGATGAGTGGGTTCCGGTGGAGCTGGCGTATCCGATGCTGCGCGCCGTACGCCAGCTCCTGCAGTTCGGGGACGACGTCGAAGTGCTCGAACCGGCCGCCGCCCGCGAGGAGTTGGTTCGGGCGGCGGCGTCGGTGACCGCGCTCTACGGTGCCGACGCCGCCCCCGGCGAGGCCGGGTGACCCGGACCCGTACCAAATTCAGCCGGACGTCACTCGCCACACCGCTCGCAGCCGGGCCCGCACCGGGCCATGCGCTGGCTCATGGCGCACACCACGCGCTCGGTGTTGACCAGCCGGCGGTCCATCTCCTCCATCCGCCGGTCCATCCGCTCCAGACGTACCGACATCCGTCCGATGACGGGGCCCAACTCCTGGAGCACGGAGCCGATCCGGGTGACGGACGACTCGACGTCCGTCACCCGCCGGTCCAGCTCCGCGACCCGCTCGGACTCCCCGGCCGCAGCCGCCGTCGTACGGCCACGCTCCTCGACGTCCAGCAGATACGCGCGCACACACCGCGCGACGTCGCTGTCCCGCAGCAGCATGGCGACGTTGAGGACGGTGCGCCGGGTGTAGACGGCGAGGTGCGGCCGCCTCTGTGGATAACTTTCAGCGGCCTCGGATGTAACACTCAACTTGAGTGTGAGATATTCCCGCAGCTCAGCGCCTCGCAGCACGCGCAGGCCGTTGCTTTCCAGCTCTTCACGGTGACGGCTCAGCAAGTTGTACACAGCCTGATCGCCCACCTCGAAGTACTCCGCGACGTCCCGCGTCGTCGCGTGGATGCCGTCGGCGGACAGCGCCAACGCCTTGACCTTGTCGAGGACTTCGACCTTGTGGCCCATCCCGGAGCGCAGGCTGCGCGATTCGATCAGCACGGATTCGCTGTACACGAAGAAACCCCTCCTGGGGGTCGTACGGACATGACGAGGGAGGCCCGTTCACCCAGGGCCTCGGGGTCCGTATCCAGGAGCCAGGAGCGGAGATCAGCTCATGTATTCCCACGTACTGCACTACCGGGCAAGGCCGGCCACCACCACTTCACGGACTCTCGTCGCCACGTACTCCAGTCGCCTCCGCGCACTTGGTCGAACGAGCGGATAGTCCTATACGTCACGGTCGCGGCGTACGCACCGGTACGTCAACGGGCCCGCGCCAGGCGCCCGTTCACTGCGCGAGCAGCCGCTCCAGGACCACGGCGATGCCGTCGGCGTCGTTGGATGCGGTGATCTCGTCGGCCACGGCGAGGAGTTCGGGATGCGCCCCGGCCATCGCGACGCCGTGCGCCGCCCATCCGAACATGGGGACGTCGTTCGGCATGTCGCCGAAGGCGATCGTCTCCCGTGCGGAGACGCCCAGCCGCCGGGCCGCGATCGCCAGGCCCTTCGCCTTGCTGAGCCCCAGCGGCAGCATCTCCACCAGGTCCTCGCCCGAGACCGTGATGCTCACCAGGTCGCCCGCCACCTCCCGCGCCGCCTTCGCCAACGCGTCGTCGCTCAGGCGCGGATGCTGGAGATAGAGCTTGTTCAGCGGGGCCGCCCACAGCTCCTCCATGTCGGCGCAGCGCACCGCGGGGAGGCCCTTGCCCTGCTCGCGGTAGCCGGGGCCGACCAGTACGTCGCCGTCGGCGCCGCCCTGCGAGGCCGCGATCAGCAGCGCATCGCCCGTCTCGGCCTCGATCTTGCTCACCGCGAGCCGTGCCAGTTGCCGGTCGAGGGTCACCGACGTCAGGACGCGCTCCGCGCCCGCGTCGTAGACCTGTGCGCCCTGCCCGCACACGGCCAGCCCCGTGTAGCCGAGCCCGGCCAGGACGTCCTTCGTCCACGGGACGGCACGCCCCGTCACCACGATGTGGGCGACGCCCCGCCGGGCCGCCTCGGCGAGCGCCGCACGCGTACGGGAGGAGACCGTTCCGTCCTCGCGCAGCAGTGTGCCGTCGAGGTCGGTCGCGATCAGCCGGTACGGGAAAGGGCGTTCGCCGGCGGAGCCTTCCGGCTCGCGGACGAGGCCGGGCTCGCCGTTCACGCGGCCACCGGCTCCAGAAGCTCCCGCCCGCCCAGATACGGACGCAGCAGTTCGGGCACGCGCACCGAGCCGTCCGCCTGCTGGTGGTTCTCCAGCAGCGCGACGATGGTGCGGGGCACCGCGCACAGCGTGCCGTTGAGCGTCGCCAGCGGACGCACCTGCTTCCCCTCGCGCATCCGGATCGACAGCCGCCGCGACTGGAACTCGGTGCAGTCCGACGTCGACGTCACCTCGCGGTACTTGCCCTGCGTCGGAACCCACGCCTCGCAGTCGTACTTGCGGGCGGCGGAGGAGCCGAGGTCGCCGGTCGCCACGTCGATGACCTGGAAGGGCAGTTCGAGGCCGGTCAGCCACTGCTTCTCCCACTCCAGCAGGCGCAGATGCTCCGCCTCGGACTCGCCGGGAGCGACGTAGGAGAACATCTCGACCTTGTCGAACTGGTGGACCCGGAAGATCCCGCGGGTGTCCTTCCCGTACGAGCCGGCCTCGCGCCGGAAGCACGGCGAGAAGGCGGCGTAGCGCAGCGGCAGCCGGGACGCGTCGATGATCTCGTCCATGTGGTAGCCGGCGAGGGGGACTTCGGAGGTGCCGACCAGATAGAGGTCGTCCTTCTCCAGGTGGTAGACGTCCTGCGCGGCCTGGCCGAGGAAGCCGGTGCCCTCCATCGTCTGCGGCTTCACCAGCGCCGGCGTCAGCATGGGCGTGAAGCCCGCCGCGGTGGCCTGGGCGATCGCGGCGTTGACCAGGGCGAGTTCGAGCAGGGCGCCCACGCCGGTGAGGTAGTAGAAGCGCGAGCCGGAGACCTTCGCACCGCGCTCGACGTCGATCGCGCCGAGCAGTTGGCCGAGTTCGAGGTGGTCCTTGGGTTCGAAGCCCTCGGCGGCGAAGTCGCGCCGCGTGCCGATCGTCTCGCGGACGGTGAAGTCCTCCTCGCCCCCCACCGGTACGTCGGGGTATACGACGTTGCCGAGCTGCCTCAGCAGACGCTGGGTCTCCTCGGCGGCCTCGTCCTGCTCGGCGTCCGCGGCCTTCACGGCGGCGGAGAGTTCGCCGGCCTTCTTCAGCAGCCCGGCCTTCTCCTCGCCGTCGGCCTTGGGGATCAGCTTGCCGAGCTGCTTCTGCTCGGAGCGCAGTTCGTCGAACCTGACGCCGGACGACCGCCGACGCTCGTCGGCGGAGAGCAGGGCGTCGACGATGCCGACGTCCTCGCCACGGGCGCGCTGGGAGGCACGGACACGGTCGGGGTCGTCACGGAGCACTCGGAGGTCAATCACCCCGTCAGGGTACCGGTGGGTCCGCGCCGGCTCGACCGAGTACCACGGCGCGGCGAACTCCCCGTGATCTTCGGGACATTGCGGACTTTCCTCCGCAACCGGGCGTGGACACAGGCGAGTTACGGCCCTGCGACGGGTGGACGTGAGCGCCTGCCGTACCGGTCCTACCAGCCATGTCACCGTTGTCCACAGGGAGTTGAGGCGGGGAGGGCGACGGAGTGTCCACCGACTTATCCACAGCTTCGACGGTCCGCCGGATGCTTATCCACAGCGGTCCGCACGGGGTTGTGGACAGTGGAAGAGATCGTTCCTGGGAATCGGCGACCACCCGGGAAATCCCGTCACAAACCTGCAATAAGCACTCATTCGAGCGGGGTTGACTCCCACAGAAGTGTGATCAAGGAGAGTTGCCGTGACGAAGGCGGACTGAACACCCTGTGAACTGCTTTGGGGTCTTCATGCTGCTTTGTCGATAACGCCCGTTTCGTTACGGGGAGTTGTGCACAGCCCGCCCGAGACCCTGTGGATAACTCTGCGGGCTGCACCGGAGCCCGTTCGCGGACGACCGCAGACGACCGCAGACGGCCGCTGACGAACCCCGTCGCCCTGCCCCGTCCGTCAAGCCCCGTCCGTCAGCCCCGTCCGTCCAGACAGCGCGCCAGCCAGTCGGCCGCCTCCATGAACTCCGCGTCCGTCGTGCCGGGCCGCTCTCCCGAACGCCCGCCGTCCGCACGGGGATACGAGCCGAGATACCGCACCTGCTCGCAGGCGCGCTTGAGTCCCATGAGCACGTCCCCCACCCGGCGGTCCTGCAGGTGGCCCTCGCAGTCGACCGAGAAGCAGTAGCGGCCGATGCCCTCGCCTGTGGGCCGCGACTCGATGCGCATCATGTTCACGCCGCGCGACGCGAACTCCTGGAGCACCTCCAGCAGCGCGCCCGGATGGTCGTCGCGCAGCCAGAAGACGACGGACGTCTTGTCCGAGCCGGTCGGCGCCGCGGGCCGCGCGGGCCGTCCCACGAGGACGAAGCGCGTGGCGGCGTTGTCGGCGTCGTGGATGTCCGTCACCAGGGGCTCCAGACCGTACGTCGCCGCGGCGAACTCCCCGGCGAACGCGGCGTCGTAGCGCCCCTCCTGCACCAGCCGGGCGCCGTCGGCGTTGGACGCGGCGGACTCCCACAGCGCGTACGGCAGGTTGTCCGCGACCCAGCGCCGCACCTGCGGCTGCGCCACCGGGTGGCCGGTGACCGTCTTGATGCCCTCCAGCGTGGTGCCGGGGCGGGCGAGCAGCGCGAAGGCGATGGGCAGCAGCACCTCGCGGTAGATCATCAGCGGCCGTCCGCCCGCGAGTTCGTCGAGGGTCGCCGTCACGCCGCCCTCGACGGAGTTCTCGATGGGGACGAAGGCCGCCGCGGCCTCCCCGTTGCGTACGGCGTCCAGTGCGGCCGGCACGGAGACCATCGGCGTCAGTTCGCGGGTGGCGGTCTCCGGGAGGGTGCGCAGTGCGGCCTCGGTGAAGGTCCCCTCGGGGCCGAGGTAGGTGAAACGGCTCGCTGGTGGCATGGGGCCACGTTAGCCGCGGCCGCACCGCGGCGCGCGCGGCGTCTCACCTGCCGGGCGGCCTCAAGCCCGGCCGCACCCGGGACAAGCCCCGGGCACGGACGACGCGGGGGTGGGGGCTACGGTCACGGGTGACCGTAGCCCCCACCCCGCGTACAGGCGGACGGGCGGGCGACGCCGCTGGCCTTACTCCTCGCCTACTCCTCGCCTACTCCTCGCCGGCGAGCGTGAAGGCGCGCAGCCTGCGGCTCGCATACCAGGCGCCGCCGACGGTGGCGACGACGAGCAGCGTCACACCGGTCGCCGTGCCCACCTCGGAGGTGATCCCGGCGCCGCTGCCGCCGACCTTCTGCGCCAGCGTCAGCGCCCACTGCTGCACGGACAGCTCCCGTGCGCCCGGCACCAGGTTCCCGAAGAGGGCCTCCCAGATCAGGGCGTAGACGAGGCCGATGACGACCGCGTGCCGGGAGACCGTGCCCAGCAGCAGGAACAGCGCGCTGTAGGCCACGGAGGCCGCGGCCGCGGCGACCGCGTAGGCCGAGGCGATCTGCTGGCTGTCGCCGTTGAGGACATACCCCGCGACGAAGGTGGGGACCGCCGAGAAGACGACCGTCACGCCGATCGCCACCAGCAGCTTCGTGACGACGATGCTGGAGCGCCGGGCCGGCTTGGCCAGCAGATAGACGACCGAGCCGTCGTCGATCTCCGGGCCGATCGCCCCCGTACCGGCGACGACGCCGATCAGCGGGACGATCGTGGCCATCGCGAAGCCGCCGAGGAGCTGCTTGGTGACGTCGTCGTCCACGTCCCCGAGGAGACGTACGGCGACGGCGACCACGATCAGCAGCAGCGGGAGCGCGCACAGCAGCAGCGCCCGGCGGCGCCCCAGGAGCGCCTTGTAGGTGAGCCGTGCGACTGTCTTGTTGAACATCGAGGGCTCCCTTCAGGCCGCGACGAGGTAGGAGAAGACGCTCTCCAGGGACTCGTCCGAGGGCGAGACCGTGTAGAGCCGGATGCCGTGCTCGCGGGCGAGCCGGGGAAGGACCTCGGTGAACCGGCCGAAGTCGATGGCCTGGATCTGCAGGGCCTTCTCGTTCCAGTCGAGTTCGATGCCCGCCGTCGAGGCGTCGGCGATCAGGGCCGCCGCGAGACGCCGGTCGTCGCTGGAGCGTACGAGGTAGCGGTGCGGGCGGTCCGTCATCAGGCGGCGGATCTTGCGGAAGTCGCCGCTGGCCGCGTGCCGGCCGGCGACGACGACCTCGATGTGGGAGGCGAGCTGCTCGACCTCCTCCAGGATGTGCGAGGAGAAGAGCACGGTGCGGCCCGCGTCTCCCATCTCCCGCAGCAGCCGCATCAGTTGCATGCGCTGCCGCGGGTCCATGCCGTTGAACGGCTCGTCGAGCAGCAGCGCCGACGGGTCGTGCACCAGCGCGGAGGCCATCTTCACGCGCTGGCGCATGCCCTTGCTGTACGTGGAGATCTTGCGGTCCTGCGCCTGTTCCATCTCGACGGTGGCCAGCGCCCGGCGTGCGGCGGCGGCGGGGTCGGAGAGCTTGTGCAGCTCGGCGTTGGCCAGGACGAAGTCCCAGCCGGTGAGGAAGTCGTACATCCCCTCGCGTTCGGGGACGAGGCCGATCTCCCGGTACGCCTCCTGGTTGCGCCAGATCGGCGCCGAGTCCAGCGTGACGCTTCCCGTCGACGGCGGCAGGAAGCCGGCCATCATGTTGATGAGGGTGGACTTGCCCGCGCCGTTCGGGCCGAGCAGGCCGGTCACGCCGGGCCCGATGTCCATGGTGATGTCGTTGACGGCGACGACGTTCCCGAACCAGCGGGAGGTGTGGTCGATGTGCAGCGTTGTCACAGCCCGGCCTTTCGGTAGCGGCGCAGCAGCAGGGCGTACGTCCCGGCGATGAGCACGACGGTCAGCAGGGCGTAGGCGGAGGTCTGCGCGGCGGTCAGGTCCTCGCCGCGCGGGAAGGCGTTGTCGCCGCCCAGGAGTTTGCTCTGGAGACCGTCGACGAGCGACCCGGGCGAGGCCAGGCCCAGCCAGCCGATGGCGGAGGTGTTGTCCTGGGAGGCGACGATCCCCTGCAACGCGCTGACCAGCATGTACGGAATGGTCAGCACGGCGATGATCGCGGCGACGCCGAACCCTCGGCGGGGTGTCGCGGCGGCCACGGTCAGCGCGATGCCGCCGTGCAGCACGGAGAAGACGAGGCAGCACACGAGCCCGAGCGCGAAGCCCTTCGTCTCGTCGCCGAAGTCGAGCTTCGCCAGCAGCGCCCCGACGTAGAGGATCAGGACGGACGTCGCCGTGAAGACGAAGATCGCCGCGGAGAGCGCCGCGTACTTCGCACCGACGTAGTCGCCGCGCTCGATGGGACGCGAGAAGTACAGCGGGACGACGCGGAAGCGCAGGTCGAGCGAGACGGCCTGCGGAGCCATGGCCGCGATGTAGACCCCGATCACGGGCTGCATCAGGATGACGTACTCGTTGTAGTGGACCGGCATCTCCTTGGCCTTCGTGAAGACCGTGACGGCGACGACGATCGCTGCCGGTACGCACATCACCGCGAAGAGCAGCATCGGCAGCACCTTGGACTTGGCCGAGCGGCCGAGCCCGTACGCGCCGCGCAGCGACTGCTCGAAGAGCGACGTGCGGGCGTAGCCGCGGCCCAGGCGCGGGCCGTCGTAGTTGCGGTAGCCGATGTTGTGGATGACGTCCTCGCCGCGCTGCCCCGGCGGCTTGCCGGGGGTGGCGACGGGCGTGGTGGCGTGCGGCTCAGGCGACATCGCCGCCTCCCTTCTGCGGCTGGAGTGCGAGGTCGGCGGCGGAGGCCGGGGCCGCTGCGGCGCCGGCTCCGGCAGCGGGCGCGAGTGCCGGGTCGGTGCCCGAGGCGCCGCTCTCGTCGCCGGCTTGGAAGACCTCCGCGATGCGGTGCCGGTGCTGTTCCATCCGCACCAGGCCGAGGCCGAGTTCGATGACGGTGTCGCGCACGGTGTCGTACGCCGACTCGTCGGTCGCGTCGACCATCAGCAGATGCCCGGCGCCGGGAGCTCCGGCGGTGCCGGGCGCCTGTACGGAGAGCCCCGCGGCGGCGAGCGCGGAGCGCAGCGCCTCCGTACCGTCCGGGTGGGCGTCGGTGTCGGTGACCTCCACCGCGAGGGACGGCGTGCTCTTGGTGAAGTCGGCGGTGCTGGAGGCGCGCAGCAGCTTGCCGCCGTCGATGACGACGACGTGGTCGCAGGTGCGCTCCAGCTCGCCCAGCAGATGCGAGGTGACGAGCACGGAGATGCCGAAGTCGGTGTGGACGCGCCGGATCAGCGCGAGCATCTCGTCGCGGCCGACGGGGTCGAGCCCGTTGGTCGGCTCGTCGAGCAGCACCAGCTTCGGGTCGTGCACGAGGGCCTGCGCGAGCTTGACGCGCTGCTTCATGCCCGTCGAGTAGCCGCCCATGGGGCGGTAGCGCTCCTCGTAGAGGCCGACGTGCCGCAGGGTGTCGGCGGTGCGCTCGCGTGCGGAGGTGAAGGGCAGCCCGGACATGCGCGCCATGTGGACGACGAACTCGGTGGCCGAGACGTCGGGCGGCAGACAGTCGTGCTCGGGCATGTAGCCGACGCGCTCGCGGATCGCGGAGCCCTCGCGTGCAACGTCCAGACCGAGGACGGTGGCGCCGCCCTCGGTCGCGGGAGCGAGCCCGAGAAGGATCTTGATAAGGGTCGATTTACCGGCCCCGTTGGCGCCCACCAGGCCGGTAACACCCGGTGTGATGCCCACGGTCAGCCGGTCCAGCGCGGTCACCCGTGGGTACCGCTTGGTCAGGCTTTCGATAGCAATCACAGTCACCCCCCTGACGCTAGGGCCTCACTGTCGTGTGTCACGTCCGTCCTGGGGGCTGGATCGGACTGGTACCGAAGGGTGACGTCCCCTTAAGGGAGTCGTCGGACAAGGGGAGCCCCGACCCTGCCTCTCCGGCGGACGCGGGAGCGCGCGACTCTTGTTACCTCCGGTATCCACAGGGGCGGCGGAGCTGTTGACGTCGCCATCGGCCGTTGTCACATTGATCGGTGTCGAATACGCGGATACGGCGGGCGCGTTGGGCGCGCGGGCCTCGATCGGTGGGGGTGCTGTGAGCGAGCGGTACGGCGGCGGGAGCACGGACGGGGAAGCCGTCCCGGGAAAGGCCGCGGGGAAGACCGTCACGGGGAAGACGGACGCGGGCACGGAGACGGTCGCGGCCGAGGGGGACGCGGCCGCCCGTACGGGGCCGGAGCAGGACCTCGCGGGCGCACGGGAGCGGCGGGTGCGCACGGCGGAGGGCGTCGAGCTGTGCGTCGCGGAGCTGGGCGACGCCGAGGCGCCCACGGTGGTGCTGGTGCACGGCTATCCGGACAGCAAGGAGGTCTGGTCGAAGGTCGCCCGGCGACTGAGCGACCGCTTCCACGTGGTGCTCTACGACGTACGGGGCTGCGGCCGCTCCTCGGCGCCCCAACCGCTGCGCGGCGGCTTCACGTTGGAGAAGCTCACCCAGGACTTCCTCGCCGTGGCCGACGCGGTCTCCCCCGGGCGGCCCGTCCATCTCGTGGGCCACGACTGGGGATCCGTGCAGGGCTGGGAGTTCGCCACCGCGGCGGAGACGCGGGGCCGCGTCGCCTCGTTCACCTCGATGTCCGGACCGTCCCTCGACCACTTCGGGCACTGGATCAAGAAGCGGGTCTCCCGGCCCACGCCACGGCGGCTCGCCCAGGCCCTCGGACAGGGCGTCCGCTCCTGGTACGTCTACATGCTCCACACCCCGGTGCTGCCGGAACTGGCCTGGCGCGGCCCGCTCGCGCGGTACTGGCCGCGGTTCCTGCGCCGCGCCGAGAAGCTTCCGGCGGACGGCTATCCCACGTCCTCGCTGCCCCGGGACGCCGCGCACGGCGCCTGGCTCTACCGCGACAACGTGCGCTACAGGCTGCGCCGGCCCCGCGAGGACTGCCATACGCACGTGCCCGTACAACTGATCACGCCCACCCGCGACGTCTTCCTGGGCGAACGACTCTACGACGACGTGGAGACGTGGGCGCCGGACCTCACCCGGCACACGCTGGACGCCCGGCACTGGATTCCGCGCACCCGTCCCGACCAACTGGCCGTGTGGATCCGCGACTTCGTCGAGGCACAGGAGTCCGGCCGTACGGGCGGCGAGGCGGAGCAGCCCCGTCCGGCCACGCGGGGCGGACGGCGCGGCGGGCGCTTCGCCGAGCAGTTCGGCGGCCGTCTCGTCCTCGTCACGGGCGCGGGCAGCGGCATCGGCCGGGCCACCGCCCTCGGCTTCGCCGCGGCCGGAGCGCGGATCGTCGCCGTCGACGTGAAGGGCGACGCGGCGGAGCGCACCGCACAGGCGGCGCAGCAGGCGGGCGCGCCCCAGGTCTGGGCCGAGACGGCCGACGTGGGCGACCAGCGGCAGATGGAGGAGCTGGCCGACCGCATCGCCGCACGCCACGGCGCCGTGGATGTCCTTGTGAACAACGCGGGCATAGGCGTCTCCGGCCCGTTCCTGGAGACCACCGTCGAGGACTGGAAGCGGACCCTCGACGTCAATCTGTGGGGCGTCATCCACGGCTGCCGCCTCTTCGGCAGACAGATGGCGGAGCGGGGCCAGGGCGGTCACATCGTCAACGTCGCGTCGGACGCGGCCTATCAGCCGACCCGGCTGCTGCCCGCGTACGGCACCTCGAAGGCGGCCGTGCTGATGCTGAGCGAGTGTCTGCGCGCGGAGCTGGCGGGGCGGGGGATCGGCGTGACAGCCGTCTGCCCGGGCCCGGTCGACACCGACATCACGCGGACGGCACGCTTCGTCGGCCTGGACGACGCCGCGCAGGACCGCCGCCGGGCACGGGTGGCACGGCTGTACAAGCTGCGCAACTACCCGCCGGAGAAGGCCGCGAGGGCGATCATGCTGGCCGTCGTGCGCAACCGGGCGGTGGCGCCCGTGACTCCGGAGGCGCACGGCGTACGGGCGCTCACCAGGATCGCCCCGCGCGTGCTGCGCGCGCTCGCACGGATCGAGCCACCGCTGTGACGGGAACGGACGGCCGCGGCGCGGGAGTCGGCGGCACCGTGACGGCAACGGACGGCGGTCGTACGGGAGTCGACGGCGGCGGGACGGGTTCCGGTGCCGTCGGCACCGTCGGCGGCGAGCACCGCATCGAGGATCTGGCACGGCACAGCGGCACCACCGTCCGCACGATCCGCGCCTACCAGGACAGGGGACTGCTGCCCCGCCCCGGCCGGCGGGGGCGGGCGAACGTCTACGACGACGCTCATCTGACGCGGCTGCGGCAGATATCCGCACTGCTGGAGCGCGGATACACCCTGGCCTCCATCAAGGAGCTGCTGGAGGCGTGGGACGAGGGGCGAGGACTGAGCGGTGTGCTGGGCCTGGTCTCCGAGGTCGAGGGACCGTGGACGGACGAGGAGCCGGAACGCCTCACCCGTGCCGAGCTGGACGAGCTCTTCGGCGGCAGCGCCGAGCACAGCACGGACGCCGTGGCGGAGGCGGCCGAGCTGGGCGTGCTGGTGCCGCTGCTGGAGAGGCCCGGGGAGTATCTCGTGCCGAGCCCGCAGGAGCTGTCCGTCGCGGCCGAACTGCACCGCGCGGGCGTGCCGTTGCTGGCGCTCACCGAGCACCTCCGTGAACTGCGCGCCCAGGTGGAGCACATAGCCGTACGCCTCATGGAGTTCACGGGGCAGCACGTCTTCGGTCCCCGTCTGGACGCCCGTCCCACGGACGAGCAGGCGACGGAGGCCGCGGGCCTCGTACGGCGGCTGCGCCCGCTCGCCCAGCAGACGGTCGACGCCGAACTGGCCCGCGCCATGCGCACGTTCGCCTCCCGGCGCCTGCGGGAGCATCTGCGCGGTGGGGCGGAGAGCCGGGGCCAGGAGTACCCGACGACAGAGAGCCCGACGACGGAGCGCCAGGAGACAGAGCGCCAGGAGACGGAGGGAGCCCGGGGCGCGCGCCCGGCGCCCGTCGGAGGGACACCCGAGACCCCGGCACCGGGCGGCATCGGGCGGAACGGGGAACGGCACCCCGCCACCCCGCTGCCCACCGGCATACCGGCGGCACGGCGGCCCGCCCCGGCTCCGGAGACCGGTGCGCACGACGCCTCCGTGGGATCGGGCACGTCCGGGACGTCCGGCTCGTCCGGGACGTCCGCGCCACAGGACACCGAATCCGTACCGCTCCCCGCGCGGACGCTCGCCGCCGTACGGGAGTTGGCCGGCGCCGACCAGGCCGCGGCCTTCATCGCGGCGGCCGCCGAGCGCGAAGTACAGGCCCGCACCATGGACCGCCTGACGAAGGACCGCCGGACGAACCGCCACCCCGCCCCGGCGGCCCCTGCACCGCCCGACCCGCGCTAGCCGCGCTCGCCCCGCGCAAGAGTCCCCGCCGGCCCCGGGAGCCCCGTCACGCGCCGCTCCGTCGCGCGCCGACGGGCCCTTTCGTCCGCCCACCGGCGCGCCCCTGCCCCGGGGCGCGCTTGTCGGGGACACCGTGGAGCGATGAGGACGCTGCCCGGCAGGACGGACGAGGTGGTCGTGGTCGGTGCCGGTCTGTCCGGGCTGGCGGCGGCCCTGTATCTGGCGGGGGCGGGACGCAACGTCACCGTCGTCGAGTCGGCCGACGGGCCGGGCGGACGTGCCGGGCGGATCGAGGAGCGCGGCTATCTGCTCGACACCGGCCCCACGGTGCTGACCATGCCGCATCTCATCGAGGAGGCGATCGCGGCGGCGGGCGGGACGATGTCCCGCCATATCGAACTGCTGCCCCTGCACCCCGCGTACCGCGCGCGGTTCGCCGACGGCACGCACATCGACGTACACACCGGCGCCGACGCCATGGAGGCGGAGGTCCGCCGGGCGGCGGGCGCCACTGAGGCCGCGGGCTACCGGAGGCTGCGACGGTGGCTCGGCGAGCTGCACCGGGTGCAGATGCGCTCCTTCATCGACGCGAACTTCGACTCCCCGCTCGGCCTGCTCACGCCCGACCTCGCCCGGCTGGCCGCGCTCGGCGGCTTCGGCACCTGGCACGGACGAGTCGCGCGATTCGTACGGGACGAGCGGCTGCGCCGGATCTTCTCCTTCCAGGCGCTGTACGCGGGGGTGCCGCCGGCCCGTGCGCTGGCCGCGTACGCCGTGATCGCGTACATGGACACGGTGGCCGGGGTGTACTTCCCGCGCGGCGGCATGTACGCGGTGCCCCGCGGTATGGCCGCTGCGGCCCGGCAGGCCGGTGTCGTCTTCCGCCACCGCACGACCGTCACCCGCGTCGAGCGTTCGCCGTCCGGGCGCGCGAGTGCCGTGCACACGGCCGACGGTGCGCGGATCCCCTGCGACGCGCTCGTCCTGACCTGCGATCTTCCGTTGGCCCACCGGCTGCTCGGCGGAGCACCGCGCAGACCGCTGCCGCTGCGCTTCGCGCCGTCCGCGTTCGTCCTGCACACCGGTGGGCGCACCGGCGGACGCGACGGCGGCCACCGCGAGGGGCCGGGGCCGGCCCACCACACGCTGTCCTTCGGCGCCGCCTGGCACCGTACGTTCCGTCAACTGACGCGTACCGGCGAGCTGATGAGCGATCCCTCGCTGCTGATCACCACGCCCACCGTCACCGACCCCACGCTCGCGCCGCCCGGTCGCACGCTGCGCTATGTGCTCGCCCCCTGCCCCAACCTGGCGACCGGACCGCACAACTGGCGTGCCATCGCGCCCCATTACCGCGACAGCCTCCTCGCCACGCTGCGCGAGCGCGGTCTCGGCGGCTTCGGCGACGCGGCGGGGACGGACACGGACGTGGATGCGGACGTGGAGCTGGAGCGGATGGTGACGCCCGCGGACTGGGCCGCCCGGGGGCACCCCGCGGGCACGCCCTTCTCCGCGGCGCACACCTTCGCGCAGACCGGCCCGTTCCGGACCGGGAACCTCCCCCCGGGCTGGGAGAACGTCGTCCTCGCGGGATGCGGGACCACACCCGGCGTGGGTGTGCCGACCGTGCTCGTCTCCGGGAAGCTCGCCGCCGCCCGCGTCACCGGTCTCCACCGCACCGCCCCGCGGACCCGCCGCCCCGGCGCCGGGCTCCCCCGCGCGACGGTCCGCTCCGGCGGCGGCCGGACCACGGACCCGGCCCGGGAACCCGCCGCGGCCACCTCGCCGGGGACTCCGGCGAGAACCCCGGAAAGGTGAAGGCGATGATCACCCGTGAGCTGAACGCCGCAGGCGTCACCGACCCCGCGCTGCGCGCCGCCTACGCCCGCTGCCGGGACCTCAACTCCCGTGACGGCAAGACGTACTTCCTCGCCACCCGCCTGCTGCCGCCCCACCGCCGCCCGGCCGTCCACGCGCTCTACGGCTTCGCGCGGTGGGCGGACGACATCGTGGACGACCCGGACCCGGGGCTGACCGCCGAGGAGCGCGCCGTCCGGCTGACGAAGCTCGACGACGATCTGTCCGCCGCGTTGCGTTACGGGCGCAGCGCGCACCCGGTCAACGCGGCCCTCTGCGACACCGTCTTCCGTTACGGCATCGACCCGCGCCTCTTCACCGACTTCATGCGCTCGATGCGCATGGACCTGACCGTCACCGAGTACGCGACGTACGAGGATCTGCGCCGCTACATGCACGGCTCCGCCGCCGTGATCGGGCTCCAGGTGCTGCCGGTGCTGGGCTCCGTCGCGCCGCCCGGCACGGCGGAGCCGCACGCCGCCTCGCTCGGTGTGGCCTTCCAGCTCACCAACTTCCTCCGCGACGTCGGCGAGGATCTGGACCGCGACCGCGTCTACGTCCCGCAGGACCTGCTGTCGGCGCACGGCGTGGACCGCGAACTGCTGCGCTGGTGCCGGGTGCACCGCCGAACCGACGTACGCGTACGGGCCGCGCTGCGCGACCTCGGCGCCATGACCCGGGGGATCTACCGGCACGCGGCGCGCGGCGTGCCGATGCTGCACCCGGCCTCACGGCCGTGCGTGGGGACGGCCCTCGTCCTCTACCGGGCCATCCTCGACGAGATCGAGGCCGCCGGCTACGCGGTCATGCACCGGCGTGCGGTCGTTCCGCGGCGGCGCAAGGCACGGGCGCTGGTGCCCGCGCTCGCCAGGACGGCGGCGCTGCGGGTACGGGCGGGATCGCCGTTCGCCGACCGCCGGGCGGGCGGCGGCGCGCTCCCCGGGACGGTGACGCCATGACGCGCCGTTCGAGCCCCCGGAAGCGGACGCGGACCACGACCCGGACGCCACCGCCGCCCGAGGCACCGCCTTCCACGCCCGCGGCACCCGCGGCACCCGCCGTAGCCGAGGCAGCAGAGACAGCAGAGACAGCCGTGCTCCCCGACGCACCCGAGGTGCTCTCCGCGCCCGCGACCGCCCCTTCCCCCAAGCCCGTTCGCGCGTACCGGCGC
>NZ_LJGW01000156.1:313-2544 GCF_001751255.1 Streptomyces nanshensis | reverse complement strand
CGGCGCGTACCGCTGCGACTGCTCCCCGCCTCCGCCTGGGAGCGGCAGGAGCCGACCTGGCGCGCGGCCCGCCCCGCCCTCATCGCCGAGGCGCTGGAGCGCGCCGTCCGCCGCCCCTCCGGCAACTGGTACGTGCTCGCCTCCTCCCGCGACGTACCCCGCGACCGGCCGGTCGGCCGCACGGTCGCGGGAGTCGAACTCGTCGTCTGGCGGAACCCGGTGGGCGCGCTGCGCGCGGCCCCCGGCGCGTGCCCCCATCTCGGGGCGCCGCTGCGCGAGGCCGCGCTGTGCGACGGGCGGCTCGTGTGCCGCTGGCACGGACTCGCCCTGGACGAGGACGGGTTGGGGGACTGGCGGCTCCTCCCCGCATACGACGACGGCATGCTGGCCTGGGTACGCCTCGACGGCGCGGGCGGCGAGGAGCCCACGCCGCGCCCCGTGCTGCCGTCCCGGCCGAGCGCCGCGCGCACCCTCGACGCCGTGGCCACGCAGACGGGACGGTGCGAACCGGAGGACATCGTGGCCAACCGGCTCGACCCCTGGCACGGCTCCTGGTTCCACCCGTACGCCTTCTCCCGGCTGACGGTCCGCCAGGAACCCGGCCCGGGCAACGGCGACCGCTTCCTCGTCGACGTCGCCTACCGGCTGCCCGCCCGTCTCGGAGTCCCGGTACGCGCCGAGTTCGCGGCTCCGGAGCCGCGCACCGTGGTGATGCGCATCGTCGACGGCGAGGGCAGGTCGTCCGTCGTGGAGACCCACGCGACGCCGCTGACGCCGCCCGGGCATCCGCGTCCCCGCACCGCCGTGATCGAGGCGGTCCTCGCGACGTCCGACCGCGGGGGCTTCGGCGCCGTCCGGCGTGCGGCTCCGCTGCTGCGCCCCCTGATGCGCCGGGCCGCGGCACGGCTGTGGCGTGACGACCTCGCGTACGCGGAACGCCGCTGGGAGCTGCGGAGCCAGGGACGGCTCCCGCAGTGAGGGGACCGAGACGAGAGACCAGGGCGAGGGAGCGAAGTGAGCGGACGGGCGAGAAGGGCGTGTGCGGAGCGGGACGCCGACGTCGTCGTGGTCGGAGCGGGGGCCGCCGGTCTCTCACTGGCCTGGCGCCTCGCGGGCGCACCGCGCACCGCGAACGCCGCACCCGCAGCGGACACCGCCCCCGCAGCGAGCACCGGCGCCGCCCCGCCGTCCGTCGTCCTCGTCGAGCCGCCGCCCGGTCCCGTACGCAGCCCGGACCGTACCTGGTGCTTCTGGGAGGAGGGCCCCGGGGACTTCGACGACCTGGTCACCGCGTCCTGGCGGCGCTTCGCCGTCACCGGCGCCGACGGCCGTACGACGTTCCGGGACCCGGGAGCGCGGACGTACGGAATGACGTACAAGATGCTGCGCTCCACGGACTTCACCCGTGAACTCGGCGCCCGGCTGGACTCGTCGACCGGGGTGCGCCGGGTGAGCGGCACGGTCGGCAGCGTCCGCGACGTCCCCGGGGAGGTCCCCGGCGGCGAGGTCGGCGGAGTGGACGCGCGGGGGCGGCCGTTCCGGCTGACGGGCCGCTGGGTGTTCGACTCGCGTCCGCCGCTGCGGCTGCCGCCCGCCCGCACCACTCTGTTCCAGCACTTCCACGGCTGGTTCGTGCGGACCGGGCGGCCCTGCTTCGACCCGTCCGTCGCGCAGCTCATGGACTTCCGCACCCCGCAGCCGCGCCGGGGCCTGGCCTTCGTCTATCTGCTGCCGCTCGCGGCGGACCGGGCGCTGGTCGAGTACACGGTCTTCTCGTCCGCCCCGCTGCCCACGCGGGCGTACGAGGCGGCGCTGCGCCGCTACGCCGAGGAGACCCGGGCGCTGGCGGGCGGCTTCTCCGTCACCGGCACCGAGCACGGTGTGATCCCGATGACCGACGGCGTCTTCCCGCGCCGTGCCGGTGCCTCGGTCTTCCGTATCGGTGCCGCGGCGGGCGCCGTGCGGCCGTCGACCGGGTACGCCTTCACCGCCATCCAGCGCCAGGCCGCCGCGGCGGCGGCCGACTGCCGTGCGGGGCGTACGCCGCTCCCGCCCCGGGCGCACGCCTGGCGGCACCGCACGATGGACGCCGTACTGCTGCGGGCGCTGGCGGCCGGACGCGTCGACGGCGCCGCGTTCCTCACCGGCCTCTTCCGGCAGCACCCGGCCGACCGGGTGCTGCGCTTCCTCGAAGGGCGTTCGACGCCGGCCGCGGAGTGGGCGATCGGCCT
>NZ_LJGW01000156.1:0-191 GCF_001751255.1 Streptomyces nanshensis | reverse complement strand
CGGCGGCACCGCACGGAGACCCGCCGCACGGAGATTCGCCGCACGGAGACCCACCGCGTGGGGACGCCTCGCCGACCGCCGCCGAGCACGGTGGAGCCCCGGCATGACGCGGGGCCGCCCCGGCCGCTCCGGCCTCGGCCGATTCAGCCCCGGCCCGCTCGGCCCGGGTCGGCTCGACCCCGGTCTGCTCG
>NZ_LJGW01000144.1 GCF_001751255.1 Streptomyces nanshensis | reverse complement strand
CGGTTCCAAGCTGCTGGCGGAGACTCGCCGTCCCGCCGGCGCACCGGCCGCGGGGCGATCCGTTCCGAGCGACTGGAGCACCGACGATGCCACCGCGCACCGAACCCGCGCCCGCTGCCGCCTCCGCGGCCTCACCAGACTCCCCCGCACCCGTGCCCGCGGCCTCTTCCGCGGCCGCGCCCACGTCCGCGCCCACGTCCGCGTCCGTGCCGCCCGAGGCGAACCTCGCCGACCCGGGCTTCTGGCAACTGCCGCACGCCCAGCGGCACGAGGTCTTCGCGGCACTGCGCCGCGAGGAGGCGCCCGTCTGGTTCCCGTATCCGCAGCACGCCCTGCGCAAGCGCCAACGGCCGGGCTTCTACGCCCTCGTGAGGCACGAGCACGTACGGGAGGCCAGCCGTAACACGACGGTCTTCGGCAGCGCGCCGGGCGTCACGACGCCCCACCCCGCGGCATGGGTGAAGGCGCTCTTCGGGGAGTCCATGGTCAACCTCGACGGACGCGACCACACCAGACTGCGGAAGATCATCTCGCGGGCCTTCAGTCCCCGGCTGCTCTCGGGCACCGAGAAGGACATCGAGGAGGTCGTCGCGTCCGTGGTGGACGAGGCCGTGCGGCACCCCTCCCGCGAGTTCGTGACCGCCGTCGCCTCCCTGGTGCCCTTCGAGGTGGTGTGCAACATGATGGGCATCCCCCGGCGGCACCGTCCCCGCATCCTGGCGCAGCTCAACGACGCCTCGGAGGACATCGGCGTACGGCGCGGCGCACGCGCCCGGTTCCGGGTGCCCGGCAAGGGGCTGCGGGCGCTGGCCCGAATGCATGTGATGATCGCGATGCTCGCGCGGGAGCGCCGGCGCCGCCCCGCCGACGACCTCATCTCCGCGCTGGTCTCCGCGGACGTCGACGGACAGCGGCTCGACAGCCGCCAACTGGGCGCGTTCTTCACGCTGTTGATGGTCGCCGGGGTGGAGACGACCCGTAACGCGATCTCGCACGGGCTCGCGCTGCTCAGCGCGCACCCGGAGCAACGCGAGCTGTGGGAGGGCGACTTCGAGAAGTACGCGGACAGTGCGGTGGAGGAGATCGTGCGCTGCTCGACGCCGATCATCCAGTTCCGCCGCACGCTGCGCACCGACCATGTGATGGGCGGCCGTACCTTGCGCGAGGGTGAGACGGTGGCGCTCTACTACGCCTCCGCCAACCGCGACGAGTCCGTCTTCACCGACCCCGGCGCCTTCGACATCACCCGCGACCCCAACCCGCATCTGGGCTACGGCGGCGGAGGCCCGCACCACTGCCTCGGCGCCCATCTGGCACGGCAGGAACTCAAGGCGCTCTTCCGGGTGTTGCTCTCCGACTCCGTCGCGATGCGGGCCGTGGGGGCGCCGGATCTGGTGCCCTCCAGCTTCGACAACCGGGTGCGCTCGCTGGAGTTCGGCCTCGGGCGGTAGACGGCGGCGGTTCCGCGGGCGGCCGTTGCGCGGGCGGCGGGTTCCGTGGGCGGCGGTTCCGTGGGCGGCGGCGGGGCGGATGCGGGGAAACGCCGAATGCCCCCGTCCGCCCCGTGAACGAGCCGGGCGCCGACTGCCGTTGACGTTCCGTCTCCGTACGATGAATTCATGAATGGTGTGGAGTTCCTTCTCGCACTCGGCATCACTTGTCGTACAACCCGATTCATAACCAAGGACACGCTCGCCGCCGGATTCCGTTCGTGGACGGCCGGACGGTTCGGCGAAGACTCCAAACCGGCCTATCTCGTCACCTGCGGCTGGTGCACGAGTATGTGGGTCTCCGCGGCGGTCGTTCCCGTCGCCTGGGCCGCGGGGAACACGCTCGCATTCCAGGCGGTGGCCGCCGCTTTCTCGCTCTCGTATCTGAGCGGTCTGGCGTCGGACTGGCTCGACTGACCGGTTCGTTGCATCCCGCTCAGGGGAGAAGAACCTCAGACGGGCCGGGCGCCGTTGTCCGGCCGGAGGAGGAAAGCGCGATGGCATGCAATTGCGGCGGCGGGCGTGCCCGCCGGAGAGCCGAAGTGCACCGGCTGATTCTGCCGAACGGCACCGTCCGGGATTACGCGACCCGGCAGGAGGCGCTCGCGGCCAGGAACCGGATGGGAGGCACCGGCAGAATAGTCGTCGTGAACCGCTAGAGCCCGTACGGCAGTTGGGCCCACGCTTATCAGGCGTCCACGAACGCGCGGCGCCCTTCGGCGGATTTCCGTACGCGTACTCGTTTCCGTACTCACCGGCGTCCTCCGCCCCTTCAGGGGCCGGGGGACGCACTGCTGCGCGGGTGAAGCAGCCCCGCGGACGGCCGGGTCGGGGCGGGCAACGCGCTGGTGACGGGCCCGGCCGCCTCCTCCTCTCCTCCCCCCCTTACCTTCTTCGTGGCCTCGCAATGGGGCTCCCGGTCTCTGGAGCTGGCATGACTGAGTCCCCCTGTCGAGTGCATGGCCTGGGGGGTGGTGTCACCGGCTTCGGAGGCACTGACAGACCGCTGATTAGGGACATGACCACCGGCTTCTGTGCGGGTCGGGAGGCTCTTCGTAATGTGGATGTGGCGATCGGTGCCGTGGGACGGCCGGGCGGGTACGACCGGAGAGTGCACGTGATCGACACCAGTGACATCGGCGTCTTCCTCGGCCTGGATGTCGGTAAGGGCGAACACCACGCCACTGCCGTCACCTCTGCTGGGAAGAAGGCCTTCGACAAGCGGCTTCCCAACAGCGAGCCCAAACTCCGCGAGGTCTTCGGCAAGTTGAAGACCAAGCACAGCACCGTCCTGGTCGTGGTCGACCAGCCCGCTTCGATCGGTGCCCTGCCACTTGCTGTGGCCCGGGACATGGGCTGCCAGGTCGCCTATCTGCCCGGCCTGACGATGCGGCGGATCGCCGACCTCTACCCCGGCGAGGCCAAGACCGACGCCCGCGACGCGTTCGTCATCGCGGACGCGGCCCGGTCGATGCCGCACACTCTGCGGTCGATCGAGCTCGAAGACGAGACCATCGCGGAGCTGGAGATGATCGTCGGGTTCGACGACGACCTCGCCGGCGAGGCCACGCGCATCAGCAACCGCCTGCGGGGGCTGCTGACACAGATCCACCCGTCCCTGGAACGGGTGTTGGGCCCGCGGGTGCAGCACCCGGCCGTACTGAAACTGCTCGACCAGTTCGGTTCCCCGGCCCGGATCCGCAAGGCCGGACGTCGGCGGCTGATCAGCTTGATGCGGCCGAAGGCACCGCGGATGGCCGAGCGCCTGGTCGAGGACATCTTCACCGCGCTCGATGAACAGACCGTCATCGTTCCCGGTACTGACGCTGCCGCGCTCATCGTCCCCAGCCTGGCCGGCTCCCTGACCTCCGTGCTCGATCAGCGAAAACTCCTCGCGGCCAGGATCGAGGAACTGCTGGAGGCCCACCCTCTTTCCCAGGTCCTGACGTCCATGCCCGGCATTGGCGTCAGGACCGGAGCCCGCATCCTCATCGACGTCGGCGACGGATCGAGTTTCCCCTCCGCCGCCCACCTCGCGGCCTACGCCGGCCTCGCACCCGCGACACGGAGCTCCGGCTCCTCGATCCGCGGCGAACAACCCTCCAGGCGCGGGAACAAGCAGCTCAAACGAGCTTTCTTCCTGTCCGCCTTCGCAGCCCTGGCCGAACAGGCCTCCAGGACCTACTACGACAAGAAGATCGCCCAGGGAAAGCACCACACCCAAGCCCTCCTCTGCCTCGCCAGACGACGAGCCGACGTGCTCTTCGCCATGCTCCGCGACGGCACCTTCTACGACCCCAAACCCGCCCCCACCAGTTGACGAAACCCATAGGGACACCCCCCCCCGGCGTTCCCTGTGGGCGCCGCGAACGTGCCCTGCTCGCCTGGCAGTTCTGCCTCTGCAGGGCCGTCGTACGACCGTCCCCTCTCAACTCCCGGCGCACTGCGCCCTGTTGGCGCTTGACGCGGGAAAAGGGCGATGGGGCGTGGAACGGGCGCCCCGTCGCAGCGCATTCGGAATTCCCTGTGCGCCCCTTCTGCGGAAGGACCGCTCTTGACAACCGTCCGGCACCGGGCCGCCGTCCGTCGCATGACGGACTTTACGGGGAACGGAAAGAACGTCCGTCGACGCCGGTGAACAACTCCCTTTCACGGGCGGCCTGTTGGGAATCGGCGCAGGGGCGCATTCGACGGGCTCGGACAGCGCACGGGACATCTCCGCTCGTACCGGCGATGCCGCGGCGGGCTGTCCCGCCGTTCCCTATCGACGGAGGGCGCGGCCGAAATCCCGTACCAGGCAACGGTATTCGGCTCGATTCCCCCGGGTTTTCGGACATCGTGAAGGGAACAGCGGTGGCCGGGCTGCGGCGAAACCGCGCCCCTTCACCCCCGCATGCGCTCCGCCGTACGAGGGTTTCCGGCGCCGCACGTCTGGCCCAACGGCGCCGTCCGGTCGCTTACTTGAATCACCGCCAGGTGGATTTCCTCCAGCTCCCCGCCCGGGACGATCCTCCGCTGCGCGAAATGTATCGGCTGCATCCACGACCGGATTCTGAAAGGGGCCTGACCATGGCCGTTTCCACCACCTCGATAACCTCGGCGCCCGACCCGTCGGTCTGCGGCGAGACGGTCACCTTCACCGCGACGGTGAGCGCGGTACCACCGGACACCGGGACGCCGACCGGCACCGTCACGTTCATCATCAGCGACGACGGGCCGTCGATCGTCGTGCCGCTCGACGGCTCCGGTCAGGCGCAGGCCACCGTCGACGACCTGAGCGTGGGCGTGCACCAGGCGATCGCCGTGTACAGCGGCGACGAGGAGTTCGACCCCTCGTCCTCGCCGCTGGACAACCACACGGTCAACGCGGCCGACACGACGCTGGACGTGACGGCGACCCCGGATCCGTCGGTCTGCGGCGAGAGCGTCGAGCTGTGCGCGACGGCCACCATCGACCCGCCCGGCTCCGGCACCCCCACGGGGACGGTCACCTTCACCGGACCCGGCGGATTCTCCGAGACCGCCACCCTGGACGTGGACGGCACGGCCTGTGTCACCACGACGGAACTCGTCACCGGCACCGTCACGGCCGACTACGAGGGCGACGACTGTTCGGGGCCGGCGACGGCCACGACTACCGTCACCGTCGACCAGGGGACGAGCACGACCACCGTCACGGCCGTTCCCGATCCGTCGGTCTGCGGCGAGACCGTACAGCTCTGTGCGACGGTCGCCATCGATCCGCCCGGCTCCGGAATCGCCACCNGGCCAGGCCTGCATCACCACCACCGAACTCGCCACCGGCACCGTCACCGCCACCTACGGCGGCGACACCTGTGCCGCGGGGTCGTCCGGCAGCGTCGCCGTCACCGTGAACCAGGCCGCGTCGACGACCGTTCTGACGCCCATCGACCCGTCCGTCTGCGGGGAGAGCGTGCAGCTCTGCGCGACGGTCACCATCGATCCGCCCGGCTCC
>NZ_LJGW01000150.1:232-20901 GCF_001751255.1 Streptomyces nanshensis | reverse complement strand
GCCGATCCCGATACCGCCCCCGACGACCACGACGGTCCTCTCCCCGCTTGGCCGGACGGCCCCTGTCGGAACCTGGACGCGCGGGCTTTTCGATGGTGTCGCTCACAGAGGGCCTTCCGGAAATGGGAAACACGTACGTCCGTCCTCGCCGGTGTGACGGAGAGGACGGGAGAGTCCCGGACGTGCCCCGTGGTGCGGGCCGGAGGCCCTGCCGGACGGGGAGACGGCCGCAGGCTCTGGACGGTGGACGGGCCACACCGTCATGCCTGGACTTCCCACGCTGGGCGCCGGGAAACACCGCGCGGTGCTCCGCGCCCCCGAAGCCGGCGGACGGCGGAATAGCGGGAGGGGGCGCGGCCGTTCGGTTGTACGTTACAAACGAAGCGTCCGTGTCCGGGCGGCCGTCCGTCCCGGCGGCGCTCGCGGCGCGCGGACCGCGTCCCGCACCGTCCGGTAACACCCGCACCACCCGCACCACCCGCACTGCCCCGCCGTACCGCCCCGGACCGCCCGGTGCGGTACGGCCTGTCCCGAACAACCCCGTACAGAAACGGAGTCCGCATGACCCATGTCCGCAGCGCCGTCCCGTCCGCAGCCGGTGAACCGCACCCCGGGAGCCCCCGTACGGGCGGCGCGGTCACACCAGGCGAGGCAGGCGCCGGACCGGGGAAGGCGGTCGTGCCGGTCCTCGCCTTCGCGGGGATCTCGGTCGCGGTCATGCAGACGCTGCTCGTGCCGATCGTCGCGAGCCTGCCGCGGCTGCTGGGCACCACCACCGCCGACGCCGCCTGGGTCGTCACGGCGACGCTGCTCTCCGGCGCCGTCGCCACGCCGATCATGGGACGCCTCGGCGACCTGTACGGCAAGCGCCGGCTGATCCTCGCCAGCCTCGCCGCGATGGTGCTGGGCTCGCTGATGTGCGCGGTGACCTCGTCCCTCGTACCGATGATCGCCGGACGGGCCGTGCAGGGCTTCGCGATGGGCGCCATCCCGCTCGGCATCAGCATCATGCGGGACGAACTGCCGCCGGAGCGGCTCGGATCGGCGATGGCGTTCATGAGTTCGTCGCTCGGTGTGGGCGGCGCGCTGGGCATGCCGGCGGCGGCGTACGTCGCCCAGCACACCGACTGGCACGCCCTGTTCTTCGGCTCGGCCGGGATCGGCGTGCTCGCCATGGTGCTGGTGGTCGCGTTGGTGCCGGAGTCCGCGCAGCGCACCGGCGGACGCTTCGACGTCCCCGGAGCGCTGGGCCTGACCGCCGGGCTCGTCACGCTGCTGCTCGCGATATCCAAGGGCGGCGACTGGGGCTGGACGAGCGGCACCACGCTGGGTCTCTTCGCCGCCGCCCCGCTGATCCTCCTGCTGTGGGGGGTGATGGAACTGCGCGTACGGGAGCCGCTGGTGGACCTGCGCAGCACCGCCCGGCGTCAGGTGCTGCTGACCAACCTCGCCTCCATCACCGTCGGACTGGCCTTCTACGCGGCCACGTTGGTGCTGCCGCAGATCCTCCAGTTGCCCAGCGTCACCGGTTACGGGCTGGGGCAGTCGATGGTCGTCGCCGGGCTGTGCGTGGCGCCGATGGGTCTGGCGATGATGCTCGTCTCGTCGCTCTCGGCGCGGATCTCGGCGACGCGGGGCCCGAAGGTCTCGCTGATGGCGGGCCTGGTGGTCCTCGCGTTCGCGTATCTCGTGGGGACGGCGATGCTGGGCTCCGTATGGCAGATCGCGGTGATCGCCGTCCTCATCGGCGTGGGCATCGGGATCGCGTACTCGGCGATGCCGGCGCTGATCCTGGGGGCCGTGCCGCCGTCGGAGTCGGGAGCCGCGAACGGGCTGAACACGCTGATGCGTTCGATCGGCACCTCCAGCTCCAGCGCCGTCGTCGGCGTCGTACTGGCCCGCATGAGCATCCCGATGGGCGGCACCGCGGTGCCGAGCGAGAGCGGCTTCCGCGTCGCGTTCCTCATCGCGGCCGGGGCGGCGCTCGCCGGGCTGCTCATCGCCTCGTTCCTGCCGGGACGGGGGAGCGCGCGGGAGTCCGCGCGGGACACCGCCTGGGAGAGCGTCCGGGACGGCGACCTTCAGGCCCGGGAGGGCGCTCAGGCCCGGGAGGACGCCCGGGTCGGCGCGGTCCGCGGGGAGGGCCGCGCGTGAAAACCGTTCGCCACCGCGGGCGTTGCTGACCAGGATGGACGGCGTGTTCACGACGCTTCTGCCCTTCCTGGGCGCCTGTCTGCTGATCGCGATGTCGCCCGGTCCCAGCACCGTGCTGATCGTGCGCAGTTCGCTGCGCAGCCGCCGTGCCGGGTTCATGACGGTGCTCGGGAACGAGACGGGCGTCTTCGTATGGGGGCTCGTCGCCGCGTTCGGGCTGACGGCGCTGCTCGCCGCCTCCCACGTCGCGTACGAGGTGCTGCGCTTCGGGGGAGCGGCCGTACTGATCGTGTTCGGGGTGCAGGCGCTGCGCGCGGCACGGCGCGGGGACGGACTCGGCGGGGCGGACGCGTCGGATGGTACGGACGGGCCGGAAGGGACGGACGGTGCCGCCGGGTCCGACGGGCGGGGCGGTCCGTCCACCGGTGCGCCGCACGGACGTTGGCGCTTCTACCGCGCCGGGCTGCTGCTGAACCTCGCCAACCCGAAGGCCGCCGTCTTCGCGATGTCCTTCCTCCCGCAGTTCGTCCCGCAGGGCGCCCCGCAACTGCCGCTGATGGTGACGCTGGCGGCGCTCTGGGCGGTCTTCGAGGTGGGCTACTACGGGCTGTACGTGTGGTTCGTGGGACGTCTGCGCCGCGTGCTGTCCCGCGCACACGTACGGCGCCGCCTGGAGCAGGTCTCCGGCGGCGTCCTGGTCGCGCTCGGCGTGCGGCTGGCTCTGGAGGGCTGAGCGCGGGCGGGCGGTCTCCCGCCCGCCCCCCCTCCAACTCGTCGGCGGCGCCCCGTCGTTCGGCCGTCCGTCCCCCTCAGTACGCCCGCCCGCGGTTCCGCTGCCCCGTACGTCCGCGGGCCGTGGACGGGCGGTCCCCCGCACCACCCGTCCACGGCCGCGCCCCCGTGGGGACGGCCCCGGCCGGTCCCCACACCGGCCTCCCTCCCAGGGCCGTCCGCCCCCTGCGGTCAGATCAACCGAACTGACCCGGCTGATAGTCCCCGGCGGGCTGCCGGACGATGACGTTCATCCGGTTGAAGGCGTTGATCAGGGCGATCTGCGTCACCAGGGCGCCCAGTTGCTCCTCGCTGTAGTGCTTGGCGGCGTTCGCCCACACCTCGTCGCTGACCCCGCCCGCCCCGTCGGCGATGCGGGTGCCCTCCTCCGCCAGCTCCAGGGCGGCGCGTTCGGCGTCGTCGAAGACCGTGGCCTCGCGCCACGCCGCGACCAGATGGAGGCGCTGCTGCGTCTCCCCGGCGTGCACCGCGTCCTTGGTGTGCATGTCGGTGCAGAAGCCGCAGCCGTTGATCTGGCTCGCGCGCAGATTCACCAGCTCCCGTGTCGCGGCGGGCAGCGGCGACTTCGAAAGCGCCGCGCCCACCGCGACGAGGTGCTTCAGATACCCGGCCGCAGCCGGGTCGCCGAGAAGGTTCAGACGAGCTTCCATGTCCACTCCTTGCCGTTCGTCGGTGGCTATACCTCCCTGACGGGGCGGCACGGCGAGATGTGACAGACCCGGATGTGACGTACGTCTCCGCGCCCGCCCGCCTGCCCCATCCTCGGTTCCGCTTCCGCGTCACGCCGGGTCCGTGGCCTCCGGTTCCGGATCGGGATCCGGCACCATGCAGAAGCGGTGCTGTTCGATGGGATAGCCCGCCTTCGCGAAGGCCGCCGCCATCGGTGCGTTGCCCAGATCCGTGGAGGCGACGACGGACTCGGCGCCCTCGGCGGCCAGTTGGCGGGTGCACTCGGCGAGCAGGTCGTACGCGTAGCCGTGGCCGCGCTGCCGCGGCACCACCCCGATGAAGCCGACCGCGAGCCCGCTCGGGATGCGGGCGGGCGCCTGGAGGCCGACGAGCGCGCCGTCCGGGGCGAACGCCAGACGCCACCACGCGCGCCCTCCGAACGACGCCGTCCAGCGCAGATGGTCCAGATCCTCGCGGGCGGCGCGCTCGACGGCGGAGGCGTTCCCGCTCCCGTCCCCGTCTCCGTTCCCGCTCCCGTCCGGCTCCTCGTGCCGCGCCATGGCGAGCCGTGCGTGCGCGTCGAGGGTGCCGTGCTCGATCTGCCGCAGGACGTCCAGGACCGCTTCGTCGTCCGGTTCCGGGCGGAAGCGGAGCCGTCCGGGGTGAACGGGCAGTCCGCACGCGGGAGTCCAGCGGTAGCGGAAGCGCTCGACGAGCGGCGACCAGCCCGCCCGGGCCGCCGCCCCGATGCGCGCCTCCGCGCCGGCGCGTACGGCCGGGTCGTCGCGCCAGCCCGGCGGGAGCACCAGCTCGAATTCGACCTTCGGCGTCAGCTCGCGCAACAGCCGTACGGCGGCGGCCTCTTCGCCGGGGGCGAAGTCGAACCAGTCGACGAGCAGCGGGCGTCGGGCCCCGGGCTCCGCCCAGCAGGCGGCGCGTGCGACGACGCGTCCCGCGCGCTGGGCGACCCAGGTCCACTCGGGCCGGTACTCGCCGCCCTCGCGGAGCGTGCGGTACGGGCGGCCGAGCAGCGTACGCCCGAGGAGGTTCGCGTCGGGCAGGGAGTCGTGCAGAGAAGTGAAGACGTCGCGCGCCTCGGATTCGCCGAGCGTGCGGACGACGAGCTCACCGGTGTCACCGGTCATGGTGAAGTGGTCCTTCCGGAAGGCGTGTTCGCGCTCCCGGGCGGTGCCGGTGGCTACCGGGCCGACTAGCGGGACAGGGCCGCAGTCGGCGGGCACACGGGGAGGGAGCGCGCGGAGTCGGGGTCGTACACGGCTACCGCCTCCTCTCCTCGGCTGGTCATCGGTCGGTCATCGGTCGGTCGTCGGTCTGTCCGCGACCGGTCCTCGACTGGTACGCGGCCGGTTCCCGGCCGTCCGGCCGGGTGCTCGGCTGTGCGGTCTCCCGCGGCCGCCGGCCGGGGGAGTGCGTGCACCGTAGCGCGCGGCGCACGGGCTCGCCACGGAGTTTTCTCCGGCCCGCCCGCACCGTTCGGTATCCCTCGCACCACCCCTCACGGGCACGGCAGCGGCACCCATGTATTGGTTCCGCTACTGCGCAAGACCCGGCATGGACAGGCGGGTTCGGCGTGCCGAGAATGATGGGCATGACATCTCTGGAGTTCGGCGCCCCCCAGCCGCGGCTTTCCGACGCGGACAGGGAGCGCGCTTTGGAGGTGCTGCGCGAGGGAGCAGCCGACGGACGCATCTCGCAGAACACCTTCGAGCGGCGCATGGACGTGATCCTCCAGGCGCAGTGGCACGGCGAACTCCACTCGGTGCTGCACGATCTGCCCACGCGGCGCCCCCGCAACCGCTGGTTCGCCGAGGCCGTCGCCCGCGCGCTGTCCTTCCCGCGCCGGCTGAGCGACGCCTGGCAGTCCGAACGCATGCCGGAACTGCTGCTTCCGGGCCCCGGCGCGCACGCGTACTCCATCGGCAGGGCGCCCGGTTCGATGCTGCGCCTCAACCACTTCACCGTCTCCCGCACCCACGCACAGCTCCGCGCGACCGGCGACGGCTGGAAGCTGCGCGACCTCGGGTCCAGCAACGGGACGTGGGTCAACGGCAGCAGGGTCACCGGATCCGTACGGGTGCGGCCGGGCGACGTCGTGCGCTTCGGGCAGATCGGGTTCCGCCTCGCCGTGGCCCAGCCGCCCTCGCTGGAGCCGCCGGCCCGCCCCTGACGCGGCGCGGACGTCCGTACGCCGTCCCCGCGCGCCCGAAGCCCGCCGTCCGTACGCCGCACCGGAGTCCGTGCCCGTGCCGTAACCGGAACCCGGCCCGCGGTACGTGAGGACCCCGCGTCGACGGTGAATTACCCGTGCCCGTCCCCTCCGTGCGCTGGCGCGTGCCCCGCTCAGCGGGTAGTACGAGGGCCTGTCGAGCCCGGAGGGAGAGTGTGGGACCGAGGTGACCGCCTTCCGCCGGGCGACCGCGGGCGACGCCGAGGGGGCGCGACCGCGCGCTCGTGATGTCCGTGCGATGCTCTCCTCCTGCCGTTCCGGTACGGGCTGCCGCCGTGACGGTCCGGCCGCTGCCGCCGCACCGGGGCATCCGTGCCCAGGTGGCGCGAAACGGACGGAGCGGCGGACCGCGCGGAGGCGAACCGGCGCCGGGGCGGGGCATGTTGATGGGGGTTCAGGGTGCGGCCTCTCCGGGGCCGCAGTAGTCTTCCTTGATCGCTCAACAGGGTCAGGAAGGCGGTGCGCGGGTGGGTGCGGGAGGGCTTGAGCTCCCCCCAGGTGAGAGCGGCGACGAGGGCGACGCGGAGACCGCCGGTGTGCCGGGCGGCACGGTGTCGCTGGCACGTCCCATGGAGATCGGCGCGGACCTCGACTGGGACGCGGACGCATGGGCCGAAGTGCGCACCCGGGCCCGGCGCGCGGGGCGCGCCTACATCTGGCTGAATCTCGTCGAACAGCGCCTGCGTGCGGTCGTCTCCGCCGTGCTGCGGCCCATCTACGAACCCGTGCACGGCGACGAGTGGGTCATCGCCGCCGCCGGACCTGCCGGGCAGGAGTGGGTCCAACGGGCCGTCGCCGTACGGGAGGTGAGCCGCCGCAAGGGCTATCTCCTCGACCCCGCCGACGACAACGTTCTCTGCTTCCTCACGCTGCCGCAGCTCCGCGAGCTGATGGTGCAGCACTGGCCGTGCTTCGAGCCGTACTTCGAGGACCGCCGCGAGGTCGAACTCGCCCTGGACGAGCTGGAGGTGGCGCGCAGCGCCGTCGCCCGCAACCGCGCGCTGTCCGAGACGGTGCTCGCACAGGCCGAGCGGATGTGCGCCCGGCTGCTGGAGCTGCTGGGCGCCTCGCGGGACGACGCGCCCTCGGCGCACCGGCTGCCCGTGGACGCCGTGGAGGACCTCGTGGGCGACCGTTTCGCCGACGTGGTGGGCGTCCACTCCGACCGGGTGCGGCTCCAGCGGAGCCTGCCCGCCGAGGATCTCTTCGGCGGCGCACGTCGGCTGGACGCGATGGGCATAGGACTCAACCTGCTGGTGCAGAACTACTCGGGCCGCCGGCTGGTGCGGCTCGCGGCCTCCGGGTGCCGGCTGCGGCTGCTCTTCCTCAACCCGGCCAGCAGCGCCGTACGCCGCCGCGAGCGCGAACTGGGCATAAAGAAGGGCGAGTTGAGCCGCACGGTGGAGATGAACATCCTCCATATGCGCCGCGTGCGGGCGCGGCTGCGGGACACCGCCGCCTTCGAGATCCATGTGTTCGACGAGACGCCGCGCTTCTCCGCGTACATGGTCGACGGGGACGGTCCGGACGGTCTGGCCGTCGTGCAGTCGTATCTGCGGCGCGTACGCGGCATGGAGGCGCCGGTGCTGGTGCTGCGCGGCGGGCGCCGCGAACTGGTGCGGCAGCACGGCGGCGAGCACGGCAAGCCCCAGGACGAGGGCGTACAGGGGCTGTTCCAGGCATACCGCGAGGAGTTCGAGTCCGCGTGGCAGGACTCACGCCCGGTCTCATGAACCGCACTGTCCGCCACCGGCACCGGGCACGCCTCTTCTAAGCTGCCGCACATGACGACGTATGCGGCGCTACTGCGGGGGATCAACGTCGGCGGCCACAAGAAGGTCCCCATGGCCGAACTGAGGGGCGTCATGGCGGGATTGGGATGGACCGGCGTGCGCACCTATCTCCAGAGCGGCAACGCGGTCTTCACCACCGGCGACGAGGACCCGGGAGGGCGCCTGGAGCGCGCCGTGGCCGGGCACTTCGGCTTCGACGTCCGCTGTCTGGTCCGTACGGCGGGGGAGTTGCACGCGGTGGCCGCCGCCTGTCCCTATCCCGCGGCCGAACTCGACCCCGCGAAACTGGTCGTGCTCTTCCTCGAAGAGGAGCTGGCCGAGGGGCACTTCGACGCCCTCGACCCTTCGCGGTTCGCCCCCGACACCTTCCACCACGCGGGCAGCGCCGTCTACTGCTACTTCCCGGACGGCATGGGGCGCAGTAAGCTTCCCGCCGCCCTCGAAGCCGCCGTGACTCCCAAAGTCACGATGACGGGCCGTAATTGGCGTACGGTCCAGCGGCTGATCGAGCTCGCAAGCTGAGATCTCCCGGCCCTTTGGACCCTGGTCGCCCCTGCGCGGAATTGCTCCCATGTGAGTGCCGGCGGTCAGATATCTGACCGAACTGAGGCCGCGTCAGGGCGACTTGGGGGGAATCCGGGCGCTTTGCCGTGGCGCCCCGGAAGTTGTCTATGTCACAACCGCTCATACGGGTTGAGGTGAGCGGATCAATCAGACAGTGTTTCGAGTCACCCGGTTGCGGATCACCACTCGCCGCTGCGCCGGGTGCACAAGTGACATACAACCCCCCACACCTCACGAGGAGGACCCTCGTCATGGCAACCAACACGCCCAGAAGCCCGGAGAAGTCCGCCAGGCGTCGTCGCATCACCCTGGCGACCGGTGTCGCTGCGGCAGTGGTCGGGGCCGCCACCCTGCTGACCCTGCCCGCGGGCGCTGCGCCCGCCGAGGGCCACGTGTACGGCGCGCAGGCCAAGGGCGCGGTCGCTGGCAGCTACATCGTCATGCTGAAGGACACCAAGGGTGCCGCCTCCGTGAAGTCCGCGGGGCACGACCTGGCCGACCAGTACGGCGGCAAGGTCAAGAACACCTACGACTCCGCCATCAACGGCTTCTCGGCCAAGGGCCTGACCGCCAAGGAGGCCCGTCAGCTCGCGGGCGACTCTCAGGTCGACAAGGTCGTCCAGAACCACAAGTTCACCGTGAGCGAGACGCAGTCCAACCCGCCGTCGTGGGGCCTGGACCGTATCGACCAGGAGGACACCAAGGGCGACAAGAAGTACACCTACCCGGACACCGCGGGTGAGGGTGTGACGGCGTACGTCATCGACACCGGCGTCCGCATCACGCACGAGGACTTCGGCAAGCGCGCCTCCTACGGCTTCGACGCGGTGGACGGCGACGACGACGCGGACGACGGCCAGGGCCACGGCACGCACGTCGCGGGCACCATCGCCGGCACCGACCACGGTGTGGCGAAGAAGGCCAAGATCGTGGCCGTGCGTGTGCTGGACGACCAGGGCAGCGGCACGACCGAGCAGGTCGTCAAGGGCATCGACTGGGTTACCAAGAACGCCAAGGGCCCCTCCGTCGCCAACATGTCCCTCGGCGGTCCGCAGGACGAGGCGCTGGACGAGGCCGTGCAGAAGGCCATCGACGCCGGCATCACCTTCGCCGTCGCCGCGGGCAACGAGAGCCAGGACGCCGACAACAGCTCGCCGGCGCGCGTCAAGGACGCCCTGACCGTCGCCGCCAGCGACGACACCGACAAGCAGGCCGACTTCTCCAACTTCGGCAAGCTCGTCGACATCTACGCCCCGGGCGTGGACATCGTCTCCGCCACCAACACCAGCGACGACGCCACCGAGACCCTCTCGGGCACCTCGATGGCCTCGCCGCACGTGACGGGCGCGGCTGCTCTCTTCCTCGGCGCGAACAAGGACGCCAAGCCGGCGGACGTCGCCAAGGGTCTGAGCGAGCAGGCGACGAAGGACGCGATCTCGAACCCGAGCTCGGGCACGAAGAACGAGCTGCTGAACGTCGGCAAGTGACCTCCGGGTCCACTCGCTGAAGTACCAGCGGTAGACAGCACCGTCAGCACCGACCGCCCGCCGTATCCCTCAAGGGGTGCGGCGGGCGGCCGCGTTCACGGCGACCGTGAACGCGCAGGGGCGTCTCATCCGGTATCCGAGACGTTCTGTGAATTCATTGACGCCGCACCGTAATCGCTGCCATGCTCGATTCCGTGAACCGGTCTGCGATTCTTGTAGCGCGCCTGCACGTCGACCTGCGACGGCACGCCAGCGCGATCTGTGCCGCTGGTTCCTGAGCCCTGCGCTCGGCCGACTTCTCCGCACCGCTCTCGGTCCCGTATTCGACGGAACCGATCCGAGCTGCGGTTCTTCCTCCGACGGCCACACGGGTTCCATTCCCGTGAACGTCCCTTTCCGACGGCCGTCCGCTGACAGTCCTTTCACCCCCGGGTGAGCGAATTCCCCGCCGTGATACGGCAGATCGGCGTCGGTACCGTCCGACGCGATTCCGTGGACGGGGGAAACGGCGCGCGTCTCGCGGCAGTTCACGCGCGGGGCGCGGGAATTCCGGCTCGCCCACGAGAACTCCGCGAAGGAGCCCTCCGCATGACCTCCGCCACATCCGCAACCGCACGCCATCTGCGCGTCGTCGGCGACACCGTCCCCGGGGAGGGGCCGGAGCCCGGCGGGCAGACGCCCGTCGTGGGGTACGTCGTGCTTGTGCCCGAAGGCACCGATCCGACAGAGCTGTTCACCGCCGACGGCACGAGAGTCCGCTTCCGTCCGCTGCTGCCGGCGGACGGTCCCCTCGACGGCGGCGAGGACGGCCCCACGGGCGCTCCCGCGGCCGGTCCCGCTCCCGCGTCCGCCTCCGCGCCGGGGGCGCGGCAGGAGCCCGCAGGGGAGGCGTCCGTACAGCCGCCCGTACCGCACCACTCCGCGCCGCAGTCCTCCGTACCGCAGCAGCCGGCGGAGGCCGCGAACGGTCTGCTCGTCGACCCGGAACGGCACATCGCCCAGGCCGACGACGAGCAACTCGACCTGACCTACCTGGAGTTCGAGCTGCTCGCCCACTTCGTGCAGCACCCGCACCGGGTGCACACACGCGCCCATCTCGTCTCGGCGCTGTGGGGCTACAGCCACGTCGGGGACGGCCGCACCGTCGACGTCCACGTGGCGCGGCTGCGGCGCAAGCTCGGCCGCTTCCGGGAGACGATCGTCACCGTGCGGCGCGTGGGCTACAAGTTCGAGCCCAGCAGGGCCCGTTGACGAGCTGACGGGTGTCCGGCCGCCGGCTCACGGGCCGGTACGGTCCCCGTCCCGCACGGCGCGGGACGGGGACCGTGGGCCCTCGTGTGCGAGGGGCGGAGCCGCGATCCCGGCGTCCCCGCGCCGCGTCGTCCGTCAGGCGCTCAGCGCCAACGGCCCCCGCGCGGCGGCCTCGTCGTACCGCAGCGCCAGCAGCTCCGCCATCTCGGGCGCGTCCCCGAGCACCGGGGCGAGCACGTCCGCACGCGCCTCCAGCGCGCCGTCGCGGATGCGGTCGGGGAGCCGCCCGGGCGCGATCACGTACGGGGCGACGGCCACATGGGCGACGCCGTCGGCCCGCAGGCCCCGTACGGCGTCCTCGGTACGGGGAGAAGAGGCGGAGGCGAAGGCAGGACGCACGGCGCACCAGCCTGCGGTACGCCGCCACTCCCGCGCGGTCTGTGCGATCACTGCGATCGCCTCCGGGTCGGAGGAGCCGGCCGAGGCCAGCACGATCCCCGTGGGGCGGCGGCCGCCGGCCCGGCGTCCGGTGTATCCGGTGCGTCCGGTGCGTCCGGGTTCCGGGCCCAACCCGGCCTCGCGCAGCCGCCGTTCCAGCGCCCGGACGAGCAGCGGGTGCGGCCCCAGCACCTCCGCCTGGCGCACATGCAGCCGCGGCAGCCGGGACGTCGCCTCGTGCAGCACCGCCGGGATGTCGGACTTGGCGTGGAAGGCGCGGCTGAGCAGCAGCGGCAGCGCGACGACCTCGCGCACGCCCGCCGCGTGCAGCCGCTCCAGGAGGCGCGGCACGGACGGCGCGTCGAAGTCCAGATAGGCCGCCTCGACGTGCAGCCCGGGACGCAGCGCCCGTACGCTCGCGCAGAGCGCCGCGACGGTCGCGGCGTGCCGCGGGTCGCGGCTGCCGTGTGCGACGACCACGAGAGCCGGCCGTGTCGCATCGTGCATGGGAGGTCGTCCGTCCTGTCGCTCGTCCTGCTACTGCTACTGCTACTGCTACTGCTGCTGTCGCTGTCGCTGTCGCTGTCCCGTCCGGGTGCGCCGGGCCGGGCCGGGCCCGACTCCCGTTCCGCGCCCGCCCGTTCGCCCCGTACGCGCCTAGAAGTCCCAGCCGTCGTCGTCTGCCGCGTCCCGCTCCGCTTCGGCCTCGGCTGTCTCGCGTACGGCGTCGGCGAAGGCGTGCCCGGCCATGCCCGCGGTGAGGGTGGAGCCGTCGGCGGGGTCGATGAGGACGAAGGAGCCGGTGCGTCGTGAGTCGGCGTAGGCGTCGACGGGCAGCGGCTCCGACGTCCGCAGCACCACGCGCCCGATGTCGTTGGCCACGAGGCGGCCGGGCTCGGGGTGCTGGGAGAGGTCGTCCAGGGTGAGCCGGGAGGGGATCTCCTTGACGATGGCCTTCACCGTCCGGGTGGTGTGTTTCAGCAGCACCCGCGCTCCCGGTGTGAGCGGGGTGTCGTGGAGGTGGCAGACCGTCGCGGTCAGATCCTGGCTGGCGGTGACGGAGGCGTCGGAGGGGACGATCATGTCGCCGCGGGATATGTCGAGATCGTCCGCGAGCAGCACCGTGACGGACTGCGGCGCCCAGGCCACGTCCACGGACTGCCCCAGCACGTCCAGCCCGGTGACCGTGGACGTACGTCCCGAGGGCAGCACCGTCACGCGCTGCCCGAGGCGCAGCAGACCGGAGGCGATCTGCCCCGCGTAGCCGCGGTAGTCGGGGAGTTCGGGCGTCTGCGGGCGGATGACGTACTGGACGGGGAAGCGCGCCGGGTCGTCGCTCGGGTCGTCGGTGACCGCGACGGTCTCCAGATGCTCCAGGACGGTCGGGCCGCCGTACCAGTCCATGTGCGCGGACGCGGTCACGACGTTGTCGCCGACGAGCGCGGAGATCGGGATCGCCGTGATCTCCGGGACGCCGAGTGAGGCGGCGTAGCGGGTGAACTCCTCGGCGATGCCCGCGAAGACGCCCTCGTCGTAGTCGACGAGGTCCATCTTGTTGACGGCGAGGACGACGTGCGGGACGCGCAGCAGCGCCGCCACCGCCGCGTGCCGGCGGGTCTGTTCCACGACGCCGTTGCGCGCGTCGACGAGGACGACGGCCAGCTCCGCGGTCGAGGCGCCGGTGACCATGTTCCGCGTGTACTGCACATGGCCCGGGGTGTCGGCGAGGATGAACCGCCGCCGGGGCGTGGCGAAGTAGCGGTAGGCGACGTCGATGGTGATGCCCTGTTCGCGCTCGGCGCGCAGGCCGTCCGTGAGCAGCGCCAGGTCCGGGGTGTCCTGGCCGCGGTTGCGCGAGGCGGACTCCACGGCCTCCAACTGGTCGGCGAGCACCGACTTGGAGTCGTGCAGCAGCCGGCCCACCAGCGTGGACTTGCCGTCGTCGACGGAGCCGGCGGTCGCGAAGCGCAGCAGCGAGGTCGCGCCGAGCGCCGCGTCGGCGGCCTGCGCGACCCGTCCGCCGCGGTCCTCGGCCGAAGCGCCCCAGGATGCGGGTGAGTTCATGGTCAGAAGTACCCCTCGCGCTTGCGGTCCTCCATGGCGGCCTCGGAGAGCTTGTCGTCGGCGCGGGTCGCACCGCGCTCGGTGAGCCGCGAGGCCGCGATCTCCGCGATGACCTTCTCGATGCTGTCCGCGTCCGACTCCACGGCGCCGGTGCAGGACATGTCGCCGACGGTGCGGTAGCGCACCTTGCGCTGCTCGACCTGCTCGTCGCGTACGGGACCGCCCCAGTCGCCGGGCGCCAGCCACATGCCGGAGCGGGAGAAGACCGTCCGCTCGTGCGCGTAGTAGATCGCGGGCAGTTCGATCTTCTCCCGGGCGATGTACTGCCACACGTCCAGCTCGGTCCAGTTCGACAGCGGGAAGACCCGTACGTGCTCGCCCGGCGCGTGCCGCCCGTTGTAGAGCTGCCACAGCTCGGGGCGCTGCCGGCGCGGATCCCAGCCGCCGAACTCGTCCCGCAGCGAGAAGACCCGCTCCTTGGCGCGCGCCTTCTCCTCGTCGCGCCGCCCGCCGCCGAAGACGGCGTCGAAGCGCTGCGACTCGATGGCGTGCAGCAGCGGCACCGTCTGCAGCGGGTTGCGGGTGCCGTCGGGGCGCTCCTTCAACTGCCCGCTGTCGATGAACTCCTGCACGGAGGCCACATGCAGCCGCAGCCCGTGCTGCGCCACCACGCGGTCGCGGTACTCGATCACCTCGGGGAAGTTGTGCCCGGTGTCCACGTGCAGCAGCGCGAACGGTACGGGCGCGGGCGCGAAGGCCTTCAGCGCCAGATGCAGCATGACGATGGAGTCCTTGCCGCCGGAGAAGAGGATCACCGGGCGCTCGAACTCCCCCGCCACCTCGCGGAAGATGTGCACACCCTCCGACTCCAGCGCGTCCAGGTGCGAGAGCGCGTACGGATTGTCCCGCTCCTCCGGTGCCGTGACAGCGGTCATCACAGCAGTCCCCTCTCACTCAGCAGCGCGCTCAGCGCCGCAGCGGATTCCTCCACGCCCTGCCGGTGCGCCTCGATCCGCAGATCCGGCTCCTCGGGGGGCTCGTACGGGTCGTCCACGCCCGTCAGTCCGGAGATCTCCCCGGCGGCCTGACGTGCGTACAGTCCCTTCACATCGCGCCGCGAGCACACCTCGACGGGCGTGGCCACATGCACCTCCACATAGCCGGTGCCCGCCTGCTGGTGGCGCTTGCGCACCGCCTCCCGGCTGTCCGCGTACGGCGCGATCACCGGTACGAGGACGAGCACGCCGTGTGAGGCGAGCAGTTCGGCGACGAAGCCGATGCGCTGCACGTTCAGATCGCGGTCGGTACGGGAGAAGCCGAGCCCGGCGGAGAGGAACGTACGGATCTCGTCGCCGTCGAGCACCTCCACCCGGCGGCCCGCGGCCTCCAGCCGTCCGGCCAGTTCCGTCGCGATGGTGGTCTTGCCCGCGCTGGGCAGACCGGTCAGCCACACGGTGGCTCCCGTCCCGAGGGCCTGCTGCGGCGTCCCGGCCGTTGCTGTGCTCATCTCCCGCTCCCTGCCGCGGAGTTCACCGGCGTAAACGCTCACAGGTGTATTCCGCACTCGCTCTTGCCCGTGCCGGACCAGCGTCCCGCGCGGGCGTCCTCGCCCTCCAGAACGCGCCGGGTGCACGGGGCGCATCCCACCGAGGCGTAGCCGTCAGACAGCAGAGGATTGGTCAGCACTCCGTGCTCCGCGACATAGGCGTCCACATCGGCCTGATTCCAGCGGGCGATCGGCGAGATCTTGACCTTCTGCCGGCGCTCGTCCCAGCCGACGACGGGGGTGCCCGCGCGCGTGGGCGACTCGTCGCGGCGCAGTCCCGTCGCCCACGCGTCGTAGTGCCGCAGCCCCTCCTCCAGCGGCGCCACCTTCCGCAGGGCGCAGCACAGATCGGGGTCGCGGTCGTGCAGCCGCGGTCCGTACTCGGCGTCCTGCTCGGCGACGGTCTGCCGGGGCGTCAGCGTGACCACCTGGACGTCCATGACGGCGTCGACGGCGTCGCGCGTGCCGATCGTCTCCGGGAAGTGGTAGCCGGTGTCGAGGAAGACGACCTGGACGCCCGGCGCCACACGTGAGGCGAGATGGGCGACCACCGCGTCCTCCATGGAGGAGGTGACGCAGAAGCGGTCGCCGAACGTGCCGGCGGCCCAGCGCAGGATCTCCAGCGCCGGTGCGTCCTCCAGCTCACGGCCCGCGTCCTCCGCGAGCCGCCGCAGATCTGCCGCGGAGCGCTGCTGGGCGGCGGTGGTCATGAACTCAGGCTTCCTTCCCGGGTGTTCGCGCTTCCGCTCGCGCCGCCGTCGCCGCCGTCGCCGTCGTCGTCGGTACGGTCGGCGGCGGGCGGTACGGGCTCGCCACTGCCCCCGCGGTTCTCGAAGCCGCGCGAGAGCAGACCGAGGAACTTCAGCCGGAACGCCCTGTTGCACGCGGCGCACTCCCAGGCCCCGTGCCCCTCCTCGGAGGGCCACAGATCCTCGTCACCGCAGTACGGGCAGTGGAACGGCGCGGCACGCTCACTCATGGTGTCTCCCGCTCAGCCTCGGCGCGCTCTGACGCGTCGGCTTCCCTCGTCACTGCTCGCTCCTTCGTCGCTGCGCGGCTCCTCGGTCCAGCCGACGCCGCGCGCCTCGGCTCGCTCACTTGAGAGCCCCTTCGTCCGCACGCGCCGCCCACTGCGCGAAGCGCTCGCCGTCCTCGCGCTGTTCCTGGAAGGTACGCAGCACCCGCTCGATGTAGTCGGGCAGTTCGGCCGCGGTGACCTTCAGCCCGCGCACCTTGCGGCCGAAGCCCGGCTCCATGCCGAGCGAGCCGCCCAGGTGCACCTGGTAGCCCTCGACCTGCTCGCCGTCGGCGTCCGTGACGAGCTGGCCCTTGAGCCCGATGTCGGCGACCTGGATGCGGGCGCAGGAGTTGGGGCAGCCGTTGACGTTGATGGTGACCGGCTCGTCGAACTCCGGGAGGCGGCGCTCCAGTTCGTCGATGAGCGACGAGCCGCGCGCCTTGGTCTCGACGATCGCCAGCTTGCAGAACTCGATGCCGGTGCAGGCCATCGTGCCCCGCCGGAAGACCGAGGGACGCGCGGTCAGATCGAGCGACTCCAGCGCCTCCGTCAGCGACTCGACCCGCCCCGGCGCCACGTCGAGGACGATCATCTTCTGCTCGGTGGTGGTACGGACGCGGCCCGAGCCGTGTGCCTCCGCGACGTCCGCGATCTTGGCGAGCGTGCCGCCGTCGACCCGGCCCACGCGCGGCGCGAAGCCCACGTAGTAGTTGCCGTCGCGCTGTTCGTGGACGCCGACGTGGTCGCGCCACTGCTCCACGGGTGCCTCCGGTGCGGGACCGTCGGCCATCTTGCGCAGCAGGTACTCGTCCTCCAGGACCTGGCGGAACGTCTCGGCGCCCCAGTCGGCGACCAGGAACTTGATGCGGGCGCGCGTGCGCAGCCGCCGGTAGCCGTAGTCGCGGAAGACCGAGACGACGCCCTCGTGGACGTCCGCGACCTCCTCCAGCGGGACCCAGGCGCCCAGTCGCACGCCCAGCTTGGGGTTGGTCGACAGGCCGCCGCCGACCCACACGTCGAACCCCGGGCCCAGTTCGGGGTGTTCGACGCCGACGAACGCGACGTCGTTGATCTCGTGCGCGACGTCCAGCAGCGGCGAACCGGAGACCGCGGTCTTGAACTTCCGCGGCAGGTTCGAGTACGCGGGGTTGCCGATGACGCGGCGGTGGATCTCCTCGATCGCGGGCGTCCCGTCGATGATCTCGTCGGCGGCGATGCCCGCGACGGGCGAGCCGAGGATCACACGCGGGGTGTCGCCGCACGCCTCGGTGGTCGAGAGCCCGACGCCCTCCAGTCGGCGCCAGATCTCCGGCATGTCCTCGATGCGGATCCAGTGGAACTGGACGTTCTGCCGGTCGGTGATGTCGGCGGTGCCGCGGGCGAACTCCTGGGAGATCTCGCCGATGGTGCGCAGTTGGAGCGTCGAGAGCTGCCCGCCGTCGATGCGCACGCGCAGCATGAAGTACTCGTCGTCCAGCTCCTCGGGCTCCAGCACGGCGGTCTTGCCGCCGCTGATCCCGGGCCGGCGCTGGGTGTACAGGCCCCACCAGCGCATGCGTCCGCGCAGGTCCGCGCCGTCGATCGACTCGAAGCCGCGGTGCGCGTAGATCGTCTCAATGCGTGTCCGCACGTTGAGACCGTCGTCGTCCTTCTTCGTCTGCTCGTTGCCGTTGAGCGGCGTGAGGTGACCTTTGGCCCACTGCCCCTCGCCGCGGTGGCGTCCGGCCTTGCGGCGGCTCGGTGCGGAAGCGGGACGCTGGGAGGTGTCGGCCATGGCGGGTGTCCTTCTGTCCTTCGGTCTCGATGTCCTTCGTGCGGCGTCCGGACGGGGCGCCGGGCCGCGGGGCGGCAGGGCAGCCGGGCACGGCCGGTCGTCGGAGACGGTGCGGGACGGAGTGCGGTTCGGGCAGGTCGGAGCGGATCCGAGCAGGTCAGAACTGGTCAGGGTGGATCAGGCGGGTCAGGGAGAAGCGGGGGCGCGGGGCGCCGTGGGCGGCCTTATGCCGCCCGGCGGCGGGGTCCTCCCGGACACGGCTGCGCGCGCACGCGGCGGCGAGGTCCGATGTTCCGGTGGGTGGCAGCGCTCGCCCGCGACGGTGGGGGCGGCCCGCGATCGGTGGTGCTGGGACTGTCAGCCCGCGCGACAGATGGCGCTGGACATGCGGCCGAAGTCGACGTGGCGTCGACTCACCAAGGCGATTCCAGCACGAGACATGACGGAAGCGTCCCACGGTGCCGAACGGACAGTCCACCAATATCCAAAATGCGGACAGTCTTATCCCGGATCGTGGGACGACGTGGGGTCGTTCACATCGGCGGTGCACCGGCACCCGAGGCGCCGGGCGGCCGGGGCGCCGGAACGGCACCGGGCGCCGCTTCCAGCGCGACTTCCTTCGCGTAGATACGGAAGCCCCTGCGCTGGTAGTTGCGCAGTGCGTACGGGCCGTCCTTGCTGCATGTGTGCACCCACACCCGCGACGTCGGCGGCCGTCCGCTCCACCGCGACGCCATCTCCCACGCGCGCTCGACGCCGCACGAGAGCAGCCGCCGCCCGATGCCCAGCCCGCGGAAGCCGGGGAGGAGGCCGAAGTAGCTGATCTCCACGGTGGCTCCGGGCTCGGTGGCGCGGCCCGAGGTGTCCTCCGTGGCGCCGTCCAGCTCGATGAAGCCCGCGGGGGTGCCCCGTTCGTAGGCGACCCAGGTCTCGACGCCCGGCCGGTCCAGCCAGGCCGTCCACTCCTCGCGCGTCCAGGGCAGCCGGTCGATCCACTCGACGTCGGCGCCGACCTCGCTGTACAGGAAGCGGCTGAAGGCGGCGCTGGGCACCTCGGCGCGGACGATCCGCAGCCCGCCCGGAGCCTCCCTGGCGGCGAACTCCGCCTGCCCGCCGAAGGATTCGGATCCCCGCAGGTCCTCCGGAGCCGTCTGCTCCAGGAACCAGGTCGTGACCGAGCGGGCGGCGCTCACGCCCGACTCCCGGTCCCCGCCCGGCTCGTGGTCCCCGCGTACGTCCTGCTCCCGGCTCACTCCGTGCTCCCCGTACTCGCTCCCCGTCCGCTTCCGGTCCCGGTCCCGTCCCCCGAGGCGGTTCCGGTCCCGGGTGCGGACCGTGTCCCGGCCCTGGTGACGCGCAGACCCCGCAGACGGTTGAGCGCCGCCGCCGTCTCGAACCGCCGCGGCACCGCGAAGTCCTCGTCGCGTACGGCCAGCAGCGCCTCCGCGCCGCCGGCGGCCAGCTCCGCGTCCAGCAGATCCAGCGCCTCCGCGAGCGTACGGTCGCCGTCCACATGACCGCTGCGCACCATCAGCTCCAGCGCCAGACCGATCCCCGCGACCTGACGGGCGTCCGCGATCTGCTCGACGGAACGCAGATCGACCTCGTGCTCCCCGAACGTCAGCGCGTCCTCGCCGCGCGAGCGCACCCGCCGGCGTCCGCCCGACTCCGGTTCCAGCGACGCCGGTTGGGGACGGCGGTGCACCACGGCCGGGAACGACTCGGCCTCCGCGTGCCGCCCCGTCGGTACGGCCGCCACCTCGCGGGCGCGTTCCGTGACGTCCGAGGTCCGGTAGGCGTCCATCATCAGCACCCGGTCGGCGACCTCCAGATAGTCCCCGGAGCCGCCCATCACCAGCACCGTCGAGACGCCGTGGTCGCGGTGGAGCGAGCGCACCGAGTCGACGAGCGGCGTCAGCGGCTCGCGCTCCTTCGCGACGAGGGACTGCATGCGCGCGTCCCGGATCATCAGATTCGTCGCGGCGGTGTCCTCGTCGATGAGCAGTACGCGGGCCCCGGCCTCCACCGCCTCGCACAGGGACGCCGCCTGCGAGGTGGAACCGGAGGCGTTGCCGGTGGAGAAGTCGGTGGTGTCGGAGCCGTCGGGCAGATGACCGACGAACGCGTGCACGTCGACCCGTTCCACGCGGCGGCCGTCCTCGGCCCGCAGCTTCACCGTCTCGGGACGTGAGACGACCCGTTCACGTCCGTCGCCCGGTACGTGGTCCCAGATGCCCGTCTCCAGCGCGCGCAGCAGCGTCGACTTGCCGTGGAAGCCGCCGCCCACGATCAGGCTGACGCCCTCGCGCAGCCCCATCCCCGTGACGGGGCCCGCGTTGGGCAGCTCCACAGTGACCCGCAGCCCCTCCGGCGAGGAGAACGGCACGACGCCCTCGCCCGACGCCGGACGGTCGTCCACGCCGCTGCCGCGCGGCAGCACCGCACCGTCCGCGACGAACGCGACCAGCCCCAGGCCCGGAAGCGCGGAGCGCAGCGCGTCGGAGTCCTCGACCGTCTCGACGAACCGTGCGACGGCGGCGGCGTCCAACGCGGCGTAGCGCAGCGCCCGTTCGGCGATCCGCGGCACCTCGCGGCACAGCAGGCCCCGCGCCGCGCGTGCGTCGATGCGGCGGCCCTTGCCGGGCAGCGCCACACCGAAGCGCAGCGTGACGCCGCCGTCGTCGGCCGAGATCTGGCACGAGCCGCGGTCCAGCACCTCCTGGCCGCCCGCGTCGATCCTCAACGCCCGTTCGCCGCCCACGACGTCGGCCGCCCTGCGGGCGACGAAGCTGCTCAGGGCGCGCCGCCGCACCGGGGTGCTCCACAACTCGGCCGGGAATCCGGCCTGTTCGGCGGGCACCCGCAGCGTCA
>NZ_LJGW01000150.1:0-222 GCF_001751255.1 Streptomyces nanshensis | reverse complement strand
GCGGCGCGAAGGGGTCGGCCTGGCCGCGTACGAGCCGCAGCGTCGCGCCCGTCGCCTCCGCGCCCGGCAGCTTCCAGGACGTACCGACGAGGCTCTTGTACCGCCCGTACGACGCCCCTTCGAGCCGGGCCAACTGCTCGTCCAGGCCGTCGCGCGGCGGTCCGCCGTGTGCCCGGGGCGGACGGTCCTCGTGCGGCGAGCGGGTCTCCGGGCGCGGCGGAC
>NZ_LJGW01000005.1:1021-3285 GCF_001751255.1 Streptomyces nanshensis | reverse complement strand
GGACGGCGGCGGGGCGGACGGCGGCGGCGCCGCCGGCGGCCCGCTGCGCAAGGCGTTCGCCGTACTGGAGTCGATGGCCAACGCCTCACGGCCGCTGACGCTCTCGGAGCTGTCCCGTCTGCTGAACCTGCCCAAGTCGTCCCTGCACCGCCTGATGCACATCCTGACCGACCTGGGCCTCGTCGTCCGCACGGAGTCGAAGTACTACGTACTCGGGGACTATCTCTACGAGTTGACCGCCGCCGGCGGCTCCGCGAAGGCGCAGAGCCTCAGCCACACCGTCACCCCGTTCCTCATCGAGCTGTTCCAGCTCACCGGGAAGATCGTGAGCGTCGGCATGCTCTCGGGGACGACGGTCCAGCACGTCGGCACGCTCTACGGCCCCGAACACAAGCGCCTGGCAAGGGCGTTGCGCGAACCGCTGCCCGCCTACCGCTCGGCGGCCGGCAGGCTGCTGCTGGCCACCTGCCGCCGCGGCCCGGCCGGTCCGCAGAACGCGGACGGCCGGGCGGAGCGGATGCGCCACGAGTTCGAACGGATCCGGCGCACCGGTCTGTCCTACACCCGCGGCGGCTGCGTACCGGAACTGGTCGAGCTGGCCGCGCCCGTCCGTCTGGGACGGGCCGACCCGGTGGCCGCGATCGTGGTGTGCGACACCGTGAACGGCATCGATCCACGCAGCCACGGGCACACCCTGCTGCGGACGGTCGGCGCCATCGAGGAGAGCCTCACGGGACCGTCCTGACCGCGTACAGCGACCTCTGGGGCGAGGCGCCGACGACCGGCGCCGCGCCCCAAGAGGGCGCTCAGGCCGCCGAGTCGGACGGCGTACGGCGGCGCCGCTGGACGGGTCGGCCGCGCCGTCCGCGCCGGGGGGAGCCGGTGCGCTCACCGGCCGGCGCGGCGATGGTGACGGGAACGCCCGAGGGCTCCTGCGCACCGGTGATGCGGCTCAGTTCGTCCTCGCCGGAGTGGACCCTGGTCACCCGCGCGGTGATGGCGGCATCGGCCATGAGCCGGCTCATGCTGCGGCGCTGGCTGGGCAGAACCAGGGTGACGACCGTGCCGGACTCGCCGGCGCGGGCGGTGCGACCGCCGCGGTGCAGATAGTCCTTGTGGTCGTGGGGAGGGTCGACGTTGACGACGAGGTCGAGATCGTCGACGTGGATCCCCCGTGCCGCGACGTTGGTGGCCACCAGCACGTTCGTGTGGCCGGTCTTGAACTGGGCGAGGGTGCGGTTGCGTTGGGCCTGCGACTTGCCGCCGTGCAGGGCCGAGGCGCGTACGCCGACGGCCAGGAGCTGCTTGGCGAGCCGGTCGGCCGCGTGCTTGGTGTCCAGAAACATGATCACCCGCCCGTCGCGCGCGGCGATCCGGGTCGTGGTCTCGTGCTTGTCCGTCCCCTGCACATGCAGCAGGTGGTGCTCCATGGTCGAGACGGCGCCCGCGGACGGGTCGACGGAGTGGACCACCGGGTCGGTCAGATAGCGGCGGACGAGCAGGTCGACGTTCTGGTCCAGGGTGGCGGAGAACAGCAACCGCTGCCCGCCGGGGCGTACTTGATCGAGCAGGTGCGTCACCTGCGGCATGAAGCCCATGTCGGCCATCTGGTCCGCCTCGTCCAGGACCGTGACGGCGACCTGGTCCAGCCGGCAGTGTCCCCGCTCGACGAGGTCCTTCAGCCGGCCGGGCGTCGCGACGACGACCTCGCTCCCGGACTCCAGCGAGCGCGCCTGGCGGCCGATCGGCATGCCGCCGACCACGGCGGTCAGGCGCAGCCGCAGCGACCGGGCGTAGGGGGTGAGCGCGGCGGTGGCCTGCTGGGCCAGTTCCCGGGTGGGGACGAGGACGAGGGCCAGCGGCGTCCGCGGCTGCGCGCGCTGCCCCGCCGTACGGGCCAGCAGCGCCAGGCCGAAGGCGAGGGTCTTGCCGGAGCCCGTACGTCCGCGTCCCAGGACGTCCCGGCCCGCCAGCGCGTTGGGCAGCGTCGCCGCCTGGATCGGGAAGGGCGCGCTCATGCCCTGCGCACGGAGCGTGGACTGGAGGGCGTCGGGCATGTCGAGCCCGGCGAACGTCTCGACGGCGGGCAGCGGCGCCGTCCGTGTGACGGGCAGGGCGAACTCCTTCGGGGGCCCGGCACGGTGCGTCCGGCCGCCCGAGCGACCGCCCGACGACGGACGGTGGGGCGCACGGCGGCCGGCGGACGCCTTGGGACGGCCGCCGCCGCTGTACCGGCGGGACCCGGAGGGGGCTCCCGTACCGGG
>NZ_LJGW01000005.1:0-1007 GCF_001751255.1 Streptomyces nanshensis | reverse complement strand
GGAGGGGGCTCCCGTACCGGGACGGTCGGAGCCGGTGGTGGTGCGAACTGCGCGGTTCATACGGAACCTTCCTCGATGCGGCACGTATCGAGGAATTCGCCGCGGCAGCGCGGAGCTGCCATGGGAAGCCACAGAACGGGCCGGAGAAAAAGACGGAACGAGCCGGGACGGAAACCGTCACCGGGCCGTCGTGAAAATGCGCCGGAGGGCCGGTCTGAAAACGCGGCCGACAGCCGGGCACCGGGGTCTGTGAACTGCCGTTCTCCGACCCGGGAATTGCGGCGCGGCAGACGGTGTGCCGCGCGCTCGCCGCCGTGGGAATCCGACGAGGCAGGCGAGCCCTGACAACGCGAGGAGCCGGGGCACACACCCAGGTGCGTGCCCCGGCTCCTCGTACGCGTCGGCGTCGTCAGGCGGGAACGATGTTCTCGGCCTGCAGGCCCTTCTGGCCCTGGGTGACGTCGAAGGTCACGGCCTGGCCTTCCAGAAGCTCGCGGTAGCCGGAGGCCACGATGTTCGAGAAGTGANATGTTCGAGTAGTGAGCGAAGACGTCGGCGCCGCCGCCCTCCTGCTCGATGAAGCCGAAGCCCTTTTCCGAGTTGAACCACTTCACGGTGCCGGATGCCATATCGAATCTCCTTCGGGGGGGCAGTGCCCGGAGTCCGCACTCTGCGGACTCGGAGTCGCTGCGATGATTTCCCCTCCGGGGACACCGGAACAGAAACGCATGCTCACCGGCGGGTGCCGGGAGCACCTGAAGTCTTGGGAACCACAACTGCAACTGGCGCAAAACCTAACACAGCCGTTCCGTGCAATGCGAAAAAGCTGCCTTCCGCATCCGCCGGGGCACGATTTCTCACCGCGCATTTCCCGAATTTGTGCAGCGGCGAAGAGAGATATTCCCACCCCGCCGACTCACGCATGCGACAGCCGTACCGGCGCCGGACCCGTGCGGCCGTCCGAGTCCGCGACTGTCAGGCGTCGTTGGGCTGGGGCGAGGCTTCGG
>NZ_LJGW01000158.1:12343-20296 GCF_001751255.1 Streptomyces nanshensis | reverse complement strand
CCCGCGGGGGCGGTCGCTCCGCCGGAGCCCTTGCGCCGTCGGGGGCGTTCCGGTGGTGGCGCTGAACGCGTGGGGGAGAGGCGGGAGTTGAGGTCTGCTTACGGTCGGCTCGGGGGCTTCTTACGTCATGGGGGAGGGGAAAGTGCGAATGCCGGGCATGGGCTAACCGCTGGTTTCAGGCGAGGCGGGGCCGGGGACCGGTTCGATTCATTGCGGTGGAAACCCTGCGCCCCCGCCGGCGCGTGACGATGATCGAGGGAGACCATGGGCTGGAAACGCACACGCCGGGCGGCCGTTTCGGCCGTCGTCGCCGGAGTGATCGCCGCCGTCTCGGCTGCTCTTCCGCCGGGCGCGGCCGGAACGTTCGCCGGAAAGAGCTCCGCACCGACGGCGAAGGGGCCCGGAAAACACACGCCACCGCCGCCTCAACTCCCGCGGAATTTCCGGGGCAAGGGCAAGTGGATCGTGCGTGACCTGGGCATCACCGTCCCGTTCTCCTGGCAGGGACGGAACGGCGACAGCCAGATGATCGCGGGCGGTCCGCAGTATCCGATCTGGTTCACCAACCTGATCTACAAAGGCGATTTCTACACCCTGACCTACAAATGGCCGGGCCTGAACGAGCACTCCTGCTCGAAGATTCCCGGACTCGGTCTGGAACAGCTCAACAACGCGCTCAAGGGATCCCGGTTCGTCGGCAGGGAAACCCTGGAGAACAATCCGAGACGGCATGTGAACCACTGGCGGGTCGGTGTCGTCCTGCCGCAGCGTCCCCCGGGGAAATATCTGCGCTTTCCGCTCGCGCTCGGGGACGTCTACGTCGACCAGAAGAACCGCGGCACTTTCTGGCAGGTCCTGCAGTTCGGCATCCAGAATCTCTACGACCCGGAACTGGACGAGTGGCTGCGGATGAGGACCTTCGAGCACAAGCCGGGGAAGGTCACCCTGCCCAGGAGCTGCGCCGCCGCGACCACCCAGGCCCCGCCGGCGCTGCCCAGTCCCGCCGCCGTTCCCGCCCGTTAGTCGCGCAGCGCCTGCTCGATCGTCCGCATGATCTCGCCGATGGGGGTGTCCGTGCGGGCGACCGTGACCAGCACCTCGTCCTCCCGCTTGGTCTCGGCGCCCACGGCACCGTCCCCGGCGTCGGCACGCTGCGGCGCCGCCAGCCGGTTCGCGCCGAAGCCGGTGCCGAAGGTGCGCCGTACGATCGCGAACGCGTGGTCCAACTCGGCCTCCACATCGCCCACTCCGCCGCCGCGCAGCCACCGCCGCAGCACATGGTTGTGGGCGGTGACCACCGCGGAGGCGGCGACCTCCGCGAGCAGCGGGTCGTCGTCGCCGTCGCGGTGGGCGGCCTCGTCGAAGTGGCCCAGCAGATAGCGCGTGAAGAGCCGTTCGTAGCGGGCGACCGAGGCGATCTCCCGCTCGCGCAGCGCCGGGACCTCGCGCGTCAGCTTGTAGCGCTCGACGCTGCCCTTCGGCGAGGCCGCGTACATCCGCATGACCTCTTTGATGCCGCGGCACACGGTGTCCAGCGGGTTCTCGTGGGCGGGTGCCGCTTCCAGCACGGCCTGTGCGCGGACGAGGGTGTCGTCGTGGTCGGGGAAGATCGCCTCTTCCTTGGCGCGGAAGTGCCGGAAGAAGGTGCGCCGTGCGACGCCGGCGGTCGCCGCGATCTCGTCGACCGTCGTGGCCTCGTAACCTTTCGTCGCGAAGAGTTCCATGGCCGCCGCCGCCAACTCGCGGCGCATTCTGAGGCGCTGGGAGGATGCGGCAGGCGAACGGGACGGCTTCGCGGAGTCTGACATGTGGGGAACGTTACATGCCGTGACGGACTCGGGGGGCGGGCAGTCCGCGGACGGCTGGAGCAGCCCGCCCCACCGGTCGGTCCGGGTCACCGACGCGTCACCGCCGTGCGTACTCGCGGAAACCCCGCCCGGTCTTGCGGCCCAGGCAGCCGGCCGCGACCAGGTGCTCCAGCAGCGGCGCCGGTGCCAGCCCCGGGTCGCGGAACTCTCGGTGCAGCACCTGCTCGATCGCGAGCGAGACGTCGAGCCCGACGACGTCCAGCAGTTCGAAGGGACCCATCGGGTAGCCGCCGCCGAGCCGCATCGCCGAGTCGATGTCGTCGAGCGAGGCGTAGTGCTGCTCGACCATCTTCACCGCGTTGTTGAGGTACGGGAACAGCAGCGCGTTCACGATGAACCCGGCCCGGTCCCCGCAGTCCACGGGGTGCTTGCGGACCCCCGCGCACACCTCGCGCACGGTGGCGTGGGCCTCGTCGCCGGTGAGCACCGTCCGTACGACCTCGACGAGCTTCATCGCCGGCGCCGGGTTGAAGAAGTGCATGCCGATCACGTCCTGCGGGCGCGACGTGGCGCGGGCGCAGGCGACGACCGGCAGGGAGCTGGTGGTCGTCGCCAGTACGGCACCGGGCTTGCAGACCTTGTCGAGGGCGGTGAACAGCTCCCGCTTGACGGCGAGGTCCTCGGCGACCGCCTCGACGGCGAGGTCGACCTCGGACAGTGCGTCGAGCGAGCCCGCGGGCGTGATGCGGGCGAGGGCCGCCGCCGCGTCCTCCTGCGTCAACCGGCCCTTCTTCACGGCCCGTTCGAAGGAGGTGGCGATGCGGGCCTTGGCGGTCTCCGCCTTCTCGTCGCTGCGGGCGGCGAGCACCGTGTCGTACCCGGCCTTCGCGAAGACCTCCGCGATGCCGCCGGCCATCGTGCCCGAGCCGACGACGCCGACCGAGGCGACGGGACGCCCGGGCGTACGGGCCGCGTTCTCGTCCGGCGTCCCGGCGTCGGCGACGGTCACGGACGAGCCGGGTCCCTCGTAGGTGTAGAAGCCGCGGCCGGCCTTCTGGCCCGTCAGGCCCGCGTCGCTGAGCTGCCGCAGGATCGGCGCGGGCGCGTGGAGGCGGTCGTGGGAGTCGGCGTACATCGCGTCCAGGACGGTACGGGCGGTGTCAACGCCGATGAGGTCGAGCAGCGCGAGCGGGCCCATGGGCAGTCCGCAGCCCAGCCGCATCGCGCTGTCGATGTCCTCGCGGCTGGCGTAGCGCGACTCGTACATCGCCGCCGCCTGGTTGAGATAGCCGAACAGCAGCCCGTCGGCGACGAATCCGGGACGGTCGCCCACGGCGACGGGCTCCTTGCCCAGCTCCCGCGCCAGCCCCGTCACCGCGTCCACGGCCTCCGGCGAGGTCAGCACGGACGAGACGACCTCGACGAGCCTCATGGCGGGCGCGGGGTGGAAGAAGTGCAGTCCCAGCACGCGTTCGGGCCGGTCCGAGTCGGAGGCGAGACGCGTCACGGACAGGGCGTTGGTGCCGGTGGCCAGGATGGTGTCCGGCTTGACGACGGTGTCGAGGGCGGCGAAGACCTGGCACTTGGTGTCGTAGTCCTCGGGCACCACCTCGATGACGAGGTCCGCCTCGGCGGCCGCCGCCAGTTCGGTGGACGTACGGAAGCGGGCCAGCGCCTCCCGCCGTTCGTCCTCCGTCATGCGCTCGCGCCGCACGGCGCGCGCGGTGGACGCCTCGAAGGCGGCGGTGGCGTGCGCCAGCGCGGCTTCGCTGATGTCGATGCCGACGACCTCGCGGCCGGCCCGTGCGAGTACGTCGGCGATGCCGGCGCCCATGGTGCCGAGGCCGACGACGGCGATGGTGTGCAGAGGCGGACGGTCCATCACGGGACTCCTCTGGTGTGACGACTGACGATGAGGTGTGCCGCACCGCGCCCACGGCACGAACCGGTACGAACCGGCGTGCGGCGGGCGGGCGTTGCGGAGATCGGTGAAGCGGGAACGCGGCTAACAGAGAAGAAGAGAGATGAGAAGAGACGAGAAGCCGGTGAAGAAATTCGAGGAGCAGGGAAGGCCAGGGGCCGCGAGCGGGAGGGAGGGCTGAGGCCCGACCGGCCCTGTCCCAGGGGCCGTTCCCAGGCCGCTCGTCACGCGGCGTAGCTGTGCGGTGCTCTGTCCGGGCCGTGCCGTGACCGTGTGCCACGAGGCCCGGACCCCCGCCGAACCGACTTCTCTCTCGGGCGGCTGCGTCACCAGGCCGCCCGAGCGGGGGTGCCGCTCTGCCGAGGAGCTTAACTCGTGGGTAACCAATGCGCCAGGGGTATGGCACTTCCAGGGCTGTGGGACGGAGCACGAGGGGGAGGGAGCGGAAGTGGGCGACGCATTCCGGTCGTTGGTCGACCGAGTACGGGCCGAGGCGGACCCGGTCGAGTACGAGCGCCTGGTCGCGCTCGCCAGGGAGGACACTCCCGGCGCACGCGACGAACTGGCGGCCGTACTGGCGGAGAGCCAGCGCCCGCTGTGGGCACGGGAGGTGGCGGCGTTCGCCCTCGGCAAGGCGGGGGACCGGCGCAGTTTCGAAACGCTGATCTTCATGCTCAACTACCGCGATCCCGTGCGGTGCGCCACCGCCGCCCACGCCCTGGCACGATTGCGCGACCCGCGCACCGCACGTGCCGCCGCGGCCCTCGCGACGAACGAACTGCGCACCGGCTACGCGCTGCACGCCGTACGGCTGCTCACGGCGTTACGTGCGCCCGAGTCCGTCCCCACGCTCATCTCCGTGCTCCAGCGGCTGCTGATGGGACCCGTCCACTACTGGCCGATCGCCGAGGCATGCGTACAGGGGCTGGGCGCCCTGGGGGACCGGCGGGCGATCGCGGTGCTGATGGCCGCCGCCGAGCACCACCGGCTCTCCCCGTCGGCGAAGGCGGCGCTCGCGCGGATACCGGCCTCGCAGGGCAGAACGCGCAGAAAACCCGTCAAGCCCAACCGCTGAGCCCCGGCGCCGAGTTCGCATCCCTGCCGAGCCCGACCGCCAGCCCTCGGCCGCTGACCCTGACCGCCGATCCTGGCCGCTGACCCCTGGCCCGTGACCGCTGCCCCTTGCCCGGCGGACCGCCGACCGCCGTCGGGAGCGGAGCCGCGCGCACCCGGCGCAATCCGGACGGAAGGTGTCGGGATTCGGCGCCAGCATGGGCGCATGACTGTGAGCTGGGCGGCCTTCCGCGCCGCAGAACCGGAGTTCGCCGATGTCGTACGTGCCCGCTTCGCCGCCTTCCAGCACCATGTGCTGGCCACGCTGCGCCCCGACGGCTCGCCCCGTCTGAGCGGTCTGGAGGGCGACTTCCGCGGCGACGAGTTGTGGCTGGGCATGATGATCGGCTCCCGCAAGGCGCTGGATCTGCGCCGCGACCCCCGCTTCTCCATGCACGCCAACCCCGGCACGGGCACGGGCATGCACGGCGGCGACGTCCGCGTCTCGGGACGGGCGGTCGAGGTGAGCGACCCCGAGGAGTTCGCGCGCTACGCGGCCGGCGCGGAGCAGGGCGAGGCCCCCGAGCGCTTCCACCTCTTCCGTGCGGAGCTGTCGGAGGTCGTACGCGTCACGATCGAGGATCCGCACATCGTCTTCCAGGTCTGGCACCCGGGGCACGCGCTGCGCACGATCCGCCGCGCGGACCAGGACAGCACCGTCCTCGAAGACGTATGACCGGGAGGCTCATCCGCCGGCGGGCACGAGCGCGAACGCCTCGACCTCCAGCACCAGTTCGGGGTGGGCGAGCGAGGAGACCTCGACGGCCGTGCTCGCCGGGGGCCGTGTGACGTCCACGCAGGCGTCGCGTGCCGCGCGGACGGCGGGCAGGATGCCGATGTCCGTGGTGTAGAAGGTGAGCTTCAGCACGTCGTCGAAGGAGGCGCCCGCCTCGGTGAGGCAGCGGCGCAGGTTCGCGAAGACCTGGCGGGCTTGCGCCGCGGGGTCTCCCCGTCCGACGACGTCGCCGTTCTCGTCGAGCGCGAGCTGTCCGGAGACGGCCACGAACCGGCCTTCGCCCCAGACGACATGGCTGTAGCCGTTGCCCGGGGCGACGCCCCGCGGCGCGGTGATGTGAGTGAGTTCCGGCATGCGGGGATCGTCGTGTGCGGGGCGCGAACGGCGCCAGCGGTTTTCCGCGCCGGAGATCTCTACAGCAGCGTGAGCTGGGTGCAGTGCGGGGCTTCGGGTTCCTCTTCCGGGGTCCGGTCGGGGTGCACCTCGATGCGCCGGTGGGTGCCGGGGGAGGTCGGGCCGATGCCGTACTCGGCGGCCAGTTCGTGCACCTGACGGGTGATGCGCCGCTGGTACCACTTCGGTGCGTACGCCCCGTCCGCGTACAGCCCCTCGTAGTGCCGCACCAGTCCCGGGTGGTGCTCGGCGAGCCACTTCATGTACCACTCCCGCGCACCGGGCCGCAGATGCAGCGCGAGCGGCGTGACGGAGGTCGCCCCGGCGGCGGCGATCGCCCGCACCGTGGTGCGCAGTTGGGCCGGTGAGTCGCTGAGGAACGGGATGACCGGGGCCATCAGCACCCCGCACGGGATGCCCTGGCTGCTGAGCGTACGGACGACGTCGAGGCGGCGTTCGGGAGCGGGGGTGCCGGGTTCGACGGTGCGCCACAGCTCCTCGTCGGTGAAGCCGACGGAGACGGATATCCCGACGTCGGTGACGGCTGCGGCGGAGCGCAGCAGGTCGAGGTCGCGGAGGATGAGCGTCCCCTTGGTGAGGATCGAGAAGGGGTTGGCGTAGTCGCGCAGCGCGGAGACGATTCCGGGCATCAGGCGGTAGCGGCCCTCGGCGCGCTGGTAGCAGTCGACGTTGGTGCCCATCGCGATGTGCTGTCCGTGCCAGCGGCTCGATCCCAGCTCGCGGCGGAGCAGTTCGGGTGCGTTGACCTTGACGACGATCTGCGAGTCGAAGCCCGCCCCGGTGTCGAGGTCGAGATAGCGGTGCGTGCCGCGCGCGAAGCAGTAGACGCAGGCGTGCGAGCAGCCCCGGTACGGATTGACGGTCCATTCGAACGGCATCCGCGAGGCCCCCGGCACCCGGTTCACGATCGAGCGGGCGCGCACCTCGTGGAAGGTGATCCCGGCGAACTCGGGGGTGTCGAACGTTCGCGTCACCACATCGGTGCCGAAGAGGGCGGGGTTCACCGCCGACCCGTCGCCGCTCAGGTTCTCCCAGCGCATGGACCCTCCTCGTGCCGTGTGCCGTTCGTACACAGAGAATAGAACACCTGTTCCCACTGGCTCTGTCAAGCCGATTTGGGCCCCGGTCCGCGGGGTGATTGGCTTGCCGGGCGCCTGCCGGGGCGCGAGGGATGTGCCGAACAGCAGGAGGAGCAAATGGCGCAGGTCGAGGCCAGCACCCAGCGCGAGATCGCGGCCGGACCCGGGGAGGTGCGAGCGGCCCTCGCCGACTACCGTGAGACCAGGCCGAAGCTGCTGCCCGAGCACTACAGCGAGTACGAGGTACGCGAGGGCGGCGAGGGCGTGGGCACCGTCGTGCACTGGAAGATCCAGGCCACCAGTAAGCGCGTCCGCGACTGCCTCGTCGACGTCACCGAGCCGGCCGGGCCGGGCGAGGGCGACCTGGTGGAGAGCGACCGCAACTCCACGATGGTGACGACCTGGAAGATCGCACCGGGCGCAGCCGACGGCTCGTCACACGTCACGGTGACCACGACCTGGCAGGGGGCGAGCGGCATCGGCGGCTTCTTCGAGCGGGCCTTCGCGCCCAAGGGGCTCGCGCGCATCTACGACGAGATGCTGGCCAAGCTCGCAGCCGAGACGGAGAAGTAGCCGCTCCCGGCGGGCGGGCAGGCAAGCCTGGGCGGCCGGAGGGGGCCGCCGCCGCTCACCGGAACGAGTGGTTTTCCCGACGGGACGGAACGGGTGCCCCCGTCTCCGTCCCGTCGTTGCTCGCTTCCAAAGCCGCAGTTGGGGGCCCGACGGGCGCCCGGGGCAACGGAGTTGGGGCGTCACGGCCCCTCCGTACGGGAGCCCTGACCGACTTGCTCGTACTTGTCGCGTGATGCGAGAAATGCTCCCCGTAACGGGTGGACGTGACGAGGGAGTGCGATGGGCGGCGGGACGGCTCTGGGGCGCCCA
>NZ_LJGW01000158.1:2031-12311 GCF_001751255.1 Streptomyces nanshensis | reverse complement strand
CGCCGTGATCGAGGTGGACGTGGAGGTCCCGGGGCCGCCTCCCGGGGCGCCGCCGCCGGAGCCCGCGGTTCCCGTACCGGGAGCTGCCGGGTGCGAGCCGGAGCGCCGGTCCGAGTACGGGCCCGATGCCGGAGCGCCGGCCTCCGCCGTCGCCGGGCCGGGCCCGCGGAAGCCGCCGAGCCCCGCCGGACTCAGCCCCCGCCGCGTCCGGTTCGTCTTCGTCGCCCTGATGCTGGCGCTGCTGCTGGCCGCGCTCGAACAGACCATCGTCGCCACGGCGTTGCCCGAGATCGTCGGCGAACTGCACGGCCTGGACCGGATGTCGTGGGCCGTGACCTCGTATCTGCTCGCCGCCACCATCGGGCTGCCCGTCTACGGCAAACTCGGCGACCTCTTCGGCCGCAAGGGGATCTTCCTCTTCGCCATCGTCGTCTTCGTCGCGGGCTCGGCACTGGCGGGCTGGTCCCGCACCATGACCGAACTCATCGCCTACCGCGCCGTCCAGGGCGCCGGAGCGGGCGGCCTGATGATCGGCGTGCAGGCGATCATCGCGGACGTCGTGCCGCCCCGCGCCCGCGGGCGCTACATGGGCCTGATCGGCGCCGCGTTCGGACTGGCGTCGGTGGCCGGACCTCTGCTGGGCGGCTGGTTCACCGACGAGCTGTCCTGGCGCTGGTGCTTCTACATCAACGTCCCCTTCGGCCTGGTCGTCCTGCTCGTCACGGCGTTCGTGCTGAAGCTGCCGCGCCCGCGCGGACGCCCCAAGCTGGACGTGCTCGGCACGCTGCTGCTCGGCGCCTTCTCCACCTGCCTTGTCCTGGTGACGAGTTGGGGCGGCACCGAGTACGACTGGGACGACCCGGTGATCCTCGCCCTGGCCGCCGGAGGCGGAGCGAGCGCCCTGCTCTTCCTCGTCGTCGAACACGTCGCGAGCGAGCCCGTGCTGCCGCTGCGCCTCTTCCGCGACTCCGTCTTCAACGTCACCGGCGTCGTCGGAGTGGCCGTCGGCGTCGCGCTGTTCGGGGCCGCGAGCTATCTGCCGGGCTATCTGCAGATGGTCGACGGCGTCACCGCCACCGAGTCGGGACTGCTGATGCTGCCCATGATGGGCGGCGTCGTCCTCTCCTCGACGCTCTCCGGGCAGCTCATCTCCCGTACGGGCCGCTACCGCCGCTACCCGCTGCTGGGCTGCGCCCTCGCCGCCGTGGGCATGTGGCTGCTGTCGCTGCTGGAGACGGACACCTCGCGCGTGGCCTACAGCGTGTGGATGGCCGTCCTCGGACTGGGCGTCGGACTGGTGCTGCCGGTGCTGGTCCTGGCCGTGCAGAACTCCGTGCCCGCAGGCGACTTGGGCGCCGCGACGAGCGCCAACAACTACTTCCGGCAGATCGGCGGCAGCGTGGGCGCCGCGGTCTTCGGGACGCTCTTCGTCCGGCGGCTCACCGACGCCCTCGCCCAGCGGCTGCCGCACGACGCGACAACGGGCCGGCTGCCCGACCCCTCCTCGCTGACCCCGCAGGCGGTGCACGCGCTGCCCGGCCCGCTCCGGAACATCTACGTGGCGGCCTACGCCGAGGCCATGCCGCGCATCTTCCTCTATCTGGTCCCGGTGCTCGTGCTCGGGCTGATCTTCACCTTCTTCCTCAAGGAGAAACCGCTCGTGAACGAGCACGCTCCCGTGCCCGAGGCACGCACCCCCTCGCACACCGACGCGCCCGCCGCGGCAGCACCGGCCGCCAACGGGCCGCATCCGGCGGGAGTCCCGGTGTGCGGCAGCGTGCGCCACCACGACGGCAGCAGCGTGCCACGGGCCGCGCTCACCCTCATCGACACCGGCGGAGCACAGGTCGGCCGGGGCGCCACGGGCGACGACGGGCGGTACGCGCTGAGCACCCCCGCCTCCGGTGCGTACGTCCTGATCGCCGCCGCGAGCGGCCACCAGCCGCAGGCCGTCAGCGTCACCGTGGGGGAGCGCCCCGTCGAACTCGACATCGTGCTCGGCGGCGCCGGACGGCTGGCGGGCTGTGTGCTCACGCCCGACGGGCAGCCCGTACGGGAGGCCGCGGTGACGCTCACCGACGTACGCGGCGAGGTCGTGGCCGCCACCCGCAGCGCGGACGACGGGAGTTACGTGCTCGACCAGCTCGTCGCCGGGGAGTACACCCTCGCGGCGAGCGCCCCCGCCCACCGTCCGGCGGCGCTGCCGGTGTCCGTGCACGCCGCGCGCGAGACCCGCCAGGACATCGAACTCGCGGGCGGCGCCACGCTCCGCGGGACCGTACGGGCGGGCGGCGGACGGCCCGTCGAGGACGCCCGTGTGACGCTGCTGGACGCCGCGGGCAACGTGGTCGACACCGCGACGACCCGGGCCGACGGCGTCTTCCGCTTCGTCGATCTGGCCGCGGGCGAGTACACCGTCATCGCCGCCGGATATCCGCCGGTGGCGACGGTGCTGCACATCGCCGGCGGCGGACGCACCGAACGCGATCTGCAACTCGGGCACGAGAACTGACGCCTGGGCCGGAACGCCCGCGGAGCGCCGCGGCGCCTGCCGCGCGCACCGTGCGGAGTGCGTGTCGCGGAAAGCGGTCCAAGGCGCCCGTCACACGTGGAAACGCCTGGTCAGCAGGTGACGGCGACGGGTTCCAGTGGTCGAGACCACAGGAGTTATCCACAAGGGTGTCCGCGGGTTTGCCGACCGCGTAACGTTCCCGGCATGAAGATCCTCATCAGCGCCGACATGGAAGGCGCAACCGGCGTGACATGGCCCGCCGACGTCCTGCCGGGCACGCCCCAATGGGAGCGCTGCCGCCCGATGTTCACCTCGGACGTCAACGCGGCGGTGACCGGTTTCTTCGAGGGCGGCGCCGATGAGGTGCTCATCAACGAGGCGCACTGGTCCATGCGGAACCTGCTGCTGGAACAGCTCGACGACCGCGCGCAGATGCTCACCGGCCGGCACAAGTCGCTCAGCATGGTCGAGGGCGTCCAGCACGGAGACGTGGACGGCATCGCGTTCGTCGGCTACCACACCGGCGCCGGCACCGAAGGCGTCCTCGCCCATACGTACTTGGCGAACTCCATCACCGGCGTCTGGGTCGACGGAGCCCGCGCCAGCGAAGGTCTCCTCAACGCCCTCGTCGTCGAGGAGTACGGAGTGCCGGTCGTCCTGGTCACGGGCGACGACCGCACCGTCGAGGACGCGAAGGGCTACGCACCGGACGCGTTCGGCGTCGCCGTGAAGGACTACGTCTCGCGCTACGCGGCGGTCTGCCGCACCCCCGGACGCACCGCCGCCGACATCCAGTCCGCCGCCCGCAAGGCCGTCGCCCTCGCCGTGCGCGCCAGCCCCTCGCAGTCCCAGCAGCACACGGTGGAGCTGGAGTTCGACGCCGAACACCTCGTCGGCGCCGCCACCGTCGTACCGGGCGTGAAGCGCTCCGGAGAGCGCCGCGTCGTCTACACCTCCCCCGACATGTACGAGGGGATCCGCACGTTCAAGGCAGTCACGACGGTCGTATCGGCCGCGGTGGAGGAACAGTATGGCTGAGCACATCGACCAGACGGCGCTCGACGAGGCGGTGACCTTCACCTCGGAGCTGATCCGCATCGACACCACCAACCGCGGCGGCGGCGAGGGCACCGAACGCGAGGCCGCGGAATACGTCGCGGAACGGCTGTCCGCCGTGGGCGTCGAACCGCACCTGCTGGAGAAGGCACCGGGCCGTACGAACGTGGTGGCGCGCATCCCCGGCAGCGACCCCTCCGCAGACGCCCTCCTCGTACACGGCCACCTCGACGTCGTCCCGGCCGAACCGGCCGACTGGAGCGTCCACCCCTTCTCCGGCGAGATCCGCGACGGAGTCGTCTGGGGCCGCGGCGCCATCGACATGAAGAACGCCGACGCCATGGTGCTCGCCCTCGCCCGCGCCTGGGCCCGTGCAGGAGTACCGCCCCGCCGCGACATCGTGCTCGCCTTCACCGCGGACGAGGAGGACAGCGCCGACTACGGCTCGGGCTTCCTCGCCGACCACCACCCCGGCCTCTTCGAAGGCTGCACCGAAGGCATCAGCGAGTCCGGGGCCTTCACCTTCCACGCCGGCCAGGGACTGCGGCTGTATCCCGTGGCCGCGGGCGAACGGGGCACCGGCTGGCTGAAGCTCAGCGCCCGCGGCAAGGCCGGCCACGGCTCCAAGGTCAACCGGGACAACGCCGTCAGCAGACTTGCCGCCGCCGTCGCCCGCATCGGCGACCACGAGTGGCCGCAGCGGCTCACCCCGACGGTGCGCGCCGCCCTGACGGAACTCGCCGCCGTACACGGCCTGCCCCGTCCCGACCTGGACGCGCCCGGCTTCGACGCCGGCAAGCTCCTCGCCGAACTCGGCCCCGCCGCCGCCCTGGTGGAGCCCACCGTGCGCAACAGCGCCAACCCGACGATGCTGGAAGCCGGTTACAAGGTCAACGTCATCCCCGGCAGCGCCACCGCCTTCGTCGACGGGCGGATGCTGCCCGGCGGCGAAGAGGAGTTCCACCGCACCCTCGACGCACTCACCGGCCCCGACGTGGACTGGGAGTTCCACCACCGCGAGGTCGCCCTGGAAGCCCCCGTGGACTCACCGACCTACGGCGTGCTGCGCGAAGCGCTGGAGCACTTCGACCCGGACTCCCACGTCGTCCCGTTCTGCATGTCCGGAGGCACCGACGCCAAGCAGTTCTCCCGGCTGGGCATCGCCGGCTACGGCTTCACACCGCTGAAGCTCCCCGAAGGCTTCGACTACCAGGCGCTCTTCCACGGCGTCGACGAGCGCGTCCCCGTGGAGGCCCTGCACTTCGGCACCCGCGTCCTGGACCGCGCCCTGCGCGCCCTCTGAACACCGCCCACGCGCGCCCGCACCGCCCATCACCTCCACTCCTCCGCACACCGTCCCGTCCCCTTCCCGGCCCATCTGGAGGCTCACCGGACATGGCGAAGACCATTGCCCCGTACGGCAGTTGGCCGTCCCCCATCGACGCCGCGCTCGTCGCCTCACACGACGGACGCCCCGAGTATCTCGGCACCGTCGGCGAGGAGGTCTGGTGGACGGAGCCCCGCCCGGAGGAGGGCGGGCGCCGCGCCCTGATGCGGCTGCCCGCGGGCGGCGGCGAGGCCCATTCGGTGCTGCCCGCGCCATGGAACGTACGCAACCGCGTCATCGAGTACGGCGGCCGGCCCTGGGCGGGCGCGACGCGCACCGACGACGGGCCGCTGGTGGTCTTCACCCACTTCGCGGACCAGCGTCTCTACGCCGTCGCACCGGACAGCCCCGAGCAGAAACCCTGGCCGCTGACGCCCGCCGCGCAGCTCGTACCGGGCGGACTGCGCTGGTGCGACCCCGTCGTGCTGACCGAAGGCCCGGCGGGGCCCGAAGTGTGGTGCGTACTGGAGGAGTTCACCGGTGAGGGCCCCACCGATCTGCGGCGGGTCATCGCCGCCGTCCCCCTCGACGGCTCCGCCGCCGAAGACCGCAGCGTCGTACGCGAACTGACCGACGACGCCAGCCGGTTCGTGACCGGGCCACGGCTCTCCCCAAACGGGACACGCGCCGCATGGCTCGCCTGGGACCACCCGGCGATGCCCTGGGACGGCACCCGCGTGATGACGGCACGGGTCACGGACACCGGGCGGTTCGAAGACGTCCGCACCGTCGCCGGCGGCCCCGAGGAATCCGTCGCACAGGTCGAATGGGCCCCCGACGGCGCTTTGTTGCTCGCCTCCGACGAGTCCGGCTGGTGGAACCTCCAGCGCCTCGACCTCGACGCCGCAGCCTCGGACCCGGGCGCACGGCGCGATCTGTGCCCGCGCGAAGAGGAGTTCGCAGCCGGACTCTGGCGCATCGGACAGACGTGGTTCGAGCCCCTGGACGGCGGCCTCATCGCGGCCCTGCACGGCAAGGGCTCCATGCGGCTGGGCATCCTCGACCCGCAGACCGGCGAACTCGCCGACACCACCGGCCCCTGGACCGAATGGGCCGACCTGGCCACGGCCGGCACCCGGGTCATCGGCGTCGCCGCCGGACCGCAGACCTCCTACGAGGTCGTCGAGATCGACACCCGCACCGGACACAGCAGAGTCGTCGCCGCCCACCACAAGGACGCCGTGGACCCGGCCCACTATCCGCAGCCGCAGGAGCGCACTTTCACTGGCCCGGACGGCCGCGACATCCACGCCCAGGTCTACCCCCCGCACCACCCCGGCTACGAGGCACCCGAAGGGGAGGCGCCCCCGTATGTCGTCTGGGCACACGGCGGCCCGACCGGCCGCGCACCCCTCGTACTCGACCTGGAGATCGCCTACTTCACCTCCCGCGGCATCGGCGTCGTCGAGGTCAACTACGGCGGCTCGACGGGCTACGGACGCGCATACCGCAACCGGCTGCGCGAACAGTGGGGCGTCGTCGACGTCGAGGACTGCGCCGCCGCCGCCCGGCAACTCGCCGCCGAAGGAGAGGCCGACCCGGCACGGCTCGCCGTGCGCGGCGGCAGCGCCGGCGGCTGGACCACCGCCGTCTCCCTCACCTCGCCCGCAGCCGAAGGGCTCTACGCATGCGGGACGATCAGCTACCCCATCCTCGACCTCACCGGCTGGGCCACCGACGAGACCCACGACTTCGAATCGCAGTACCTGGAATCGCTCGTCGGCCCCCTCACGAGCGTCCCCGACCGCTACCGCGACCGCTCACCCCTGCACCACGCCGACCGCATCAGCGTGCCCTTCCTGCTGCTTCAGGGACTCGACGACGTGATCTGCCCGCCCGTGCAGTGCGAACGGTTCCTCGCCGAAGTCGACGGCAGCCGCGTCCCCTACGCCTATCTCACGTTCGAGGGAGAGGGACACGGCTTCCGCCGCGCCGAGACGATCATCCGCGCCACCGAGTCCGAACTCGCCCTGTACGTACAGACCTTCGGCATCACCCGTGACGACGTGCCGGTACTGGAGCTGGACCGATGAGCACTGACACCTCCGCATCGACGACCACGCAGACGACCGCACCCACGCCAGGGACGGCCACCGCCTCCGCCCCGCTGGTCACACCCCTGACCAGGCCCCGGCGACTGCGGAAAGGCGACCGCGTCGGCATCGTCGCCCCCAGCGGCCCCGTGCCCGGTGACCGGCTGGAGAGCGGCCTGACCGTACTGCGCGACTGGGGCCTGGAACCGGTCGTCGGCCCCCACGTACTGACCCCGCACCCCCGACTCGCGCATCTGGCCAGCGCCGACGAACACCGCATCCGCGACTTCGAAGAAGCCTGGTGCGACCCGTCGCTCGCAGCCGTCATCTCCGCCCGCGGCGGCTACGGCACCCAGCGCATCCTCGACCGGCTCGACTGGGACCGGCTCCGCGCGGCCGGACCCAAGGTCTTCGTCGGCTACAGCGACCTCACCGTCCTGCACGAGGCGATGGCGCAACGCCTCGAACTCGCCACACTCCACGGGCCGATGACCGCCACTCTCTCCTTCATCGAGGACGAGGCCACGCGCGAACATCTGCGGCGCTCCCTCTTCACCCCCGAAGAGGTGCTGGAGATCGGGCCGACAGCCGCCACCCGCACGGTCGTTCCGGGACAGGCCCGCGGCGTCACCATCGGCGGGAACCTCTCGCTGCTCGCGGCCGAACTCGGCACCCCGCACGCCCGTACGTCCGCAGCCGGAGCCATCGTGCTCCTGGAAGACATAGACCAGCCGCCCTACAGCCTCGACCGGCTGCTGACGCAACTGCTGCGCTCGGGCTGGTTCGAGGGCGTCGCCGGTATCGCGCTCGGCTCCTGGACGGCGTGCGGCGACCCGGAAGAGGTCAGCACCGTGCTGCGGGAACGCCTCGAACCGCTGGGCGTGCCCCTCGTCGAGGAGTTGGGCTTCGGCCACGGCCCCTCGACCCCCACCCTTCCGCTCGGCGTCCCGGCCGTACTCGACGCCGACGCCGGCACCCTCACATACGACGAACCGGGACTGCTGTGACCGCCATCGAAGCCTCTATCCCACCGCTGCCGCCGGGCGAGCCCGAGCCGTCCGTCGCCGAGCCGCACGCACTCCTGCGCGGCTATCTCGACTACTACCGCGACACGCTCCTGCGCAAGATCGAGGGCCTGCCGGAGGAGGAGCTGCGCGGCAGCCGTGTGCCGTCGGGCTGGTCACCGCTGGAGCTCGTACGCCATCTGACGTATGTCGAACGCCGTTGGCTGTGCTGGGGGTTCGAGGCCGAACGCGTCCCCGACCCGTGGGGCGACCGGGGCGGCGACGACAGATGGCGGGTCCCGGACGGCATGTCCGCGGCAGAGGTCATCGACGCCTTCCGCACCCAGTGCGACCGGTCCCGCGAAATCGTCCGCGACGCACGGCTGGACGCGCGGGCACGGCTCGGCGGGCGCTTCCCCACCGAGGACGAGGCGCCGTCGCTCGCGTGGATCCTCTTCCATCTGCTGCAGGAGTACGCGCGGCACGTGGGACAGCTCGACGTGGCACGGGAGTTGGCAGACGGCACGACGGGGGAGTGAGGCACCCCCCCGCTCAGAGCCCGGCAAGGCCGGCCAGCGTCCGTACCTGTTCCGACCTCCGCCCGCTCTCCGACATCCGCCCGCTGTCGGACAGTTCGCCGTCGCCGTCCAGGTGGTACAGCAGAAAGTCCACGAGGCGGGCCACGGCCCAGGCACGGACGCGGGCGACGTCCGTGCCCGTGGCGTCGGCCACGAGCGCGGTGCGGTCGGCGAGCACTCGCCGGGGGTCGGGGTGTGTGAACGGGTCGTCGATCTGCTGGATCAGCGGCCATGGGTCGAAGGCGGGATCGCCCACCAGCGGCTTGGTGTCGATCGCCAGCCATGGTTCGCGTTCCGCGGCGAGAAGGTTGCCGGGGTTGAAGTCGCCGTGCAGGACGGTCTCCCGGGAGGCGCCGCGCGGCAGTTCGCGCAGCAGTTCCGCCCCGAGCAGGAAGAGTCCGGTGTCGACGCCGGCGGGCCAGGGGTGACGGGCGACGCGTTCCTCGGTACGCAGGGCCCAGTCGTCGCACAGCGCCGACAACCGTTCCACGGACGGCGGTCGGCCCTCGCCGACGGCTTCGTCCGGATCCGCGTCCCACAGTCGTCGCAGCACCCCGGCGCCGAGCAGCAGCCGTTCCTCCGGGGGCAGTTCCGCCGCCGCGCACAGCTCCGTGCCGGGTTCGCACCGCTCCAGCAGGAGCGCGTAGCGCTGCGGGTCGTGCTCGTGGACGAGCACCGAGCCTCGCCCGTTCCACCGCCGCAGCACCTCGCCCTCGGGCCGTGCCTCACGGTGCGGCCAGGTCACCTTCAGCACGGCCGGTGTGCCGTCCGTACGCAGCGCGGGGGCGACCCATGAGCAGCTTCCGCCGTGGTACGGGGTGCCGAGCCGCAGTTCCCAGCGGTCGCGGAACTCCTCGACCAGGGCGGGCAGTTGCTCCAGCCATTCGCGTCCGCTCGCGGTGCGCCGCATGCCGTTCAGTACCGGCAGCGAGGGAGGGAAGAGCGACGGGTCGGTCACGGTACGTTCGTACCATGACCGATGCGCCCGAAGCTCCCGAGATTCTTCTCCTCCGGGTACGGGAGAACGCCGCGCGCGCCGACCGCGACGCGGACTCCCTCTCCGAGGAGGAGCGGGCGCGGGCGGAGGTGTTCCAGCGCCCGGCGGACCGGGAGCGCTTTCTCGTCGCGCACACTGCGCTGCGGCGCGAACTCGCCCACCGCACCGGCTTCGCGCCCGCCGACGTGCCCCTCGTACGGGCTCACTGTCCCGTGTGCGGAGGCCCGCACGGCAGGCCGGGCGTGGCCGGGGATCCGCTGCACTTCTCGCTCTCGCACGCCGGGGACGTGGTGCTGCTCGCGTTCGCCGGGGTGCCCGTGGGCGTGGACGTCGAGGCCGAGCCGTCGGTCGCCGTCGTCGAGGACGTCGCGCGTGCTCTCCATCCGCGTGAGCGGGACGAGTTGGGCGCGCAGGCGCCCGCGGGGCGGCCCGCCGCGTTCGCCCGTTGCTGGACCCGTAAGGAGGCGTATCTCAAGGGCACCGGCACGGGGCTCGCCGAGGAGCCGTCGGTCACCTATGTCGGCACCGGGGAGCCGCCCGCCGAGCCGCCGGGCTGGCGCATCGGCGACATCGCCGCACCGGAGGGCTACGCCGCGGCCTGGGCCTGCCGACGCGGCTGACGCCGCACGCCCCTCCCGCCACCTCCGCGCCCCGTACATCCCCGTACGCCCCCGTCCGCCTCCGAGCCGCACCCACCGCGGCCTCTCGCGCCG
>NZ_LJGW01000158.1:525-1981 GCF_001751255.1 Streptomyces nanshensis | reverse complement strand
ACCCACCACACCCCACCCCTCGCCTCACCTGCTCCCGTGCCCCGACCCCCGCCTCCCCGCGGCCTGTTCAACCTGCCCTCCGGCGTGTTCCATGGTCGTCAAGGGCGTCCCGGCCGCGAGCTGCCGGCACCGCGCCCACCGAGGACATCACCGTGAGGATCGAGGTAGCCGTGCCGGCGACGCTGCGACGTACGACCGTGAATCTGCCCGTCGCCCCCGTCGGCCCGGAGAACCCGCTGCCCCCGCTCGCTCCCCTCGACGAGATGCACACCGTCGACGAGCGTCAACGGGCCGAGCTTCCGCCCGACATGGCGCGTCAGGTCGGCTATGCGCCGCTGCGCTCCGTCCTGCCCGTCCGCATCCTCGACGGCTACACGCGCGAGCGCACGCCCGCCGCCCTCGACGCCCTCGTCCTGGAGAACGACCGGCTGCGCGCGACCGTCCTGCCGGGCCTCGGCGGCCGTGTCCACTCCCTGCATCACAAGCCCACCGGGCGGGAGTTGCTGTACACCAACCCGGTCTTCCAGCCCGCGGACTTCGCCCTGAACGGCGCCTGGTTCTCCGGCGGCATCGAGTGGAACATCGGCGCGACCGGCCATACGACGCTCTCCGTCGCCCCCGTGCACGCGGCGCGCGTGCCCGCGCCCGACGGCGGGGACATGCTGCGGCTGTGGGAGTGGGAGCGGCTGCGCGACACCCCGTTCCAGGTCGATCTGTGGCTGCCGGACGGTTCGGACTTCCTCTACGTCGGTGTCCGTATCCGCAATCCGCACGACCGGACCGTGCCCGTCTACTGGTGGTCGAACATCGCCGTGCCGGAGCAGGAGGGCGCCCGCGTCCTCGTACCGGCCGAGGAGACCTGGTACTTCGCCTACGAGCGCCGGCTGCGCCGCATCCCGGTGCCCGAATGGGACGGTGCGGACCGTACGTACGCGCTGCGCAGCGAGTTCCCTGCCGACTACTTCTACGAGATCCCCCGCGCGGAGCGGAAGTGGATCGCCTCCCTCGACGAGCGCGGCACGGGCCTTGTGCAGACCTCGACGGATCTGCTGAGCGGCCGGAAGCTGTTCGTATGGGGCCACGGGCCCGGCGGCAGACGCTGGCAGCAGTGGCTGACCGAGCCGGGCACCGGCGGCTACGCCGAGATCCAGGCGGGCCTGGCGCGTACGCAGCTCGAACACGTACGGCTGGAGGCGGGGCGGGAGTTCGCGTGGCTGGAGGCGTACGGGCCGCTGACCGCGGATCCGGACGCGGTGCACGGCGAGGACTGGGCCGCCGCCCGGCGGCAGGTCGACGCGCGCCTGGAGGAGGCGCTGCCGCGGGCCGACGTGGACGCGGCGTTCGCCGCGTGGCGCCCGTTCGCGGACGCCGACCCCGTACGTGACGCGTCGGATGCGTCGGACGCGTCGACGGACATGGGGCTGCTGGCGGCCGGCTCCGGCTGGGGCGCCCTCGA
>NZ_LJGW01000158.1:0-516 GCF_001751255.1 Streptomyces nanshensis | reverse complement strand
GGCTCCGGCTGGGGCGCCCTCGAAGTGGCCCGCGGCGGCTACGCGTTGCCCGGTACGCCCTTCCCGGCGGAGACGATGGGCGCGGAACAGCGCCCGTGGGCGACGCTGCTGGCCGAGGGCCGCTTCCCGGACGACGCACCGGGGCCCGGTCCGGTGCGGGCCGCCGGTCCGTCGCTGGTCTCCGGCGCCTGGCGGGAGAGGCTGGAGTGCGCGTCCGCGGGGCCGCTCACCGACTACCACCTGGGCGTCGCGCAGTGGCACGCGGGCGATCACGCCCAGGCCGTGCGCAGTTGGGANGCCCAGGCCGTGCGCAGTGGGGAGCGTTCGGTCGCCGCGGCGCCCGCCCCGTGGTCGCTGCGGGCGCTGGCCTTCGCCGACGCCTGCGACGACCCCGCCGGACGCCATCCGCAGCGCGCCGCCGACCGCTATCTGGCCGCGGTCGACCTCGCCGTCGATCTGGCGGTCGGTCTGCCACTGGACCTCGCCGCCGGGCGGGACGAGGACGACGGGACGGAC
>NZ_LJGW01000175.1:3036-23363 GCF_001751255.1 Streptomyces nanshensis | reverse complement strand
GGCCCGGCATCCCACGGGGTGCCGGGCCGCCGCTCTTCTTCAGGAGAAGGCAACGGGACGAACGCGGGGGCGCCGCACGCCCGTTGGGGCCCGTGCGGTGCCAACGGCCCGTATCCACCGGTCCGTTGCCCTCAGCCCGGCGGGTCCCCGAGGTCGGGCACCGGCAGCCGCTCGCCGTCCCGCAGCGCCGACTCGTGCGCGACGACGCCCGGCAGCGTGTAGCGCGCCGCGACCCATGCGTTGACGGGCGGCAGGCCGCCCTCGTTCACGGCGGTGACGAAGTCGTCCGCGAGGAAGTGGTGGCTGCCCTCGTGCCCGTTGGGCGCGTGCGCGAACTCCCGTGGCAGCCGGGCCCGTTCGTGCACCGGCGCCGTACCGGAGACGAAGGCGTCGCGCAGCGCCGGCGAGATCCCGGCGAGCGACGGATCGTCCGCGGAGAGCGTCGGCACGGCACGGAGGTGCTCCGAGACGTCCCGCACACCGCGCTTGTCCTGCCAGAGGCTCACGGTGGCCACCTGTTCGAAGCTCCCCTCCGTACCGAAGAAGCGGAAGCGGGATTCGCGGAGGTGCGACGGATAGCCGACCCTGCGGAACTCGTTCGTACGGAACGATCCGCCGCCCGCCGTCGCGAACAGGGCCGTCGCGTTGGAGAAGTCGTTGCCGAACCGGCTGATCTCCCGGTCGAAGACGCCGTCGCCACGCTCGTCGCGGACGCCGATCGCGCTGACGCTCGTCGCGTACGTCCGCCAGGCGCCCAGCACTCCGCCGATGCTGTGCGTCGGGTAGAGCAGCGGCGGGAAGCTCGCCGTCTCCTTCCACCGCTCGCCGCCGCTGTAGCGGTAGGCGTCGTAGAAGCCGAGGTCCATGTCGTGCACGTAGTCGCCCTCGGCGTGGAAGAGGCGGCCGAAGGCACCGTCGGCGGCCTTCTGACGGGCGTAGACGGTGGCCGGGTTGTAGTGGCTGGTCTCGCCCATCATGTACGTGAGGCCGGTCTCCGCGACGGCCTCCACGAGCGCCTCGGTCTCCTCCCGTGTGACGGCCATGGGCACCGCCGAGTAGACGTGCTTGCCGGCGCGCAGCGCCCGCAGCGCCAGCGGTCCGTGCGTCCAGCGCTGGGTGAAGAGGGCGACGGCGTCGAGGTCGCCGGCGAGCATGTCCTCGAAGGAGGGCACGGTGCCCGCGAGGCCCTCGGCGGCGACGAGCCGTTCGGCGCGCTCGGGCAGCAGATCCGTGACGTACACCGGACCGACGCCCGGGTGCAGGCGGAAGAGTCTGGCGAACGATCCGGCGAACTGGCCGGCGCCGACGATGCCGAGGGAGAAGGACACGGGCGGAAGCCTTTCGTCTGCGGGCGCGGGACACGGCGGCGGGACGCGGCCACGAGACACAGCCGCGAGACACAGCCGCGGGACACAGCCGCGGGACACGGGCGCGCGTACGCGTGGACGGCCGGTGCCGTCGTACGTCATCTGCCCGCTCCCGTGCTCCGCGAGCCGTCCACGACAAGACGCACCACGAGGCGCGCCCCGCGGGACGAAGGGCTTCCGCTGGGCACCCGATCTCAGACCGCGCGCCACTCCCTCGTACGCAGCGGCAGCCCGGACGCCCCGTCGCCCGGAGTCCGTACGGCGAGGATCTGGTTGACGCCGATCCTGTTGTGCTCGAAGGCCAGGGCGGAGGCGGCCATGTAAAGCTGCCACACCCGCGCCCGCCCGTACGAGGCCAGCCGCGCGGCCCGGTCGAAGCCGGCCTCCAGATTGGCGACCCATGCGCGCAGCGTCAGGGCGTAGTGCTCGCGCAGCGACTCCAGGTCGCGCACCTCGAATCCGGCCTCCTCCAGCACGGACACCGTCTGCCCCACCGGGGCGAGTTCGCCGTCGGGGAAGACGTAGGCGTCGATGAACTCGTCGACGCTGTAGGCCGATTCGTCCGTCAGCGGACGCCGCCCGATCTGGTGGTTGAGCAGCCGCCCGCCGGGGCGCAGCAGCCCGTACAGATCGTCCGCGTACTGCCGGTAGCGCTCCCGGCCGACGTGTTCGGCCATGCCGATGGAGGAGATCGCGTCGAACGGACCGTCGTGCACCTCGCGGTAGTCCTGTACGCGGATCTCGACGCGGTCCGTCAGGCCCTCCTCCGCCACCCGCTTCCGCGCGTACGTGGCCTGCTCGTGCGAGAGCGTGATGCCCACGGCGTGTACCCCGTGCTCACGCGCCGCATGCAGCACCAGCGAGCCCCAGCCGCATCCGACGTCCAGCAGCCGCTGGCCCTCGCGCAGCGCCAACTTGCGGCAGACGAGGGCGAGTTTGTCGCGCTGGGCGTTGTCGACCGTGGCGCTGCCGGAGGCCGGCGGCTCCCAGTAGGCGCACGAGTAGACCATGCTCGGGCCGAGGACGAGCCGGTAGAAGTCGTTGCCCACGTCGTAGTGGTGGCTGATCGCCTTGCGGTCGCGCAGCACGCTGTGCCGGATGCCGAAGCTCCTGCGCCGCTCCTCGGGGGGCGGCGACGGCGGCGGCAACGCGCCGCCCAGCGCGGCCAGTTGTCGCACCGCATCGCGTACGTCCGGATCGCGCAGCCGGGAGAGCGCGGCCAGGGCGCCTCGCTGCGGTGCGCCCTCACTCGACTCTTCGCGCTCCCACAGCAGCCCCGCGAGCCGGTCGAGCAACGGGTAGAGGTCCTCGCCGGGGGCGGTGTCCAGCTCGCCGGCCACCCAGGCGCGGGCCAGGCCCAGTTCGCCGGGGCGCCACAGGAGCCGGCGCAGCGCGCGCCGGTGGCGTACGCGGAGCACGGGGGCGCCGGGCGGGCCGGCCTCGCTGCCGTCCCAGGCGCGGATGCGGACGGGAAGCGGAGCGCCGAGAACCCGCTCGGCGAGCGTGTGGAGTCGTGAAGCGACGTCGGTCATTGCACACACCTCCAGGACGGAAGGGGTGGAATCCGCTATATGCAACACGATCGCCCCGCGAACTATGCCGCCCCACGCACCGTTTCGTCCGTCTGTCACCTCACGCCGCACCGCGGCGCGCGAACGTCCCGTATCCCGTACGGCATCGACGGCAGGCACGGCGAAGGGGGCGCCCGCCCCACGGATGGCGGACGCCCCCTTCGCGGAGGTCCCTGTTCGTCTCCCCCCGCCGGGACGTACGGCCCGTGCCCGTGGGGAGCGCCGGTCAGGAGGCCCTGGCCTCCTGCCTGCTGTCCTCGCTGTCCCGGTCCTCCGGCCGGCCCGTGGCACGGCTCTCCTTGACCCGGGTCTTGCGCTCGGCCGCGGCCTCCTCCGACGCCGCGGCGGTCACCGGCGAGGCCGCCTCGTAGAACTCCTCGCGCGGGTGCTCCATGGCCCCGAGCGAGACGACCTCCCGCTTGAGGAACATGGCGAGCGTCCAGTCCGCGAAGACGCGGATCTTCCGGTTCCAGGTGGGCACCGCGAGGCCGTGGTACGTGCGGTGCATGTACCAGGCCAGACGGCCCTTGAGCTTGATGCGGGTCCTGCCGAGGACGATCATCGCGACGCCCTTGTGCAGCCCCAGACCCGCGACGGCCCCCTTGTTGGCGTGCTTGTACGCGCGCTGCGGGAAGCCGCGCAGACCCGAGATGACGTTGTCGCCGAGCGCCCTGGCCTGGCGCAGCGCGTGCTGCGCGTTCGGCGGGCAGTACGCGCCCTCCTTGCCGGCGGCCAGGTCCGGCACCTGTGCGTTGTCCCCGGCGGCCCAGACGTGGTCGGTGCCGCGCACCTGCATGGTGGCGTCCACGTCCACATGTCCCTTGGGCCCGAGCGGCAGACCGAAGCGGGCCAGCGCCGGGTTGGGCTTCACGCCGGCCGTCCACACGATGGTGCTGGAGTCGACCTCGAGGCCGTTCCTGAGTACGACGTGTCCGTCGACGCAGGAGTCCATCGAGGTGTCGAGGTAGCACTCCACGCCGCGGCTGCGCAGATGTTCAAGGCCCCACTCGCCGAGCTTGGGCCCGACCTCGGGCAGGATGCCGGGCGCCGCGTCGACGAGGATGAACCGCATGTCCTCGCGCCGCACGTTCGGGTAGTACTTCGCCGCGTCGCGGGCCATGTCCTCGACCTCGCCGATGGTCTCGGCACCCGCGAAGCCGCCGCCGACGAAGACGAAGGTCAGCGCGCGGCGCCGTACGTCCTCGTCGTTGGTCGAGTCGGCCTTGTCGAGCTGTTCCAGCACGTGGTTGCGCAGGCCGATGGCCTCCTCGACGCCCTTCATGCCGATGCCGTTCTCGGCGAGGCCGGGGATCGGGAAGGTGCGGGAGACGGCTCCCATGGCGATGACCAGGTAGTCGAAGGGCAGGTCGTAGGCCTCGCCGACGAGCGGCGCGATCGTGGCGACCTTGATCTCCTGGTCGATCGTGGTCACACGGCCGGTGAGGACCTCGGCCTTGGGGAGCACACGCCGCAGCGGGACCACGACGTGCCGCGGGGAGATGCTTCCGGCCGCTGCTTCGGGAAGGAAGGGCTGGTACGTCATGTACGAACGCGGGTCGACGACGGTGACGGTCGCCTCGCCGTAGCGCATCTTCTTCAGGATGCGCCGCGCCGTGTACAAGCCGACGTAGCCGCCGCCCACTACGAGGATTCGGGGACGCTCCGTGGTGCTCATGCCATCGAGTATCCACCCGGACCAGGGGCGGACCTCGTGAGGGGCTTCACAAGCATGGGTGCACCCCCTGATACACTGCGCGGCCACGTGCTGGAGCCCCCTCGGCTCGCACCTCCCCGGCAGCGGCCGATGTTTCCCGAAGACCCCTCGGAACCCGCCGTGAGCTGCGCCGATTCCCCGTCCCGCGAGCAGGTCGCGGAGAGCGCATCGTGACCGTCATATGGCTGGAATCCGGCGTTCACACAAGCACGGGGCCGCCGGAGCGCCACAGGGGCGCGATATCGATGTGATGTGCGTCCGACGAGGCGCTTTTCCACGTGAATTTATTCACGAGACTTCTTCGGGAGGGCCCGTACGGGGTGTCCGCGCACCCTTTCATCGGAGAGCGCGGTCGCTCAACTGAGGCCCTACGCAAGGCTCCACGCGGTGCCGTCGAAGCATGGCCGACGAACGCGACTCCTGCGTCTGGCAGTGTGTACACGCAATTGCGTACACTGAATCCATGACCGAGAACACCGCGACCGTCAGAGACGCACGCGCACACCTCGCGGAACACATCAACCAGGCCGAGGAAGGCACCCCGACCGTCATCACACGCAACGGTGCCCCGGTTGCCGCAGTCGTACCGATCGCCGACTTCGAAGCATTGGAAGAAGCGGCCGACGTGATGCTTGCCCGTGAAGCGGAAGCAGTTCTGGCCGACGGCGAGCCCACGATTTCGATGGCCGAGCTGCTGGCGGACCTGTTCAGCGAGCGCGGTGAAGGCACCGCGTGAAGTACGCGTTCCGATTCACCACAGCAGCACAGCGGCAGATCCGGGCCATCGACCGACCCGAAGCCATGCGCATCCTGACCGCACTGACCGCCCTTGGCGACGATCCGTACCGCGAGGACGCCGACATCAAGAAGCTCACCGGCCCCTCGGGGCTCTACCGGCTCCGAGTCGGCAACTACAGGGTCGCGTACCAGATCAACGACGGGGAACTCGTCGTCCTCGTCGTCAAGGTGGGCGACCGGCGGGACGTCTACCGCAACCTGTAGCGCCCTCTCCTCCTATCCCGCATCGAGTGCCGTGTGGATCGCGATGCCGTCGAGGATGTCGTGCTCGCTGACGACGACCTCGCGGGCCCCCGTACGTTCCATGATCGTCAGGAGTATGACGGCGCCCGCCGTGATCACGTCCACCCGTCCCGGATGCATGACGGGGATCGCCGCGCGCTCGTCGTGCGTCGAGGCCGCCAGCCGCTCGACGACCTCCGCGGTCCGCTCGTAGGTGATCCGGGAGTGGTGGATCGCGGAGGGGTCGTAGGAGTCCAGGCCGAGCGCGATGCCCGCGACCGTGGTGACGGTGCCCGCGAGCCCGACGAGCGTACGGGCCTCGGCCAGCGGCACCGTGCGCTCCACCTCGTCCAGGGCCGCCGTGACGTCCGCCCGCATCGCCTCGTACTGGCCGGGGGTGACGGGACCGGAGAGGCCGTGCCGCTCGGTGAGGCGTACGCAGCCGATGTCCACGGAGCGGGAGGCCCGCACGGAGGCGTCGCCCACGACGAACTCGGTGGAGCCGCCGCCGATGTCCACGACCAGATACGGCTGTTCCAGATCCCCGCGGCCCGCCAGCTCGTTGGTGGCTCCGGTGAAGGAGAGCTGTGCCTCCTCCTCGCCGGTGATCACCTCGGGCTCGGTGCCGAGGATGTCCAGGACGCCGCGTACGAACTCCTCACGGTTCTCCGCGTCCCGCGAGGCGGAGGTGGCGACGAACCGCACGTGCCGCGCGTCGAGTTCGGCCACGGAGCGCGCGTAGTCGCGGCAGGCGGCGAAGGTGCGCTCCAGGGCCTCCGGCGCGAGCCGGCCCGTACGGTCGACGCCCTGGCCGAGGCGGACGATCTCCATCCGCCGTGCCAGGTCCTTCAGTTCGCCGGTGGCCGGGTCGGCGTCGGCGACCAGCAGCCGGATCGAGTTGGTACCGCAGTCCACGGCGGCGACGCGGGTCATGCGCTCTCCTCACGCTCCTCACGACGGATCCGCCCCAGCCTATGCGCGCGCGTGCGGCGGCAGGCCGGGGTCGGCGGGGGCTGTGCCCAGGGGGTCAGGCGCGCTCGTCCGCGGCGGACGCCTCGGAGGCTCCGGCGGCGGTAGCGCCCTCGCCGCCCTCGCCGCCGTCCCGGCCGCAGTCGGGCTGTACGCAGGGGCCCTTGGCCCACCACTCGGGGAGCATCGCCAGAGCCTCGTCGCCGAGCGGGTTGACGCCCGGGCCCGCGACGAGCGAGTGCGCGACGAGGACGTGCAGACACTTCACACGGTCCGGCATGCCGCCCGCGCTGGGGAAGCCCTGCAGCACCTCGATGGCGTCGCGGCGGGCGAGATAGTCCTCGTGGGCGGCGCGGTAGGCCGCGGCCAACTCCGCGTCCCCGGCGAGGCGTTCGGTCATCTCGCGCATCACCCCGTCGGCCTCCAGGGTGCCGATGGCCGAGGCCGCGCGCGGGCAGGTCAGATAGTAGGTCGTGGGGAAGGGAGAGCCGTCCTCCAGCCGCGGGGCCGTCTCCACGACGTCCGGCAGACCGCAGGGGCAGCGGTGCGCGATCGCGCGCAGACCGCGCGGCGGGCGGCCCAACTGCGCCTGGAACGCCGCGACATCGGCGTCCGTCGGCGTGGTGGGCGGGGTCTGCGGCGGGGGCTTTTCCATCGGTACGGGGGCTCTTTCGGGGTGAGTGAGTAGAGGGCGTGGTGGGGGCTTACGGCGGGGCGTGGCGTGAGCGGCGGGCGCGGAGGTCAGCGGCCGTACGCCGAACTGCCGCCGCCCTCGGCCCTGTCCGCCTTGTCGACGCCGTCCCACAGGTTCTCGTACCAGGCACGGTCCGAGGCGCGGCCGGAGGGCCTGCGGGCCTCGCCCGTACCGTCCGGCAGCGTGAAGCCCGTCTCGCCGGGGCGCACGAAGTGCAGGTGCAGACGGGCCTGTTGCTCGACGTACGCCGGGTCCCGCCAGCGGGCGCGCTCCTCGCGCAGTTGCCGGACCTGCTTGCGGGCGTGCTCGGCCTGGCGCTGCTGTTCGGCGATCTCCGTACGCTGTGAGACGTACTGGCGCATGGGGTAGGCCAGGGCGACCACGAGCGAGCAGACGACGAGCGCCAACACCGCGGCCCTGCCCGTGAGTCGGCTGCGGCGCGGGGCGCGCACGGTGCCGCCGCGGGCGCGGTAGACGCGCTCGGCGGCCCGGGCGCCGAACGCCCTGAGCCTGGTCGCGGTGGAGAAGCGATCCGCCGGCACGTTCCTCCCCTTGTCCCCTTCTCAGCTTGTCGGCCACTCGGCTTCTCGGCCACTCAGCTTCTCGGCTACGCGGCCGCTCGGGCCTCGCGGCCTCCGGACGTCCGCGCTTCCGGGCCGCCTGGCTGTGCGTGGTGGTGCCGCGGGGCCGAACGGCCCCCGCCACCGTACGGGAACGGCGGCGGGGACGGGCGCAGCGACGGCCGGGACGACGCGGAAGCGGCGCGGGCCGCCGAGGCGCGGAAGGCCCGGCTGCCGTTCCCGTACGGTGGCGCGGAGCGTCAGCCCTTGTAGCGGGGGAAGGCGCTGCGGCCGGCGTACACCGCCGCGTCGTCGAGGATCTCCTCGATGCGCAGCAGTTGGTTGTACTTGGCGACGCGCTCGGAGCGCGCGGGGGCGCCGGTCTTGATCTGGCCGCAGTTGGTGGCCACCGCGAGGTCGGCGATCGTGACGTCCTCCGTCTCGCCGGAGCGGTGGGACATCATGCACTTGAAGCCGCTGCGCTGGGCCAGCTCCACGGCGTCCAGCGTCTCGGTGAGCGAACCGATCTGGTTGACCTTCACCAGCAGGGCGTTGGCGGCGCCGTCCTCGATGCCGCGGGAGAGCCGCTCGGGGTTGGTGACGAACAGGTCGTCGCCCACGAGCTGGACCTTGGTGCCGAGCTTCTCGGTGATGGTCTGCCAGCCCGCCCAGTCGTCCTCGTACAGCGGGTCCTCGATGGAGACGAGCGGGTAGGCGTCGACGAGCTCCGCGTAGTAGTCCGTCATCTCGGCGGCGGTGCGCTCCTTGCCCTCGAAGGCGTAGACGCCGTCCTTGTAGAACTCGGAGGCGGCGACGTCGAGCGCCAGCGCGATGTCCTGGCCGATGGTGTAGCCGGCCTTCTGCACGGCCTCGACGATGAGGTCGAGGGCCTCGCGGTTGGAGCCGAGGTTCGGGGCGAAGCCGCCCTCGTCGCCGAGGCCGGTGGCCAGGCCCCGCTCCTTCAGTACGCCCTTGAGCGCGTGATAGGTCTCGGCGCCCCAGCGCAGCGCCTCGGAGAAGGACTCCGCGCCGATCGGGGCGATCATGAACTCCTGGATGTCCACGTTGGAGTCCGCGTGGGAGCCGCCGTTGAGGATGTTCATCATCGGAACGGGCAGCATGTGCGCGTTCGGGCCGCCGAGGTAGCGGAAGAGCGGCAGGTCGGACGCCTCGGATGCGGCGTGCGCGACGGCGAGCGAGACGCCGAGGATGGCGTTGGCGCCGAGCGAGGACTTGTCGGCGGTGGCGTCGAGGTCGAACATCGCCTGGTCGATGAGGCGCTGCTCGGTCGCGTCGTACCCCACCAGCTCCGGGCCGATCTGCTCGATGACGGCGAGCACGGCCTTCTCCACACCCTTGCCGCCGTAGCGGCCCGTGTCGCCGTCGCGCAGCTCCAGTGCCTCGAAGGCGCCGGTCGAGGCGCCCGACGGAACGGCAGCACGGCCGGTGCTGCCGTCGTCGAGGCCGACCTCGACCTCGACCGTGGGATTGCCTCGCGAGTCGAGGATCTCGCGGGCTACGACGACGTCGATGGACGGCACGAGGATCTCCTTCGTGAAGGGTCTGGCTTACTGCCCAGAGCCTAACGGGCGCGGGGTGGTGCCCCTGTCGGCCCGTCGTGTCGGCGTCGGTACGCAAGGCGGCGGGGGCGCGGAGGAGTCCAGCTCAGGGGGCGGTGCGCCCGGTCCCGAATTTGTTTGGGAGGGGAAGAAAAGAACGGACGGCCGCCTCGGGCCGGGACCGAGACCGGGGCCCGGGCCGGGCGGCGCCGGGCCGACGGGTCAGAGGCGGAGTTCCTGGCCGGGGAGGATCAGGTCGGGGTCGGAGCCGACGACGTCGCGGTTGTGCTCGTAGAGCCGCTCCCAGCCGCCGCGCACGTTCTCCTCGTCGGCGATCGCGGAGAGCGAGTCGCCGTGCGAGACGCGGTACCGGGCGTCGTCGCCGCCCTTGCCGTTCCCGGCGTCGTCGCCGTCGTCGCCGTCGTCGTGGGCATCGTCGCGGCCGTCCGCTCCGCCGCGGGAGGGGTGCTCGTCCGAACCGTCGGCGGAGTCACCGCCGTTGCCGTGTCCGGCGGGGCCGCCCGGGTCGTACGTACCGTCGTCGTGACCGCTCTCCTCGCCGCTCCCGGAGCCGTCGCCGGAGCCGTCGGGGACGGACGGTGCCGTCGTGTCGGGCGACTCGGGCGCGTCCGGGGAGTCGGAGGTGTCGTCACCGGATCCGGACTCGGACGGGTCGGGGGACCGGGACGGGTCGGGCGACTCGGAGGGGTCGGCCGAGGCGTCGCCGTCCGTGGCGCCGTCGTCGTCCGACGCGTCCCCGGACTCCGACGGCTCGGTGGGATACGGGCGTTCGGCGACGGGACCGTCCGCGACGTCGTCGGAGCCGTCCGGGTCGACGTCGGGATCGCCCGGCGAGTCCTGCGACAGGCCCGCCGACTCGGCGCACTCGCCGAAGGATTCGGCGCCCTCCGCGTCGAGGAGCCGCTCCGCCACGGTGATCTGCTGATCGCGGCTGGCGAGGTCGGGACGTCCGGCGTACTCGGTGCCGCCGTGCTCCTCCCATGTCTCCTGGTCCAACTGGAGCCCGCCGTATGCGCCGTTGTTCTCGTCGGCGCTCCACAGGCCGCCGCTCTCGCACTCGGCCACGGCGTCCCAGGTGGTGTTGTCCGCCGCGCTCGCCGACGTCGCACCGAGGAGGGGGAGGGCGAGGCCGGCTCCCGTCACCCCTGCCGCCACCACGAAGTTGGGGGCCTGGCGGGGGCGGCGGTGGCGCCCGTTCCCGGAGAGCAACGGCGGCATGGAGTGCTGACCTCTCGTCGTGACGCGGGGCGGTGACGGTGTGACGGCGCCGGTTACGGCGGCGGTGGCTGTGCGGTGACGCGCAAGTGGTGCCGGGGCGGTGCGGGCGTGGTGCGCCGTACGTGCCGCGCCCCGCGGTGAGTTGCGTGTGGGATCCGCGGTGCACGGTGCCGCCCGCAACCTAGCTTCCGGATGTTCGTCATCACAAGGTGGTGTCGCGTACATCACGCGAACGTCACACCCGTGTCCTTCCGTCACTCCTGCCGCACGGCACCGCTCGCAGCGGAGCGCTCCGGCGTGAACTCGACGGGCAGCGTGCGCAGTCCGCGCATGATGAGGCCGCCGCGCCACCGCAGTTCGCCGGACGGTACGGCGAGACGCACATCCGGAAGCCGCCGCAGCAGGGCGCTCAGTGCGAGGCGTCCCTCCAGCCGTGCCAGCGGCGCCCCGAGGCAGTAGTGGATGCCGTGGCCGTACCCCAAGTGCCGGTTGTCGCGCCGCCGTAGGTCCAGTACGTCCGGATCGGCGAACGTCGCCGGATCGCGGTCCGCCGCCGCGAGCACCACCAGCACCGGTTCGCCCCGGCCGATCCGTACGCCGCCGATCTCCAGCGGCTCGGTCGCGAAGCGCCAGGTCGCGATCTCCACCGGGCCGTCGTAGCGCAGGAGTTCCTCGACCGCCGTGGCCAGCAGCGCGTCGTCGCCGCGGGTCACGGCGTCGTGCAGCAGTGCGCGCTGGTCGGGGTGGCGCAGCAGCGCGTACGTGCCGTTGCCGATGAGGTTGACCGTCGTCTCGAAGCCGGCGAAGAGGAGGATGAAGGCCATCGCCGCGGCCTCGTTCTCGGTGAGGTGCTCGCCGTGGTCGCTGGCGCGGATCAGTCCGGAGATCAGGTCGTCGCCGGGCGACTCCCTTTTGCGGTGGATGAGTTCGGCCAGGTAGTTGCGCATCTTCTTCACCGCGCGGCCCACACCGCCGCGCGGCGGGCCCGGCTCCCCCGGTCTGCTGTGGCGGAGCATCATGCCGGCCCAGTCGCGGAAGTCGTCCTGGTCCTCGGAGGGCACGCCGAGCATGTCGCAGATCGCGTAGATGGGCAGCGGGAACGCGAACTCGTGGATGAGGTCCGCCGCGCCGCGCGCCGCGAAGCCGTCGACGAGCCGGTCGGTCAACTCCCGTACGCGCGGCTCGAATTCGGCGACGCGGGCAGGCGTGAACGCCTTCGAGACCAGCCGTCGCAGCCGGGTGTGGTCCGGCGGGTCGATGTTGAGCAGGTGCGTCATCAGGTTCGCGCTGCGCTCGCCCGGGATGCCGACCTTGCCCTTGCCGTGCGCGGAACGCTCGTGGTGGTGCACGGGGTTCTTGCTCAGCCGCTGGTCGGCGAGTGCCTGGCGGGCGTCGGCGTACCGGGTGACGAGCCATGCCTCGACGCCGCTGGGCAGCTCGGTCCGGTGGACGGGGGCGTGCTCGCGCAGCCAGGCGTAGGCGGGGTACGGGTCGGCGGCGAACTCCCAGTCGAAGAGCGGGGGCGGGGCGGGGGCGCCGCCCCGCCCGTGGCCGCTGCCGGGATCGTCGTGGGCGGGGCCCTCGCCGGGCGCGGCGCCGTCGTCGTCGCTCTCGTCTCGCACCCGACGACGCTAACGGGACCGGTACGCGGACGGCCCACCGGCCTCCCGCGCACCCGGACACGGCCCCGGCTCGACGCGGCTCGCCCCGGCCCGACCGGCTCACCTGGCCCAAGTGGGCGGGAGGCGGCCGGGGTTCGGGCCGGGACGAGTCGCCGGGCGGCGTCGGACGGAATCGGACGGCATCGGACGGCATCGAGTGGCAGGGCCGTCAGGTGTGCCCGGGGCCTCCGCTGCCGAATCCGCCGCTGCTGTTCTCGTCCCACTTGCGCGGGGGATGCTCGTGTTCGCCGGGGTGGCTGTCGGAGTCGAAGTCGTGGAATTCGTACGGCATGCGCCGCTCACCGTCGTGCGGCACCTCGTCGGGGACCCGTTCCCTGGTCTCGTACTCCTGGGGCGACCCGGGACCCTTCGCGCCCTCGCTGGAGGGCCGTTGATCACCGCGGGTACGGATACGCATTCCGTACCAGACGGCCGCGATCAGGCCGACGACCAGCACGACGCCCGCGACGAGCGGTCCGATGCCGATCAGCAGGTCGCGCTCGGCGGTGAGCACCGACAGGGACTGGAATGCGGCGGCTAGTGCGTACATGCCCGGCGGGTACCCGCCGCGTCGGCAGTATTCCGGATTCCGGCGGGGCGGGACCGGGCGGTGGAGCGGGACGTATCGCAGGAGCGTCGTGCGCCGTACGGAGTCGGTGATGTGCCGTGGGTAACGGTGCTGCTCAGCGCGAGCGGTGCGTTCAGGGCGACGCGGTGTGCCCGTCCTCGTCCCCGTCCCGCTCCCCCACGCCCTCGGCGGCGCGGATCGCGTCGCGGTACGCACGGGCTGCGGCGCGCAGGGCCGTCTCCGGGTCGACGCCGGCCGCCTCGGCGCGTACGGCCAGCGCGAGCAGCTCCTCGCCGACGCCGACGCCGGCGCTGCCGGCACCGGCACTCTCCCCCTCTGCCGGCACCTCCGGCACCCCTGATTTTCCCGGCGCCTCCGGCACCCCTTGTGTCTTCGGCGCCTCCGGCACCCCTGATGTCTCCGGCGCCTCCGGCGCTCCTGGTCTTCCCGGCGCCTCCGGCACCCCTAGCCCCGCCACCCGCACCCGCTGAGCCAGCTTCGCCGCCAGCGCCAGCGCGGGCTGGCCGAGGGGGATGCCCTCCGTCACCGACTCCCGGCGCTTCTCCGCGGCCTTCGTACGCAGCCAGTGCTCCCGTACGTCGTCCGCCGTCGCCGCCTCCTCCTCCCCGAACACATGGGGATGCCGGTGGATCAGCTTCTCGACGATGCCGCCGGCCACATCGTCGACGGAGAAGGGCTCCTCCGGGTCCTCCTGCGCGATGCGCGCATGGAAGACGACCTGCAACAGCACGTCGCCCAACTCCTCGCACAGCGCGGCACGGTCGCCCTCCTCGATGGCCTCGACGAGTTCGTACATCTCCTCGATGCCGTACTTGGCGAGCCCCTCGTGCGTTCGGGCGCCGCTCCACGGGCAGTGCGTGCGGACGCTGTCCATGACCTGCACCAGGTCGAGGAAGCGTGCGCCCGGCAGGTCGTACGAGCCGGGCAGCAGCTCCAGCTCCGGCATCTCGGTGCGCCCCGAACCGGCCAGCGCCGCAAGGGAGTCGGTGAGCTGCGGCTCGCCCTCGGCGGTGGCGATGACGACGGTCGTACGGCCCTGAGCGCAGTCGTCGACGAGTGCGCGAGCCGTGGGCAGACCGCCGGCCTCGACGGTGACGCCCGCCTCGCGTACGTACGGGAGCTGCGGATGCTCCGGGTCCGCGCAGACGACCCGGTCGGCCGTGCGCAGCGCCTCCCAGGCGGGCCACGACAGCAGCCCGGGGGCCACGCGGTGGCTGGCGGTGAGGAGGACGACACGGCCCGTGCGGGGAGAAGCGTTCACGCGTCGAACGTAACGCAGCGCCCGTAAGGCACCGCCCCGCACCCCGTCCCGGTTCGCCTCAGCTCGCCTCGGTTCGCCTCAGCTCACATCTGCGGCTGCTGCGCCTGCTGCTGTTCGCGGTCCTGCTGCTTGCCGGTGAGGTCCTTCAGCCAGGGCTCGGACGTGTTGCCGAGGGTGGTCGACTTCGAGTCCCACTTGCCGTAGCGCGGGTTGACGCTGATGTGCAGGGACTCGGAGGTCTTGGAGAGCTTCTTGCGCAGCTTCAGGTTGCCCTTCGGGGTGCGCGGGTCGATCTTCTCCGCCTTGGCGATCTTGTCCACGGAGACCTGGACGCGCATCCAGTCGTCGATCTGCGAGGGCGCGACGGCCTGTTGCTGGAGCAGCGCGTCCTTCAGCCGCTTCTCGCCGCCCGCCTGCTTGCGCAACTGGGCGCGGTACTTGCCCACTTCGCTGCGGGTGACGGACACACCGGAGTCCTTCGCCGCCTGCCGCACGATGCGTTCGCGGATCAGGCTGTCCAGGGCGGCGCGGGTGAGCTGCCCGCTGCCCTTGATCATCTCCGCGCCGTGGGGCGCCGCGCGCTGGGCGTCCCGTACCGCCGCCACCTTGCTCTGGAGCTGCCCCATGGTGATGCGTTCACCGCCCGCGACGGCAGCGGCGCCGGGGTGCGCGTCGTCGCCGCACGCGGTGAGCAGCGGCGCTGCGACGAGCAGCGCGGCCGCACCGCCCACGGTGAGGACGGACCTGCGACGACGGCTTGCTGTGGTGCTGCTGTGCATCGACTCTCCCGTACGGCGGCTAGGGGCGTGCGGCGGTTGTGCACGACCTCGGCGTTGATCGATGTTAAGGAACCGATGTGGTTGAGACCACCGCTTCCGCTCTCATCCCCGCAACGATTCGGGGTGAACCGGGAGGCGGCGGGCGGCCGTCGGCCCTCCGTTCCACGTCGCACGGTAGCCGGGGCGGGCCACGGCACGGAGCGGCGGTGTTCATCTCGGGCTCATCACGCGGCCACCTCCCCCGAAGGCGGCGCCCGTAGCGTCTTCGGCCGGTCTGCTGCGGAACAGCGGAACACGGGCGAGAACTCGGGAGGGGTGGCGTCGTCATTCGGGGAGACGCGGGGCGTGCGCGGAGGAGTCAACAGGCCGCTTCAGGCGGCCGTGTCGCGGACCGGGTGCCCTGGCACCGAAGGCTCCGGGACGCGCGGAGGGTGCGGACCGTACGGACGTCACGGACGGCGGGAGCGGCACGGACGTCACGGACCGTACGGAAGGCCCGCGAACCCCACTGGGACAACGTCCGGTTCCTCTCCGGCACCCTCGTCCTCGTCGGGCACGTCATCGAACCCCTCGGCCACATCGACGGACTGCGCTGGCTCTACATCACGAGCTGGGCGATGCGGGTGCCCGTGTTCGTCGTCCTCGCCGGATACTTCAGCAGCGCCGGGCCCCTCGGACGGCGCGAACTGCGGCAGCTCACCGAGGCGGTGCTCGCGCCGTATCTGCTGATCGGTCTGCTGCACACCCTCCAACTCCGGCTGCTGGAGGGCCACTGGAAGTTCTTCACCTCCAAACCCGCCTGGGGCCTGTGGTTTCTGCTGTCGCTGTTCGTGTGGCGGCTGCTGCTGCCGTATCTGGCCGTGCTGCGCCGTCCGTTGACGACCGCGCTGGCCGCCGCCCTCGCCGTCGGCTATCTCGACGACTTCACGCACACCTTCTCCGCCTCCCGCACGGTCGCCTTCCTCCCGTTCTTCCTGCTCGGCTGGAAGCTGCGGCAGGGGCTCGCGGACGAGTTGCTGCGTACGTCCTGGTCCCGTAACGCGGCCGTCGCCGTGCTCGGAACGGCGGCGGTGGCGGGCTGGTTCCTGCGGTACGACATCGACACGAGCTGGCTGGGCATGCAGACCCCGTATCAGGACACGGTGTCCTTCGCGCCGGCGTGGGCGTGGGGGCTGCGCGGTGCGGTGCTGGTGTGCGGGACGCTGATCGCGCTGAGCTTCATCCGGCTGGTGCCGAAGCGGCGGCTGCCGCTGGTGACCTATCTGGGGGCCGGGGGCCTGTTCATCTATCTGCTCCATCCCCTCGTGCTGCGCGTCGTGTTCCACTTCGCCGGGCTGCGGTGGGTGGGCCCGTGGCCGGAGCAGCTCGCCGTGCTCGTCTTCGCCTGCGTGCTGGCCGTCGTACTGGCCTCGGCTCCGGTACGGTGGCTGGCGAGACCGCTGGTGCAGCCGCGGCTGCCGTGGCTGTACGCGCCCGAGCCGGAGCCGCCCGGAGGCGGCCAACTCGCCCCGCGCGCCCCGCAGTCCACGCATGACACGGAGCCGGACGCCGTACGGCCCGCCGACGCGGAACCGACCGGCTCCGCGCCGCCGCGCCGCTAGGGCGTGTCCGCAAAGTCCCGTCTGTGGCGCGGGGTCTGGCACGCACGCTCGCTGCGTTGTCGATCGTCGGCGCAGCACGCTGCGCTCTCCTCCTCCGCCTTGCGATCGCACGCACCAGACCCCGCGCCCCCGCCCTGCCCAGCAGGGCGACGACGCTACTTTCCGGACACGCCCTAGACCGGCTCGGCCCCGACCGCGACACGTACCGTCACGACCCCGGCACCCTCACGACCCCGGCACCGTCGTCAGGAACTCCCCGACCCACGCGAGCAGTTCGCGCCCCACGACCGGCTTGCCGCCGATACCGCCCGCCTTCGGGCGCGGCACCAGCACCTGCCGGGTGGCCCGCTTGACGACCGAGCGCGGATAGACGCGGTTCAGTCGCAGCTCCTGCGACTCGCGCAGCTCGACGGGGCCGAAGCGCACGTTGTTGCCCTGGAGGGTGATGTCGGTGACGCCGCACGAGCGGGCGAGCATCCGCAGCCCGGCGACCAGCAGCAGGTTCTCCACCGGCTCCGGCAACGGCCCGTAGCGGTCGGCCAGTTCCTCCCGTACGGCGGCGATGTCCTCCTCGGAGTTGGCGGAGGCGATCGCCCGGTACGCCTGGAGGCGCAGCCGCTCGCCCGGCGCGTAGTCGTGCGGGACGTGCGCGTCGACGGGGAGTTCGATCTTGACCTCGAGGGGGGCCTCCTCGACCTCGCCGCCGTTCTCCAGCGCGTTGCGGTAGTCGGCCACGGCCTCGCCGACCATCCGTACGTACAAGTCGAAGCCCACGCCCGCGATATGGCCGGACTGCTCGCCGCCGAGCAGATTGCCCGCGCCGCGGATCTCCAGGTCCTTCATCGCGACGTACATGCCCGCGCCCATCTCGGTGTGCTGGGCGATGGTGGCGAGCCGTTCGTGCGCGGTCTCCGTCAGCGGCTTCTCCGGCGGGTAGAGGAAGTAGGCGTAGCCGCGCTCGCGGCCGCGGCCCACGCGTCCGCGCAACTGGTGGAGCTGGGAGAGGCCGAAGTTGTCGCCGCGTTCGACGATGAGGGTGTTGGCGTTGGAGATGTCGATGCCGTTCTCGACGATCGTCGTGGCCACCAGCACGTCGGACTTCTTCTCCCAGAAGTCCACCACGACCTGTTCCAGGGCCTGTTCGGACATCTGCCCGTGTGCCGTGGCGATACGGGCCTCCGGCACGATCTGGCGCAGCCGTGCCGCGGCACGCTCGATGGACTCGACCCGGTTGTGGATGTAGAAGACCTGGCCCTCGCGCAGGAGTTCACGCCGCAGGGCGGCGCCGATCTGCTTCTCCTCGTACGGGCCGACGAAGGTGAGCACCGGGTGGCGCTCCTCGGGCGGCGTGGTGATCGTCGACATCTCGCGGATGCCGGTGACGGCCATCTCCAGGGTCCGCGGGATGGGTGTGGCGGACATGCTCAGCACGTCCACGTTGGCCCGCAGCTTCTTGAGCTGCTCCTTGTGCTCGACGCCGAAGCGCTGCTCCTCGTCGACGATCAGCAGGCCCAGGTCCTTGAACTTGGTGTCGGAGGAGAACAGCCGGTGGGTGCCGATGACGACGTCGACGGTGCCCTCGCGCAGCCCGTCGACGACGGCCCGTGCCTCGCTCTCGGTCTGGAAGCGGGAGAGCGCCCGTACGTTGACGGGGAACTGCCCGTAGCGCTCGGTGAAGGTGGAGAAGTGCTGCTGGACGAGGAGCGTCGTGGGCACGAGGACGGCGACCTGCTTGCCGTCCTGCACCGCCTTGAACGCGGCCCGCACGGCGATCTCCGTCTTGCCGTAGCCGACGTCGCCGCAGATGAGCCGGTCCATGGGGACGGACTTCTCCATGTCCTCCTTGACCTCGCCGATGGTGGTGAGCTGGTCCGGCGTCTCGGCGTAGGGGAAGGCGTCCTCCAGTTCGCGCTGCCAGGGCGAGTCGGATCCGAAGGCGTGGCCGGGGGCGGCCATGCGCGCCGAGTACAGCTTGATGAGGTCGGCGGCGATCTCCTTGACGGCCTTCTTCGCGCGGGCCTTGGTCTTGGTCCAGTCGGCGCCGCCGAGGCGGTGCAGCGAGGGCGCTTCGCCGCCGACGTACTTGGTGACCTGTTCGAGCTGGTCGGTGGGGACGAACAGCCGGTCGCCGGGCTGGCCGCGCTTGGCGGGCGCGTACTCCACCAGCAGATATTCGCGGGTGGCGCCCTGCACGGTGCGCTGCACCATCTCGACGTAGCGGCCGACGCCGTGCTGTTCGTGGACGATGAAGTCGCCGGGGACGAGCGTCAGCGGGTCGATCTGCTTGCGGCGCCGCGCCGGCATCCGCGCGGCCTCCCGTCCGGCCGCGCGCTGCCCGGAGAGGTCGGTCTCGGTGAGCACGGCGAGCTTCAGCGCCGGGTCGACGAAGCCGTTGTCGAGGCAGCCGCGGGCGACGTGCACCACGGACGGCGTGATCTCGCCGAGGTCGGGCTCCTGGCGGGCGGCGATGCCCTCGCCGCCGAGGACTTCGACGGTACGGACGGCCGGGCCGTGCGCCTCGGTGACGTACACGCAGCGCCAGCCCTCCGACAGCCACTGCCGGGTGTCGGCGAGGGCGCGGGCGGTGTCGCCGCGGTAGCTCTCGGGGGCGCGCATGCCCAGGCGGAGGACGTCGGCGCCCTCGTTCAGCGCGTCCCGCAGCGCCTCGTCCGCCTCGTCCGAGGACGCGTCGTCCGGGTTGGCGCCGGGGCTGAAGGGGCTCACCGACCACCACATCATGCCCAGTTCGCGGGCCCGCTCCCGCAGATCGGCGATGCCCCACAGCGAGGCCGCGCCCAGATCGACGGGTGCCTCGCCGCTGTCGGACATGGCGGTGGCGCTCCAGGACGCCTGGAGGAACTCCTGCGAGGTGGCGACCAGATCGGCGGCCCGCGTACGGACCCGTTCCGGGTCGCACACCAGCGCCATGGTGCCCTTGGGCATGACGTCGAGCAGCAGCTCCATGTCGTCGACGAGGACGGGCGCGAGGGACTCCATGCCCTCGACGGCGATGCCCTCGGCGATCTTGCCGAGCAGTTCGGCCAGCCCGGGGTGCTCCTCGGCCAGGGCCGCGGCCCGCCGCCGTACGTCGTCCGTCAGCAGCAGCTCCCGGCACGGCGGCGCCCACAGCCCGTGCTCGGCGGTCTCCAGGGAGCGCTGGTCGGCGACGCGGAAGTAGCGGATCTCCTCGACCTCGTCGCCCCAGAACTCCACGCGCAGCGGATGCTCCTCGGTGGGCGGGAAGACGTCGAGGATCCCGCCGCGTACGGCGAACTCGCCGCGCTTCTCCACCAGTTCGACCCGGGAGTAGGCGGCGGCCGCGAGCGCGTCGACGACCACGTCCATGTCGGTGCTCTGCCCCTGCCGCAGCGCGACGGGCTCCAGGTCGCCCAGGCCCTTCACCTGCGGCTGGAGCACGGACCGTACGGGCGCGACGACGACGCTGACCGGGCCGGTGCCCGCGTCGCCGTCCTCCTCGGGGTGCGCGAGGCGGCGCAGCACGGCGAGGCGGCGGCCCACGGTGTCGGAGCGGGGCGAGAGCCGCTCGTGCGGCAGCGTCTCCCACGACGGGTACTCCACGACGCCCTCGGGCGGCAGCAGCGAGCGCAGCGACTCCGTGAGGTCCTCGGCCTCGCGGCCGGTGGCGGTCACGGCCAGCACCGGACGCCCGGAGGAGCGGGCCAGCGCCGCGACCGCGAAGGGCCGGGCGGCGGCCGGGCCGACGAGGTCGACGTGGTGCCGGT
>NZ_LJGW01000175.1:0-3019 GCF_001751255.1 Streptomyces nanshensis | reverse complement strand
CGGCCTCGACGGCCTCGTTCAGCGCGGCGTCACGCGCGACGGCGTCGAGCAGTCCGGTGAGACTCATCTGTGGGTGGCTTCCCGTCCGGGGGTGGGCAACACGAACGCCCCGCAACGGCGCGGGGCGGACGTTCCGGGGATGCCAAGCCTACGGCGGTCCGGCGGTGCCCCCTTCCGGTACGGGGAACGCCGCAGCACAGCGCGGGGCCGGACGGCTGGAGACGCCGTCCGGCCCCGGGGTCCGGCCTGCCGCCCGCGGGGTGCGGGCGCCGCGTACCGCTCGGCGGCGAGCGCGGGCTACTCGGTGGCGATCGCGTTCAGCACGTTCATCCGGCCGGCGCGGAACGCCGGTACGAGCGCGGCCACCAGGCCGACCAGGGCGGAGCCCGCGAAGACCGCGCCGATCGTCGGCCACGGGATCTCCAGCACGTTCAGGCCCTCCAGCGCCAGCAGCTTCTGCGCCGCCGCGCCCCAGCACATGCCCAGACCCAGGCCGAGGAGCGCGCCGAAGAGCGCGATGACGACCGATTCGAGGCGGATCATGCGGCGCAACTGGCGCCGCGCGAGGCCGATGGCGCGCATCAGCCCGATCTCCCGGGTCCGCTCCACGACGGACAGGGCGAGGGTGTTCACCACTCCCAGGACGGCGACGATGATCGCCAGCGCCAGCAGCCCGTAGACCATGTTGAGCATCTGCCCGACCTGGTCCTGAAGGGTCTGCTTGAAGTCGGCCTGGTCGTGCACCTGATACTGCGGGTAGGGCTTCAGCTCCTTCTTCAGCGCGGCGTACGCGGCGTCCTCACGGCCGTCCTCCGCGGAGCCGAACATCATGACCGTCGGCGGCATCTGCGCGGCGGGCACATGGCGGCGCACGGTGGCGATGTCCGTGTACATCGCGCCCTTGTCGACGCTGGTCTCCTCCTTCGTGACGGCGGCGACCGTGAGCTTCGCGCTCTCACCGCCGGCGAAGGCGACCGTCAGGCTGTCGCCGGGACCGACGCCGTGCTTCTTCGCGAAGTCCGCGCCGACGGACATCGCGTCGCGGTCGTAGGCGGCGGCCAGGTCGCCGGACTTCACCTCGCGGCGCAGGTCCTTCATGTACGAGGGGTCGGTCGCGGAGAACTGCTCGCGGGCCGTCTTCCCGTCCGGTGTGGTGACGCGGGCGGGCACGATCTTGTACGAGGTGACGGTCTTCAGCGACGCGGAGTCCCTGAGCTTGCGCTCCACGCCGGGCGTGACCGGCTGGCCGTTGCCGGACTGGACGATGAAGTCCGCGCCGACGGAACGGTCCAGCTCCTGCGTCGCCGAGGCCACCATCGAGGAGCCGACGACCGACAGCGACGCCACGAGCGCCAGCCCGATCATCAGCGCCGCCGCGGTGGCGCCCGTACGGCGCGGATTGCGCAGCGCGTTGCGCTCCGCGAGGCGCCCGACGCGGCCGCCGAAGGGCCGCAGCGTGACGAGGGAGAGCACCCGTACGAGTGCTCCGGCGAGCACCGGCCCGACGACGACGAAGCCGACCAGCGTGAGGACGACGCCGGCGCCCAGATACACCGAACCCTCCGCCGCCTTCGCGGACTTGGACGCCTCGTACAGCGCGGCGGCGCCGCCGCCGGTGAGCAGCACGCCGAGGACGGCCCGTACGGCGCCCGTCTTCACATCCGCGGGGGTGCCCGCGTCGCGCAGCGCCGCCATCGGGGAGACCCGCCCGGCCCGCCGGGCCGGCAGATAGGCCGCGAGCAGCGTGACGAGGACGCCCAGCACGAGCCCCGTCACGGGCGTCGTCCAGGCCACCGTCAGCTCGGAGGTGCTGAGGTTCATGCCGAGCTGCCCCATGAGCTTCATCAGCCCGACGGCCAGGCCCACTCCGGCGCCCACGCCCAGCACCGAGCCGACGACGCCCAGCAGCAACGCCTCGATCAGCACGGACCTGTTGACCTGGCGGCGGCTGGACCCGATGGCGCGCATCAGCCCGATCTCGCGGGTGCGCTGGGCCACCAGCATCGAGAAGGTGTTGACGATGAGGAAGATCCCGACGAGCAGGGCGATGCCGGCGAAGCCGAGCAGCGCGTACTTCATCACGTCGAGGAAGGAGCCGATCTCCTCCCGGTTGGAGTCCGCGGCCTCCTTCTGCGTCTGGTAGGTGTACTTTCCGGCGCCCAGGGACGCGGAGACGTTCTTCTTCAGCAGCGCGTGCGTGACGCCCTGCTCCGCGGTCACGGCGATGCCCGTGTACGCGCCGGTCCTCCCCAGGAGCTGCCGCTGCGCGGTGGGGGTGTCGAAGTAGACGATCGCCGCACCGGGGTTGGTGACCTGGAACGTGGCGATGCCGGAGACGCGGGCGGTGAAGTCGCCGTCGGCGGCGATGGTGCGCAGCTCGTCGCCGATGCGCAGATGGCGCTTCTTCGCGGTGTCCGCGTCGACCATCACCTCGGAGGCGCCGCGCGGCGCGTGACCCGAGGTGATCTTCATCGTCCTGCGGTCGCCCGACGTCCAGTTGGCGGCGATGGTGGGGGCTCCGGTGGTGGAGCCGATGTTCTTGTCGTCGCCGTCGACAACGGTGACGCGCTCGCTGGAGACCACGCCCTCCGCGGAGCGTGCGCCGTCGGCGGCGCGGGCCGTGCCGAGCGCGGAGGCCGGGAGCGTACGCGGCCGGGCGGCCGTGCGCTGGTCGGAGCCGTCGTCCGCGGTCTTCTTCGGGCTGACGGTGACGTCCGGGGACGTCGTCGCGAAGAGCCGGTCGAACGTGGTGTTCATGGTGTCGGTGAAGACGAGCGTGCCGCAGACGAACGCNACGAACGCCACCGACAGCACTACGGCGACGGCACTGAGCCCCATCCGTCCCTTGTGCGCGAAGAAGTTGCGCAGCGATGCCTTGAAGACGGTCACGGCCGGCTCCCGCCCGCGCCGAAGGCGTCGAACCCGGCGTCGCCGGCGGCCTGTTGCTGTGCCCGGCCTGCCTGACCGGGCTGGCCCGGCTGGCCCGGCTGGCCCGGCTGGCCGGGGGCCTGGCCGGGAG
>NZ_LJGW01000134.1:268-4727 GCF_001751255.1 Streptomyces nanshensis | reverse complement strand
GGCCGCTGCCGCTGCCGTTGCCGCTGCCGTCCTGTTCCTCCGGGCCGTCGGCGCCGTCGCTCTCCGACCTGCCCCGCTCCAACTCGCCGAAGGGGGCCTCCAGTTCGACGGGGCCGTCCAGTGCGGCCCGCTGCCGCGGTGTGCCGCCGGAGGCCGCCGCCCCCGGTCCGCGGGTGAGCGCGTCAAGGCGGGTGCCGGTGACGCCGGTGCCCGACGGCTCGCGCTCCAGGCTCTCCTCGTCCTGGCCGCCGCGGCCGGAGGTGTCGGTGAGGATCCGGCCGGGGATGAGGACGACGGCTGTGGTGCCGCCGTACGGAGAGGGCTGCAGCGAGACGCGTACGCCCTGGCGCTGAGCGAGCCGGGAGACGACGAACAGGCCGAGCCGGTCGGTGTCGGAGAGTTCGAACTCCGGTGTCTCCGCGAGCCGCAGGTTCGCTTCGAGGAGGGCGTCGGCCGCCATGCCCAGGCCCCGGTCGTGGATCTCCAGGGTGTAGCCGTTGGCCACGCGCTCGCCGAGCACCTGGACCGCCGTGTGCGGCGGCGAGAACACCGTGGCGTTCTCCAGGAGTTCGGCGATGAGGTGGGTGAGGTCGGCGACGGAGCCGCCGTCCACGGCGAGGCGCGGCAGTCGGCGCACCTCGATGCGCTCGTAGTCCTCGACCTCGGAGACGGCGGCCCGTACGACGTCCATGAGCTGCACCGGCTTGCGCCACTGCCGGGAGGGCGCGGCGCCGGAGAGGATGACCAGACCCTCGGCGTGCCGGCGCATACGCGTCGTGAGGTGGTCGAGGCGGAAGAGGTCGGCCAGTTCGTCGGAGTCCTCGGTGCGCCGCTCCATGTGGTCCAGCAGGCTCAACTGGCGGTGCAGCAGCACCTGGTTGCGGCGGGCGAGGTTGACGAACACCTCGGAGACGCCGCGGCGCATGCCGGCCTGTTTGACGGCCGCCTCGACGGCGGCGCGCTGGAGGGTGTTGACCGCCTGGCCGACCTGTCCTGCCTCGTCCTGCGGGTAGTCCAGGCGCGGCGCCTCGGTCTCGATGTCGACGGCCTCGCCCGCGGCGAGGCGCCGCATCACGCTGGGCAGCCGTACGCCGGCGGCCTCTTGGGCCTCCCTGCGCAGGGTGCGCAGATCCCGTACGAGGCCGCGGCCCACCCGGAAGGAGATGATGAGCGAGGCGATGACGGCGGCGGCGCCGAGGACGGCCGCCGCGCCGGCCTGGATGAGCACCTTCGTGGCGTTGGGCTGCACGCGCTGCTCGTAGCGGTCGCGGGCCTCGAAGTTCATGCGCTCGAGGTCGGTGAGGACGGTGGAGGTCGCGGACTGCCAGCGTTCGGCGTTGACGACGCCGTCGGTGCCGCCGCTGCCGGCGGCGATGACGGCGTCCTCATAGCTGCGCAGGGTGCGGCCGTCGGTGCCGTTCCAGTACGACTCGTAGATCTGCCGGTCCTCGGCGGGGAGTTCGGCGAGCGTCGTCTCGAAGGTGAGGCTGCGTTCGGCGACGCGGTCGGAGAAGGCGCGGCGGTCGCCCTGTGTCATCTTCCCCGAGGCCAGGGCCGCGGCCATCAACGCGTCCTCGCGCGCGAGATATTCGCGGGCGCGCTCCAGGTCGACGAGGGCGCGGCCCTGCTTGTCGAGGTCGACGTCGTCGAGGCCGCCGAGTGCGCTGAGGAAGGTGTAGCAGGGGTCGATGAGTTCGTTGTACGCCTGGAACGCGCCGCCCCGGGTGAGGGTGTTCTCCCCGGCCGCGCGGATCTTCTTCAGGTCGCCGAGCTTGTCGAGCATCACGTCGAGCCGCTGGTGCGCGTTGCCCGTCAGGTTCGAACGCAGGGCGGGGTCACCGGCGTTGGAGCGCAGCTTCGCGATCTGTTCGTCGGTGTCGTGCTGCTGCTTCTTCAGCAGGGTCAGCGCCTCCGAGCCGCGGGGGTCGGCGAGGTAGACCATGACCTGGCGCCGCTCGCGCTGGAGCGCCTGCGCCGCGTCCTGAGCCGGATCGCCCACCTTGTCCACGGTGTTGACGACGTTGAGCAGCTCCTGCGCCTGGCGGCCGGTGATGTACGTGGCGAAGGCCCAGATGGACACCAGGGACAACAGCGGCACCAGCAGCAGCACCACGATCTTCCGGCGGATCGACCTACCGCGCAAGCGCATGGCCTCCCCTAGTCAACCCCGTCCGTCCCGGGGCGAGTTCCGACAGCAAACGGCGTGAGCCTACTACTGCCGCCGTACCTCGTCGTAGATGTGTCCGAGCGGGAAACCGGCCGTCCAGGGTGCCTCATCCTGAGTTGTCCGCCGATGCACCACACGCGTCCCTGGATTGTGGCGCAGGCCACTGACATGGAAACGTGTGACCTGTGGGGGATCGTGAGGGGGGAGTGAAAGGATCATGTACGCGAGGCCCAGACTGCCGGATTTGGTGAGGGCTGCGGCAGTGCGCGCGCTCGTCATCGTCGCGGTGACTCTCGTGCAGTTGATGATCGCCGTGTTCTGCTCGCTGGCCGAGGTGTGGCTGGCCTTCCCGATGGTGATCTCCACCGTCGCGAGCACGGTGGTGGCCACGTGGGCGGTGCTGGACGTGTGGATCACACGGCAGGTGTGGCGGCAGCGGCACGGGGTGTTCTCCGAGCCGAGCAGCGTCGCGCGCGAACGGGCGCTGGCCAGGGCGCGGCCCCGGCAGCAGGCCACGCAGGCACAGGCTCCGCAGGCACAGGCCGCGCACGCGCAGGCCCGGCATACGCAGACCCGGCAGCACCAGGCACGGCACACCCAGCGGAACCACCGCAGCCCGCGGAACCAGCGCGCGCGGTGACCGCCGGCGGCGGCCGTACGCGGCGGCGGGCCAGCGGTTCCGGCCCGCCGCGTCTCCTCTACAACTCCCCGCGCGTACCGTCCGCTTGAGCCGGGACGCGCGGCTCCCGCTCCCCGCCCTCGGGCCTGCGGAACATGCGCGTCGCGGTGATCTCCCCGTGCACGGCCTCCTCGCCCGGGTCCTGCTCGGGCAAGCCGGGGCGCAGATGCTCCTCGACGCTGATGTACTTCAGGCCCGCGCGCAGATCGGCGTCGTTGCGCAGCCGGATGACGAGGGGGAACTCCGCGAGCGCCGTGGTGTCGAACAGGCCCGTGGTGTAGAGGAGTTGGACGCCGAGCGCGTCGGCGACGGCGCGCTGGAGCTCCAGCAGATACGTCGCGTTGGCGCGCCCGATGGGGTTGTCGAGGAAGAGCGTCCCCGCGTGCCGATCGCGCTCGTGGCCGCGGTCGTTGCCGCGCAGCGCCGCCATGGTGCAGTAGAGCGCGATGGCGGCGGTCAGGAGCTGGCCGCCGGAGAAGACGTCTCCCATCTGGCCGACGGGCACCCGCTCCGCGCGCAGCACCGCGTCCGGCTTGAGGATCTCCACGCTCACACCGCGCGGCTCCAGCGCGGCGTGAACTCCCCGCAGCAGCAGGGACATTCCGTCCCGCCGCAGATCCGAGTTCTTCGCGACGGCCGTACGGGTCGCCTCGTCCACGACCTCGCCGAGCCGCTCGGAGAGGACGGCCTGGTCGGGGTCGTCGAAGCGGATGCGCAGGAACTCCTGGCCCGACCACTCCCCCAGGCCCTCGGGCAGCCGGGAGAGCCGCTGGGCGGAGCGGAGGGTGGCGAGCGACGACTCGACGAGGCCGCGCAGCCGGTCGACGATGCTGTCGCGGTTGCGTTCGAGCTGTTCCAGCTCGTCGCTCAGCACACGGAGCCGGGGCGCGAACGCCTCGGCCCACGCGGCGGCGTGCTCGGGCAGCGCGGCGGCGGGCAGTTCGCGGATCTGCTGCCGGGCCGGGGTGCGGACCTGCTCGTAGCGCGAGGAGTTGGCGTGCCGCACCAGCACGTCGGACGCCTCCCGCAGGGACTGCTCGGCCGCGGACAGATCGGCTGCGCAGCCGCGCACCGAGCGGCGTGCCTCGGCGGCGGCCTGCCGTGCCTCGGCGGGCGTGCCGGGGTAGGGCTCGGTCTCCTGCGGCTGGGCGGACTCCTGGGCGGACGCCTGGGGTTGGGGGTCGCGCAGCAGGTCGCGCAGGAGCGAGGCCGTCTCCTCGAACGCGTCCGCGGCCTCGGTGGCCATGCGGTGCGAGCGCAGCAGCGCGGCGTGCTCGGTGCGGGCCTGGGTCAACTCGTCGTCGTACGCGGCCAGTTCGGCGTTTGCCGTACGCAGCAGCCGCTGGGCCTCCGCGGCGTCGCCGGGCACGGTGTCCTCGGGCAGGGACGTGTGGCACTCGCCCTGTTCGGGGGCCAGCCGCTCGGCCTCGCCGCGCAGCCGGCCCAGCGACTCGCTCGCCTCCGCCGCGCGGGACTCCAGCATCTGCACACGGGCCTCGGCCCGTGCAGCGGCGGCCTGACGGGCGGGACCGTCCGCGCCGTCGGGGCCGTCGAGGAGCTGCGCGGCGCGGGTGCGGACCTTGTTGCTGAGCCGGTCCAGGGCGGCCCGGGAG
>NZ_LJGW01000134.1:0-230 GCF_001751255.1 Streptomyces nanshensis | reverse complement strand
TGTGCCTGTTCGGCCCGCAGATCGGCTCCGACGCCGACCTTCTCGTAGAGGCGGGAGGCCGACCGGTACGCCTCGCGCAGGGACGGCAGCGAACTGCCCTCGGGCGGCGCGAGGGTCTCGTCGACGTCGTCGGGGACGCCGGCGATCTGGGCGCGTTCGGCGCGCAGCGCGCGGGCGGTGCGGTGGGCGTCGTCGGCGGCGCGCTGTGCGGCACGCCTGTCCTCGTCGCC
>NZ_LJGW01000123.1 GCF_001751255.1 Streptomyces nanshensis | reverse complement strand
TATCTCGCCCTGATGACGCGCGTGCTGCGCGCCGCCCTCTCGGGCGAGCGGCAGCGCCGTCTGGGCCCGTGGCGGCTGCGGCCGCTGCCCGTACGGCCCGGGCTCTTCCCGCTCGTCCTGGGTCTGCGGCTGCTGCCGCGCTCCGGCGGCGCGTACGAACTCGCCCTGGAGAAGTCGCTGTCGGAGGTCTCGGGTGCCGCGCGCGCGGCCTGCGCCCTGCGCGGCTGGGAGGGCATGCCGGACGAAGAGGTGTGCCGCATGCTCGGGTCCGCCGGCGTGGAGGATCCNCTGGAGGCGGCCGGGGTGGAGGACGCCTCCGGTGCGCTCGCGGAGGCCGCGGGCATCCGGCTTCCGGCGGGCGGCAAGGAACCGCCGCCGGTGCCCTCGGAGTTCGACCCGTGTTCGTTGCAGGCGCGGCCGACGGATCTGCTGCGGCGCCGTCAGCATCTGCGTGCGGCCCTCGCCGCGGCGGCGGCCGTCGTCGTGTGCGGCGCCCTGCTCGGGCTGCCC
>NZ_LJGW01000133.1 GCF_001751255.1 Streptomyces nanshensis | reverse complement strand
GCGGAGTTCGACCCGCAGTTCTTCGGGATGTCGCCTCGTGAGGCTTNTGCGGAGTTCGACCCGCAGTTCTTCGGGATGTCGCCTCGTGAGGCTTTGGCGACGGATTCGCAGCAGCGGTTGTTGCTGGAGGCGTCGTGGGAGGCGTTGGAGCGGACCGGTGTCGATCCGGGCGCCCTGCGCGGCAGCCGCACCGGCGTCTTCGCGGGCGTGATGTACAACGACTACGCCTCGCTCCTGGACGGCGGCGAACTGGAGGGGCACCAAGGCCAGGGCAGCTCCGGCAGCATCGCTTCAGGCCGCATCGCCTACACCTTCGGTTTCGAGGGGCCGGCGGTGACGGTGGACACGGCGTGTTCGTCGTCGCTGGTGGCGATGCACTGGGCGGCGCAGGCACTGCGTTCCGGCGAATGCGATCTCGCGCTCGCGGGCGGTGTGACGGTGATGTCCACGCCGAACCCCTTTGTCGAGTTCTCCCGGCAGCGTGGTCTGTCGGCGGATGGCCGGTGCCGGGC
>NZ_LJGW01000145.1:24752-28207 GCF_001751255.1 Streptomyces nanshensis | reverse complement strand
CGGGTGCGGCAGCGGGACGTAACCGCTCCCTGCCGCACCCGCGTTCGCGTACGCCCGTGCCGACTCCCGTCAGTTGACGGGCAGTTCGAACCAGACGACCTTGCCCGTCGAGAGCCGCGTCGCACCCCAGCGCCGTGCCAGCCGGTTGACGAGATACAGGCCGCGCCCGCCCTCGTCCGTCGCGCGCGCCTGCCGCAGCCGCGGCAGTTGCGGCACGTCGTCGCCGACCTCGCAGCGCAGCGTGTCCGTACGCAACAGCCGCAGCGTGATGGGACGTTCGGCATAGCGCACGGCGTTGGTGACGACCTCGCTGACCAGCAGCTCCACCGCGTCCGACAGCTCCTCCAGGTCCCAGCGGGCCAGCGCGCGCCGCGCGAGCCTGCGGGCCTGACCGGCGGTCTGCGCCCGCGGGTCCAGGAACCAGTACGCGACGTCGCTGGGCGCGATCCCGTCGAACCGGGCGGCGAGCAGCGCGATGTCGTCGTCGCGGTCGCCCGGCCCGAGGATGTCCAGCACCTCGTCGCACAGCGGCTCCAGCGGGGCCGAGGCGTCGGGACGGGTCAGCCGCGCCGTCGCCGTGAGCTTCTCGCGTAGATGCTCGATGCCCGTCCACACGTCACGCTGGCGCGACTCGACCAGCCCGTCGGTGTAGAGCAGCAGCGTCGCGCCCGCCGGGGCGTCCAGCTCGACCGCCTCGAAGTCCACACCGCCGACGCCGATCGGCGCGCCTGCCGGTATCCGCAGCACCTCCGCACGGCCGTCGCGGTGCAGCAGAACGGGCGGCGGATGACCGGCGTTGGCGATGATGATGCGGTGCGCGACCGGGTCGTAGACCGCGTACAGACAGGTCGCCATGCGGTCGCTGCCCAGGCGCTGCGCCTGCTCGTCGAGGTGGTGCAGCACCTCCTGCGGCGGCAGGTCGAGCCCGGCCAGGGTCTGCGCCGTCGTACGGAGCTGGCCCATGATCGCCGCCGACGTCATGGAGTGGCCCATCACGTCGCCCACGACGAGGGCGACCCGGCTGCCGGGCAGCGGGATCGCGTCGTACCAGTCGCCGCCGACCCGTGCCGTCTCCGCCGCCGGCAGATAACGGCTCGCGAGGTGGCAGCCCGTGGGCTGCGGCAGCTCGTCGGGAAGCATCGTGCGCTGCAACTCGTCGGCGATGTACGCCTCGCGGCCGTAGAGCACCGCCTTGTCGACGCCGAGCGCGGTGTGCGTCGCCAACTGGGCCGCGATCAGCAGGTCGTCGGGCTCGAAGGGCGCACGCTCCGGGCCGCGCAGAAAGACGGCGGCGCCGATGACTCTTCGGCGTCCGCGCAGCGGGGCGAGTATGGCGCGCTGCCCGGAGGGCACCTCGGGCGCGGAGCCGAGCAGTTCGGGCAGGGCGTCGCGGGCGGCGGGCGCGTCGGCGAAGACGGGACGTACGCCGCGCAGCACCTCGGCGAGCGGGCCTCCGTTGAGCACCTCGACGTACTCGGCGGCGCCCGCCGTACCGTCCGACACCGCGGAGAGCGAGGGCCCCGAGGCGGGAGTGCCGGGGTTGCCAGCGGCGTCGCCGTCCTGGCCCCGTTCGGCGGTGGAGACGGCGGCGACCATGGCGTGCGGATCGTCCGGGATGCGGTCGCTGCGCCGCAGCCGCAGCACGACCGGGCCCGTGGGGCGCTCGTCGCCGACGGGCAGCGGGTCGCGCAGATAGACGAGGATCGCGTCGGAGTACGCGGGGACGCTCGCCCGGCACAGTCCGAGCACCGTCTCGTCCAGGTCCATGCCGCGTGCGATGCGACGGGTCGCCGCGCCGACGAAGCGCAGCCGGTCGCCGCCGCGTCGCTCCCGCTCGGCGGCGTCGCCGTTGCCCGTGGCCGCCTCGGGGGCGGCGGGGTCGGGGGACGTTCCGGACGGGGCGGCCGGCGGTACGTCGGCGGCGGTCATGTCGCCGGTGGTCGGATGAGACACGGCACCGCTCTCCGCGGTCGGGGGTGGGGACGGTGCGCGGGACGGCCGCTTGGACGCGGATCCCGGCCCACCGTGGGACGGTTCGGGGACGGCACGGCCCGTGCCGCCCCTTGTGCCGGAGCCCCGCGGGCCCTCGGCGGCTTCGTGCTGTGACGAGGTGCGCCCGGCGCCGGAACGCGGACGCGAGGCGGAGCGCAACTGCTCGGCCTCGTCACCGCCCGCGCAGGAGCCGGGGAGTTCACTGCTGTGCGGCGTACGTGACGCCTCCGCCGCGGGTATCGCGGACCGCACACCGAAGCGCGGCGCCCCGGAGCGGGGCAGCCCGGGGGAGTCCGCCGGTGCTCCTCCCGCCGCGGGGGTGCCCACGGGTGGGAGCGGCGGCACTGCTGTACCGGTCGCAGGCTCTTTGTGCTCCGTCACGCGTTCGGTTTCCATCCATCCGGGGCCGCGCGTCTCGCGCGCGCGGCGCTCACTGCGCTCCGCTCCCTACGGCCGCCGGCGGCACTGCAGGAAGATCTGGATCTCGGGCGGCACGTCCGTGCTGGCCGGAGCGTAGGCATAGGAGTCCTCCCCGCAGATCTCGAAACCCGCGTCCCGCACGACCTGGCGCAATTCGTCCCGCAGGTAGCCGGATACCCGGATCGTGTTCCCCAGGAACGGCAACGAGAAGTCATCCACATCCGCTTCCACCATCGACATGGCCATCGGTGCGCCTTCCCGCAGTTGCTGGTGCAGCATGCGCAGGGCGTAGGGAATTTCGGCCCGCGGCAGCATCAGAAGGGAGAAGAAGGCGGCGACACCGTCGAACGGGCCGAGGTCGTAGCGCTCCACCTCGTAGATGTCCATGCGGCGGAACTCGCCGCCCGGCACGTTCTCCTCGGCGAGCTTGACCATCGCCCCGGACAGGTCGATGCCGGTGACCCGGTGCCCGGCCTCGGCGAGCTGACGCGCGGTCGGCAGCCCGGTGCCGCAGCCCAGGTCCAGTACGTGTGCGCCGGCGGGAAGCTGCTCGGCGAGCCAGGCGCCGGAGGCGATCTGGCCCTCCTTGTGCGGGAAGGCCTCGTCGTAGCGGTCACCGATCGCGTCGAAGGCGGCGGCCTGCCCGGCCCGGTCCATGCCTCCCCAGTCGAAGTCCTTGTAGGCACGCGCCTTCGACTTCGGTCGGCCCTCGCCGGTTCCGTCCGTGCCGCTCACGCTCGATCTCCTCTCTGGCCACGTGCCAAATCCCCGAGGGGGGAGGGGAGTTGTTGCAGCAGTGCGCCCACGGAGGTTGATCCTACGTTTGCAGTATGGGGGCGCAGCAAGGGGGAACGAGAGGTCGAAGCGGGCGCGTGTCGTCCGATACGTCCGGCACATCCGCGCAAGTACGGAACAAGGCGCCCTCCGCGGTGCCCGGCGGGCGACCGGGCGGCCCGCACGGGCGCCCTCGCGGCCTCCGGGGTCCGGCTGCCGGGACGAGTGGCCGGGGCGCGCACCGGATTCCGGACGCCCCGGGGTTCCGG
>NZ_LJGW01000145.1:5312-24109 GCF_001751255.1 Streptomyces nanshensis | reverse complement strand
CGCCGCCGTGAGCCCCGGCTCGTGCCACGGGCCGTACGCGGCACGGCCCCGGCGGGGTCCGCGGGCGCCCCGTGAGCGCCGCGCGGACGGCTCACGGGCGGGTCACGGGCGGGTCATCCGCAGGACGTCGAGCGCCTCGTCGAGCTGTGCGAGGGTCAGGTCGCCGCGCTCCACATGGCCCGCCTCCAGCACGGCTTCGCGGATGGTCTTGCGTTCCGCGAGCGCCTTCTTGGCCACGGCCGCGGCGTTCTCGTACCCGATGTACCTGTTGAGCGGGGTGACCACCGAGGGCGAGGACTCCGCGTACTCCAGGGCGCGTTCGGCGTTCGCCGTGACGCCGTCCACGGTGCGCTCGGCCAGCAGCCGCGCGGCGTTGGCCAGCAGCCGTACCGACTCCAGCAGGTTCTCGGCCATCACCGGCAGCATGACGTTCAGTTCGAAGTTCCCCGAGGCACCGGCCGCCGCGATCGTCGCGTCGTTCCCCGTGACCTGTGCCGCGACCATCAGGACGGCCTCGGGGATCACCGGGTTCACCTTGCCCGGCATGATCGACGAGCCCGGCTGGAGGTCCGGGAGCGCGATCTCGGCGAGGCCCGTGCGCGGCCCGGAGGCCATCCAGCGCAGGTCGTTGCAGATCTTGGTGAGGCTCACCCCGACCGTACGGAGCTGGCCGGAGGTCTCCACGAGCGCGTCCCGCGCGCCCTGCGCCTCGAAGTGGTCGCGGGCCTCGGTCAGCGGCAGCCCGGAGTCCGCGGCGACCCGTTCGATGACGGCGGCGGCGAAGCCGGGCGGTGTGTTGATGCCGGTGCCCACGGCCGTGCCGCCGAGGGGTAGTTCGGCCAGGCGCGGCAGCGCGGAGTGCAGCCGCTCGACGCCGTTGCGGATCTGCGCCGCGTACCCGGCGAACTCCTGGCCCAGCGTCACGGGCGTCGCGTCCATGAGGTGCGTACGTCCGGACTTCACGACCGTGGCGAACTCCGCGGCCTTGCGGGAGAGCGAAGTCTCCAGCACCTCCAGCGCCGGGATGAGGTCGCGGGTGACGGCGGCCGTCGCGGCGATGTGGATCGAGGAGGGGAAGACGTCGTTGGACGACTGGCTCGCGTTCACATGGTCGTTGGGGTGTACGGGCGCTCCCAGCCGCTCGGCGGCGAGCGTCGCGACGACCTCGTTCATGTTCATGTTGGACGAGGTGCCGGAGCCGGTCTGGAAGACGTCGACGGGGAACTCCCCGTCCCAGCGCCCCTCGGCGACCTCGACCGCCGCGGCCCGCACCGCGTCCGCCAGCTTCGGATCCAGCACGCCCAGCTCCGCGTTGACCTGTGCGGCGGCCGCCTTGATCCGGGCCAGCGCCTCGATGTGGGCGCGCTCCAGACGCCGGCCGCTGACGGGGAAGTTCTCCACCGCACGCTGGGTCTGCGCCCGCCACTTGGCGTGCGCGGGCACCCGGACCTCGCCCATCGAGTCGTGTTCCGTCCGGTACTCCCGGCTGTCGCTGTCGCTCATCCGTGCACCACCTCCGCCTGGGGCAGCGCCTTCGTGGCGCGAGGACATTCCCGTGCGGGCCGTGTACCCCGGGAGGCGGTGCGCAGTGACGGGCGCGTGGGCGCGCGAGGCCGAGGTCGCACCGGCCCGCCCCGTACGCGCTGCAACGAGCCGCGACGAGCCGCTGCGAGCCGGTGACGACCCGACGCGCGCCGCTACGAGCCGCTGCGCACCGGGATCGACGTGACGAACGGCTGCGCGGGACCGGGGTCGGTGAAGAAGTCGTTCCCCTTGTCGTCCATGACGATGAACGCCGGGAAGTCCTCCACCTCGATCCGCCAGACCGCCTCCATGCCCAGCTCCTCGTACTCCAGGACCTCGACCTTCTTGATGCAGTCCTGTGCGAGCCGCGCCGCCGGACCGCCGATCGAGCCCAGATAGAAACCGCCGTACGTCGCGCACGCCTCGGTCACCTGCGGGCTGCGGTTGCCCTTCGCCAGCATGACCATCGAGCCCCCGGCGGCCTGGAACTGCGCCACGTAGGCGTCCATCCGCCCCGCCGTCGTGGGCCCGAAGGAACCGGACGCGTAGCCCTCGGGCGTCTTGGCCGGGCCCGCGTAGTACACGGGGTGGTCCTTGAGGTACTGCGGCATCTCCTCGCCCGCGTCGAGGCGTTCCTTGATCTTGGCGTGTGCGATGTCGCGGGCGACGACGAGCGTGCCGGTCAGCGAGAGCCGGGTCTTGACGGGGTGCCGGGACAGCTCGGCGAGGATCTCCGGCATGGGACGGCCGAGGTCGATCCGTACCGCGTCGTCATGGTCCGCGCCGGCGCCCTCGGTGAGCTGTTCCTCCGTCGTCTCGGGCAGGAAGCGCGCCGGGTCGGTCTCCAACTGCTCCAGGAAGACGCCCTCGGTGGTGATCTTCGCCTTGGCCTGGCGGTCCGCCGAGCAGGAGACCGCGACGGCGACGGGACAGGAGGCACCGTGCCGCGGCAGCCGCACCACCCGTACGTCGTGGCAGAAGTACTTGCCGCCGAACTGCGCGCCGATGCCGATCTTCTGCGTCAGTTCGAAGACCTGCTGCTCCAGCTCCTTGTCGCGGAAGCCGTGCCCGGCGGGCGAGCCCTCGGCGGGCAGCTCGTCCAGATAGTGCGCCGAGGCGTACTTGGCGGTCTTCAGCGCGTACTCGGCGCTCGTGCCGCCCACGACGATCGCCAGATGGTACGGCGGGCAGGCGGCCGTGCCGAGCGAACGGATCTTCTCCTCAAGGAACTTCATCATGCTCGCCTCGTTGAGGACGGCCTTCGTCTCCTGGAAGAGGAAGGACTTGTTGGCGCTGCCGCCGCCCTTGGCCATGAAGAGGAACTTGTAGGCGTCGCCGTCCGTCGCGTACAGCTCGATCTGCGCGGGCAGGTTCGTGCCGGTGTTCTTCTCGTCCCACATGGTCAGCGGCGCCATCTGCGAATAGCGCAGATTGAGCTTCGTGTAGGCGTCGTAGATGCCGCGCGAGAGCGCCTCCTCGTCGCCGCCGCCGGTGAGGACCTGCTGCCCGCGCTTGCCCATCACGATCGCCGTACCGGTGTCCTGGCACATGGGCAGCACGCCCGCCGCCGCGATGTTCGCGTTCTTCAGCAGATCGAGCGCGACGAAGCGGTCGTTGGCGCTCGCCTCCGGGTCGTCGAGGATGCGGCGGAGCTGCGTGAGGTGCTCGGGCCGCAGATAGTGCGAGATGTCGTGCATCGCCTCGGCGGCCAGGGTGGCCAGAGCCTCCGGCTCCACCTGGAGGAAGGTGCGTCCGTCGGCCTCGAAGGTGCGGACGCCCTCGGAGGTCACGAGGCGGTAGGGGGTGGTGTCCTCGCCCAGCGGGAGCAGGTCGGTGTACGTGAAGTCGGGTCGGGACGGGCTGGCGGCCATCGGCGGGTGTTCCTCTCGTACGGCTCGAACTGCTCTCGGCTGGGGACAGCGCGCCCCTCAGCGTAGAGCGGCCGTGCCCGCGGAGGCCGGGTGAGGCGAGCCTCAGTAACGGGGAGGAACCGGGCGGTCGCGTACGGCAGTTGGCCGGCCTGGGCCCGGGGGTGCGGCGGGCGGGGGTCCGCGGGTCACCGGCCCGCATCGATGCGGCTGCCGGGCTAGTCGCGATCTATCGCGTTTGGGTACGCTGCCCCTGTGACTGACTCCCCGCTCGAGAAGAAGCCCCGGACAGGCCCGGAGACCAGGCCCGCGGTCAAGGACGCCGAGGCGTCCGCCGTCTCCGTACGCGCCTCGGACGCCGACCGCGACCGGATCGCCGACATCCTCCGGGAGGCCCTGGCGGAAGGACGTCTGGACGCCGAGGAGCACTCGGAGCGCGTCGACGCCGTCTACCGGGCCAAGACCCGCGCCGAACTGGAGCCGCTCGTACGGGACTTGCCCGTCGGGCCCGAACAGCGGCAGGGCGCCGCGGAGCCGCGTCCCGCGCCGTACGCCGAACAGCGGCCGCTGCCGCCGGAGTCCGAGCCGCACGGCGCGTACTCGAAGGACAACCTGGTCGCGATCTTCAGCGGCAGCGCACGCAAGGGCCGCTTCCGGGTGCCGGCGAAGATCAACGCCGTCGCCTGCTTCGGCGGCATCGAAATCGACCTGACCGACGCGGTGTTCGAGCGGCAGCACCTCCAGATCAACGCGACCGCGGTCTTCGGCGGCATCGAGATCCGCGTACCGGAGAACGTCACGCTCCGGCAGAAGGGCGCCGGGATCTTCGGCGGCTTCGACGTGCACACCGCGGAGTCCGAGGACCCGGACGCCCCGGTCGTCCTCGTCGAGGGCGCCGCGGTCTTCGGCGGCGTCGAGGCGAAGCCGAAGATCGGGAAGCGGCTGCGGGATCTGCGCGACCGCTGGCGCAAGGAGCTCTGAACGGGCCCGGCACGGACCGGGGTTCGGACGGGTCCGGATCGGGTCCGGATCGGGTCCGGATCGAGCCCGGGACAGATTTCGACCGGGCTCTGCGCGGGCTTCGATCGGGGTCCGGCAGGGCTGCGAACTGCGCCCGGCGGGGCGGAAGTTGACCCTCCGGTGACCGGCGGCGGACCGGTCCGGAGAGTCCGCCCGCATTCCTACGGTATGCATACCGGTGCACACAGCGGGTAGAGCCTGGGCATCGTTCCACGTACGGCGGCAGCGCGAACTGCCGTGCGCAGCAAGTCGGGTGAAGGTGCCCCCCATCGTCCCGTCAGGAGTAGACCGTGCTGCAACCGCCGCATCAGTCCCTTCAGGCTGCCGCCTCCCTCCCCGCGCCGCGGGCGTCCGCGCGTGAGGACGAGGACGGTCCCTGGCACTCGGAGGCGGTCTGCCGCCGGGATGAGGCGGGACTCTTCTTTGCCCCGTCGAAGGAGCCCACGGCGGCCAGGCTCTCGCGCGAGCAGGCGGCGAAGCGGGTCTGCGCCCGCTGTCCGGTGATGGTCGAGTGCCGCGAGCACGCGCTGCTGCTGCCCGAGCCGTACGGAGTGTGGGGCGGGCTGACGGCCGCCGAGCGCCGGGTCGTGCTGGCCAGACGGCGCCGCCGGGAGGCCGCCGCGGCGGCGGGCGAGGCCGGGCAGGTCTCGCGCATCGCCTGAGCGTTGCGGGCGGCGGAGGCCGGGAGGCTCCCAGCCCGCCGGTTCCAGCCCGTACGAGCGGTGGCGTCGGCGCCCGACGACGGTGCTCGACGGCAGCGCCCAGGGGACGGATTCGCGCTCCGTCCCCCGGACCGGCCGTACGTCCCGTACGTCCCGGACGTCCGCGTCTAGCGGGCCCGGTCGAAGTCCACGGCGCTGTAGGCGCGCAGCTTGGAGAGCTTGTGCGTCGAGTCGATCATGCGGATCGTGCCGGACTTCGAGCGCATCACCAGTGACTCGGTGAAGGCCCGCTCGCCCCGGTAGTGCACGCCGCGCAGCAGTTCGCCGTCGGTGATGCCGGTGGCGACGAAGAAGACGTTCTCCCCGCTGACCAGGTCCTCGGTGTGCAGCACCCGGCCCAGATCGTGACCGGCGTCGAGCGCGCGCTTCTTCTCCTCCTCGTCCTTCGGCCAGAGCATGCCCTGGATCGTCCCGCCGAGGCACTTGATCGCGCAGGCCGCGATGATGCCCTCCGGGGTGCCGCCGACGCCCAGCAGCAGATCGACCCCGGTGCCCTCGCGTACGGCCATGATCGCGCCCGCGACGTCGCCGTCCGAGATGAACTTGATGCGGGCACCGGCCTCGCGCAGCTCCTTGACCAACGACTCGTGCCGCGGACGGTCGAGGACGACGACCGTCACATCGTCGGGCGTGCAGCCCTTCGCCTTGGCGACGCGGCGCACGTTGACGGCCGGCGGCGCCGTGATGTCGACGAACTCCGCGGCGTCCGGCCCCGTGACGAGCTTGTCCATGTAGAAGACCGCGCTCGGGTCGAACATCGTGCCGCGCTCGGCGACCGCGAGGACCGACACTGCGTTGGACATGCCCTTGGCGGTGAGCGTCGTACCGTCCACCGGGTCCACGGCCACGTCGCACTCGGCGCCCGTGCCGTCGCCGACGCGCTCCCCGTTGTAGAGCATCGGCGCCTCGTCCTTCTCGCCCTCGCCGATGACGACGACCCCGTTCATCGAGACCGTCGAGACGAGGTGGCGCATCGCCTTCACGGCCGCGCCGTCCGCCCCGTTCTTGTCGCCGCGTCCCACCCAGCGGCCGGTCGCCATCGCACCGGCCTCGGTGACACGTACGAGTTCGAGGGCGAGGTTGCGGTCGGGGGCCTCGGGGCTTACGTCGAGCGGGCCGGGGAGGTGCTGATGATCAGTCATCGGGGACACCTTTCTGCTCGGCTGTGACGGCTGCCGGGCTACAGAGGGTGCTTCGAGGGTACCCAGCATCCGCCAGAGTGAGCAGAGGGCCCCACGGATGAGCGCCCGGCGCCGGGTCCTGGCTGCCGTGGTCCTACCGTCGATCACGGAGCGGTGCGGTAACGGACCGGCTCCGTACGGGAGTCGCCGCCGCGGACCCACCCGCGGCCCGTGCCGCACGGGCCATGAGCGACGATGGAGGCGTGGCAGCAGAAGCAGAGCAGCCGGGCAGGCGGCGGGGCGGCGGGACGGTGCGGGGCATGGTCCCCTCGCTCGCCGTGGTCCTGCTGGCGGCGTTCGTGATCTACCTCTTCGTCCCGCACGACGAGAGCGTGGACCCGGTCAAACCCGTCGGCTACAAGGTCGAGCTGGAATCGGCCCGCCGCGCCGCGCCCTACCCGGTGCTGGCGCCCGTGGGCCTTCCGGCCAAGTGGCGTGCCACATCGGTGCGTTACGCGTCCCAGGGCACTGAGCACACCGAGGGCCACGCCTGGCATCTGGGCTTCGTCACGCCCGACACCGAGTACGCGGCGGTGGAGCAGAGCGACGAGCAGCGCCCCGCGAAGTACGTCGAGTCCGTCACCCAGGGTGCGCGCAAGACGTCGCAGACGGTACGGGTGCGCGGCGAGGAGTGGACGCGGTACGAGGGCGGGAAGTACGACGCGCTCGTACGGACGGCCACCGCGGCGGAGCAGAGCGCGGAGGGCAAGGGCCGCGGAGAGCGCGGCGCCAGCGACGAGGCCCGGCACCGCCCGTACACGACCGTCGTGACCGGCACCGCCTCCTTCGCCCAACTGGAGAAGATGGCGGAGGCCCTCCGCCCCGACGGAAGCACCGGCGCAAGCACAGGCGGGAAGACCGGCGGAAGCGGCGGCGGCGAGGGCTGAACAGGCCCCCGCCGCACCGCGGTTCCTCCGTCGCCGTCGTCCCGGTCAGACGATCGTGACCGCGTCCTCGTAGGCCAGGCGCGGCGAGCGCGGCTTGTACGCTTCCTCGCCCGGCCTGCCGATGTTCACCACGAGCAGCGACTTCTGCTTGCCGTCGCCGAAGAACTCCTTGTCCACGCCGTCCTTGTCGAAGCCGCTCATCGGCCCCGCGGCGAGCCCGGCCGCGCGTACCCCGAGGATGAAGTAGCCCGCCTGGAGCGTGGCGTTGAAGGTGCCGGAGGTCTCGCGCCTGTCCGCCTCCGCGAAGTACTTGTCCTTGAGCCCGGGGGCGTGCGGCAGCAACTCGGGCAGCCGCTCGTGGAATTCGAGGTCCACGGAGAGCACCGCGGTCACCGGCGCCGTGGACGTCTTGGGCTTGTTCCCCTCCGCCATGTGCTCGACGAGGCGGGCGCGTGCTTCGGGGGAGCGGACGAGCGTGATGCGGAGGGGGCTCTGGTTGAAGGCCGTCGGTGCGAGCTTCACCAGGTCGTACACCGCCTGTATCTGCTCGTCGCTCACCGGTTCGTCGGAGAAGGTGTACGCGGTGTGCGCGTCGTGGAAGAGCAGGTCCTGGGCGGTCTGTTCGAGGGCGAGAGTCATGTGGGGATGCCTGGCCTTTGCGCTGTGGTGTCCGAGGGCGGTCCACGGTAGGCGTGGACCTCTTGCGTCCTCCCCCAACAAGCGGACCCCGCGTAATCTTCCGCTCCCGGCGCACGGGCCTGTCAGCGCTGCATATCAGTCGTCCTCGTCGCCCTCCGCATCGGCCTGTGCGCCGCCCGTGCCGCTACCGCCCGTACGGGTCTGGCCGGACCCTTCCGGATCCGCGTCGTCGCCCGCCTCGGCCTCCGCCTCCAGCACGGCGTCCAGCCGGGCGCGGGCGCCCTCCAGCCACTCGCGGCAGACACGGGCCAGCTCCTCGCCGCGCTCCCACAGCGCGAGCGACTCCTCCAGCGTGGCGCCGCCCGCCTCCAACTGCTGGACCACACGTACCAGTTCGCCCCGGGCCTGCTCATAGCTGAGCGCGGAGCGCGCCTGCTCCCGGTCCGTCTCCACGCCCGATTCCGTCTCCGTGTCCGAGGTCATACGGCAACCCTAAGCGTCCGGTCCGACGGTGACGCCGAACTCCCCGTCCGCGACCCTGGCCCGCAGCTTCTCCCCCTCCGAGGTCTCCTCCGGCGACCTGATCACGCCGCCGTCCTCGCGCTGGAGCACCGCGTAACCGCGCTGGAGCGTCGCCGCCGGGGAGAGCGCGACGACGCGGGCGCGGGTGTGCCGCAGCTCGTCCTCCGCGCGGTCCAGCCGGTGCCCGAGGGTGCGCCGGGCGCGCTCCAGCAGAAAGCGGATCTCCTCCGCGCGCTCGTCCGTCATCGCGTGCGGATCGGCCATCGCCGGGCGGCTCATGACGTCCGCGAGCCCCCGCTCCTCCCGGTCGATGAAGGCGTTGATCACACGGAAGGCGCGGGCCCTCAACTCCCGTACGCGCTCGTGCTCCTCGCCCACGTCCGGCACGACGTCCTTCGCCGCGTGGGTCGGCGTACGGGAGCGCAGATCGGCGACGAGGTCGAGCAGCGGCGCGTCCGCCTCGTGCCCGATGGCCGAGACCAGCGGCGTACGGCACCCGGCGGCGGTGCGCACCAACTGCTCGTCGGAGAAGGGCAGCAGGTCCTCCATGCTGCCGCCGCCCCGGGTGACGATGATCACGTCGACCTCCGGGTGCGCGTCCAGCTCCCGTACGGCCTCGACGAGCTGCGGCACCGCCCGTACGCCCTGGACCGCCGTGTGCCGCACCTCGAAGCGGACGGCGGGCCACCGCTCGCGTGCCGTGTGCAGCACGTCCCGCTCGGCGTCCGAGGCGCGGCCCGTGACGAGGCCCACACGCTGCGGCAGAAAGGGCAGCGGACGCTTGCGGTCCTCCGCGAACAGCCCTTCCGCGGCAAGGGACTTGCGCAGCCGCTCCAGCCGCGCGAGCAGTTCGCCGATCCCGACGGGCCTGATGTCGGCGGCCCGCAGCGAGAGCGTGCCCGCCCGCCCGTACCAGACGGGCTTGGCGTGCACGACGACCCGTGCGCCCTCGGAGACGACGTCCTTCACCCTGTCGAAGACGTCGCGGAAGCAGGTGACGCTGATGGAGACGTCCTGCGACGGGTCCCGCAGGGTCAGGAACGCCATGCCGGCGCCGGGCCTGGGCGAGAGCTGGATGATCTGCCCCTCGACCCACACCGCGCCGAGCCGGTCGATCCAGCCGCCGATCAGCCGGGAGATCTCACCGACCGGAACCGGAGCTTCGGGGGAGGTGACGAGAGCCATACGAGGACCCTAACGGGCACCGCCGACACCGGTGCCGTGTGCGCGGACCGGCGGCATCGCCGCTTCGCGCCCGGGCGGCGCCCGCGCCCACCGCCCTTACGATGGAGCCATGTCTGCAACGCCCTCCCGCCCGTCCGCTGCCGACGTCCCCGACACCGACCGCCGCCGAGTCCTGCTGGCCGCCCCCCGCGGTTACTGCGCGGGCGTCGACCGCGCCGTCATCGCCGTCGAGCAGGCGCTGGAGCAGTACGGCGCCCCCGTCTACGTACGCCACGAGATCGTCCACAACAAATACGTGGTGAAGACGCTGGAGAAGAAGGGCGCGATCTTCGTCGAGGAGACCTCCGAGGTCCCCGAGGGCGAGATCGTCATCTTCTCCGCGCACGGCGTCGCGCCCGAGGTCCACAAGGAGGCCGAGCGCGGCAAGCTCGCCACGATCGACGCCACGTGCCCGCTCGTGACGAAGGTCCACAAGGAGGCCGTGCGCTACGCCAAGGAGGACTACGACATCCTCCTCATCGGGCACGAGGGCCACGAGGAGGTCATCGGCACCAGCGGCGAGGCGCCCGAGCACGTCACCCTCGTCGACGGCCCGAGCGACGTGGAGAACGTCGAGGTCCGCGACCCGGAGAAGGTCGTCTGGCTCTCGCAGACCACGCTGTCGGTCGACGAGACGATGGAGACCGTCGACGCCCTCAAGGGCCGCTATCCGAACCTGCTCTCCCCGCCCAGCGACGACATCTGCTACGCCACGCAGAACCGCCAGACGGCCATCAAGCAGGTCGCCGAGGAGGCCGACTTCGTGCTGGTCGTCGGCTCCAGGAACTCCTCCAACTCCGTGCGCCTGGTGGAGACCGCCATCGCGCACGGCGCCCGTGACGGCCGCCTGGTCGACAGCGCCGAGGAGATCGACGAGGCATGGCTCGACGGCGTGCGCACCGTCGGCCTCTCCTCCGGTGCGTCCGTTCCGGAGGTCCTGGTCGACGAGGTGCTGGAGTGGCTGGCCGGACGCGGCTGGGAGGACGTGGAGATCGTGCAGCCCGTGGAGGAGCGCATGCAGTTCTCCCTGCCGAAGGAGCTGCGGAAAGATCTGCGGGCGGAGGCCAAGTCCCGGATGTCGGGCTGAGCCGGCCGGTCCTGCGAAGGCCCGGCAGTCCGGGCCCGACCGCCTCCGGGGACGGACCCCGGGAACGTACGGGCCCGGTCAACGCACCGCCCGCTCAGCGCTGTTCGGCCTCCGCGGCCTCGTCCTCGGCGTCCTCCGCCTCCATCAGCGCCCGTACGCGCGACTGCTGCACCATCAGCGCGACCTTCCGCACCGCGACGACCAGCACCGCGAGCAGCGTCCCCGCGTAGAGCCAGACGGCGTTGACGGCGAGCGCGGGGAAGAGGTTCGTCACACGTTCGGTGAGGGCCTGGTCCGGCGTCCCGTCGTTCAGCAGGAACAGTCCCGCGGTGAAGGCGAGCGGCACCGCGACGGGAGCGGCGACGAGGTCGGTCGGCCGCACCCAGCACGCGCAGAACAGGCTCGTGACCAGGAACGCGCCCCCGTAGAGCGCGGGCGAGCCGCCCAGCAGCCACTTGTCGGCGGCGCTCGCCAGCAGCATCAGCAGGACGCCGAGCAGTCCGCAGCCCAGCGCGGTGAGACGTGCGCGCGGCAGCCAGGAGAAGACGTCGGTGAGCGGCGCGGGGATCAGCGGGAAGCGCAACTGGGCCTGGTAGAGCGCCGCGGCCTCCTGGCGTACGGCGCCGGAGGCGGGGACTCTGCGGCGGGCCTCGCGGGACTCACGGGCCTCGCGGGAAGAGGCACCGCCGGACACCGCCTTGGAAGACACCGCCTTGGCAGACGCCGCCTTGGAAGCGGGGCCGTGCGAGGGGCCGCCGGCCGGTCCCGCCGGTGAGGCGTCCGCTTTCGGGGGGTGCTGCTGCGGTCCCCGCGAGGGCCGCCGCCGGTCCTCCCCGTTCGACGAGTACCTCTGTTCCTTCCCCGTCTCCTGCCCCTGCCCCGGCCCCTGACCGGGGTCTTTCCCACCCGTATGAGCGCTGTGCTGCTGTTCCACCGCACCAACGTAGGCCGCGTCACCGCTGTTCACCGCGTACGGACACGCATTGGCCGTCAGTTCGAGCCCGTAGACTGGTGGACCGGCCGGACCCGGCCCGCATGCTCCACATCCTCCGCCCGCCAGATCTCGCTACGGGAAGTCGCCACGTGTCGCTCACGATCGGAATCGTCGGCCTGCCGAACGTCGGCAAGTCGACCCTGTTCAATGCCCTGACGAAGAACGAGGTGCTGGCGGCGAACTATCCGTTCGCCACGATCGAGCCGAACGTCGGTGTGGTCGGCGTCCCCGACCCCCGTCTGGGCACGCTGGCCGAGCTGTTCGGCTCCGAGAAGGTGCTGCCCGCGACCGTCGACTTCGTCGACATCGCCGGCATCGTGCGCGGCGCGAGCGAGGGCGAGGGCCTGGGCAACAAGTTCCTCGCCAACATCCGTGAGTCGGACGCCATCTGCCAGGTCATCCGCGCGTTCCAGGACGACAACGTCGTCCACGTCGACGGCAAGATCTCGCCCAAGGACGACATCGAGACGATCAACACCGAGCTGATCCTCGCCGACCTCCAGACCATCGAGAAGGTCCTTCCCCGGCTGGAGAAGGAGGCCCGGGTCAAGAAGGACCGGCAGGCCGAGGTCAAGGCCGTCCAGGAGGCCAAGGACATCCTCGAACAGGGCCGCACGCTCTTCTCCGCCGGGCTCGCGCAGGGCAGCGAGGCCGCGGCGCCGCTGCACGATCTGCATCTGCTGACGACGAAGCCCTTCATCTACGTCTTCAACGTGGACGAGGAGGAGCTGACGGACGAGGAGTTCAAGGAGGGCCAGCGCGCGCTCGTCGCGCCCGCCGAGGCCGTCTTCCTCAACGCCAAGCTGGAGGCCGACCTGGCCGAACTCGACGAGGAGGAGGCCCTGGAACTCCTCCAGACCGTCGGCCAGGAGGAGCCCGGCCTCGCCACCCTCGCCCATGTCGGCTTCCGCACGCTGGGGTTGCAGACCTATCTCACGGCGGGTCCGAAGGAGTCCCGCGCCTGGACGATCAAGAAGGGCGCGACCGCTCCGGAGGCCGCGGGCGTCATCCACACCGACTTCCAGCGCGGCTTCATCAAGGCGGAGGTCATCTCCTTCGACGAACTGGTCGCGGCCGGCTCGGTCGCCGAGGCCCGCGCGAAGGGCAAGGCCCGCATGGAGGGCAAGGACTACGTGATGCGGGACGGGGACGTGGTGGAGTTCAGGTTCAACGTGTAGCGGAGCCGCTCGCGGGGGAGCGCATGCGGCGACCGTTCCGGCCTCCAACAGGGCCGTCGCTCTAGGGAGTCGGGGAGAAGTCCAGCACCAGGCGGCCGCGTACGCCGCCGGCCTCCAGGAGGCGGTGGGCGCGGGGGGCCTCCTCGGGGGGCAGTACGTCCGCGACGTGCAGTGTCAGGGTGCCGGACTCGGCCTGGCGGCAGAGCGTGTTCAGGCGCTCGGTGTCCGCGACGGCGTCCGACACCATCACCGGGATCACATGGATGCCGCGGTCGGCCGGGCCGGACCAGCCGCGGAGTTCGGCCAGGCGTCCGCCGTCGGCGAGCGCGGGCACCGTCTCGGTGGTCTGCATCGACGCGTCCACGAGGCCGGGGACCCCGCCGGGCGCCACCTCGCGGATGTGAGCGGCGACGTCGGGGCCGCGTTCGACGACGTGGTGGGCGCCGAATCCGCGTACCCGGCCGGTGTCGTGCGGGGCGGCGTCCGCGATCACGGTCAGCCCGTCGGCCGCGGCCAGTTCGACCGCGTACCCGCCGACGGCCCCGGCCGCGCCCGTCACCGCGACGGTGCCGCCCCGCGGCAGCGCCAGCGCGTCCAGGGCGAGGCGTGCCGTCATGGCGTTCATCAGCAGGGTGGACGCGGCGGGGAAGTCCGCCCCCTCGGGCGCCGGCACCACGGAGGCCGCGGGCACCACGATCTGCTCCGCGTACGCCCCGCCGTGCGGACCGCTGAACAGCACCATGGCGACGACCCGTTGGCCCACGGCGAGCCGGTCGCCCGTACCGGGGCCGAGCTGGTCGACGACGCCCGCGGCGTCCATGCCCGGTACGAACGGGGGCTGCCGGTCCGCCATGCGTACGGCGTGGGCGCCGGTGCGCAGCATGACGTCGGTCGGGTTCACCGCCGCCGCGTGGACGCGGATGCGGACCTCGCCCGGACCCGCCTGCGGTTCGGGCAACTCCAGGACCCGCAGCGCTTCCGGACCGCCGAACTCGTGCACACCGACTGCCTTCATACCGGGGTGCAACTGCGCGTACCGGCACGGCATTCCCCCGTCCCCACGATCTTCCCGGGGCCGGACCGAGGCCCGGCCGTACGGTACGGGGCGGCCGTCACACGGGACCGTCACCGCACCGGGCCGCCGTCGTCTCCACATGGAGCGGGCCGGTGCGGTCGAAGACCGCCGACGCGGCGAACTGTATGCCGCGTCCTCCGCCGTCGCTGTTCGCACATGCACTGAGAGTGATGGCGAGTGCCGTGAGTGCGGCGACAGCGACCGCCCTGTGATCCTGCATTCCGCGGTCCCCTTCGTGCTGCTGCCCGATGTGATGTGCGAGACGCGTGGTGGCACTGCGTTCGCCTCGACCAATAGACAACGGCGACGGATTCCGGACCACGCGCAGGGCTCTGTTGGCGTGAATTGCACCGGTGTCATGCTGCGCGGCGCTGTTCGGCCGGGGCTTGAGGAGCAGGTCAGGGCGGGTGGCGGTGGGTCTGCGGGCCGGTCCGCGGGGGCGGCGTTCGTCAACCCGCCGACGGGCTTGCGCGTCCCCCGCCAGGGCTCGGACGAGGGTCCGCGGGGGACCCTCGCGGGACGGCTCACGCGGACAGGAGCGCGCACCCCAGGGCGATCAGCGACAGCACTTTCACGGTCTCCAGGGCGACGTAGTACAGGTGAGCACGGGAACGGCGGAGCGCGGGGTCCTCACCGGCGAGCACCGCGTCCGAGCGGCGGTTCAACCGCGGGCGTACGACGGCGAGTTGGACGGCCAGTACGAGCGCCGTGACGGTGACGGGGACGACGACGGACGTGGTGGGCGTGCCCGTCGCGACGAGGGCGACCACGGCCAGCACGAGCACGGTCTCGGCGATGTTGAGCGCACGGAAGACGATCCGGCCGATGCCCAGCCCGACGGGGATCGTGACGCCCGGGGCACGGAACTTCAGCGGGGCCTCCAGAAAGGAGATCCCCAGCACCATCCCGAGCCAGACGAAGGTGAGGGCGCTCGCGACGGCGGCCGGTGTGCTGTTCATGCTGCGGTGTCTCCCGTCTCGGGGTGGCGTCGACTGCTGCGGGACGCCACCGCCGGTCTGTTGTGCGCGAAGCAATGCTGTCAGCCCGTACTACGTGGACGTACGGCTGCGGACGTACGGGCTCGGGACGTCAACTCCGGGCGTACGCACCGGGGCAGGGCCCTCGATGTACCAACCGGCCCGCAGCGCGCGGGAGTTGCGAGGGGGCCGGGACACCAGCGGCGTCCCGGCCCCCTCGGCGGCGATCCGGCAGATCACAGCAGCCAGCGGTTGCGGGCGACGAACGGCAGCCGCTCCCAGATGCGGCCCAGGCCCCAGGGGCGGTCGGCGCGGGCGACGGCGAGGGCGATCAGGACCAGGGCGTAGACGAGGTGGTAGTCCAGGACCGGGTTGGTGGACATGCTGGGCGACCCGTCCGAGAGCTGTGTGGCAGGCGGCCACTCGGCCGCCCACATCAGCACCATCATCAGCGAGCCGGCCACGGCGGTGAGCCGCAGTGCGACGCCCGCCACGAGGGCGGCGCCGATGCCCAGGAGCCCGAGCATGAACAGCCAGTCCGCCCAGGCCGCTCCGGCCCACGAGTGGAAGGTGGACTCCAGCGGCCCGGCGGCGACTCCGGACAGGAAGCCCTTCGTCGGCGAACCGCCGTCGATCCAGCCCTTGCCGGCCGGGGTGGCGTAGCCCCAGCCGAAGAGCTTGTCGGCGAACGCCCACAGGAACACCGCGCCGACGGCCACACGCACCACGGCGAAGGTCCTCTCGGCTGCGGTGGTGACGACGGCGGACTCGGCGGACTCCTGTGCGCTCTGGGTCCGGTGCTTGCGCCACGGACGCGAGGTCCGCGGGTGTGCGGGCTGGTGAACGGCCATGACGGCTCATCCCTTCGACGGGCGGGGAACGGCGTGCGTCCGGCCGGTGTGCCGTGTACCGGTGGTGCGTCTCGAACGGCCGGAGTGCTGCGAACGGTTGGTGTGCTGCGAACAGTTGGTGCGCTTCGAACGGTTGGTGCGCTTCGAATATCGCCCGGCGAGGGGTCGTTCCGCCGGTGGCAAGCGGCCCTCGACGGTGGGCTGAACGTCCCGCCGTACGGGGCCCGTTGGGCCCCTCCCGTATGCGCCCGCGACGAGGCCGAACGGCTCCGCACACAGGGCCCATCGGCCCTCACCCCGAGGCGGGCGCGGCCGGAAGGCTGAGGACGCGGAGCCCGGCGCGTACGGGAGACAGGCACCGGCACCGGAACGCACACACCAACTACAGCTCGGGAAGGCGTCGTCATGGAACGCGCGATGGTCGTCGGGGTGGACGGTTCGCAGGAGAGCATGGCCGCGGCCGGGTGGGCCGCCGAGGAGGCGGAGCGCCGCGGGCTGCCCGTCCGTCTGCTGCACGCCTGGATGTGGCAGCCCGTGGATGTGCCCGTCGCCCAGGATCCGGACGGCCGCCGGCGGGCCGCGGAGGGGCTGTTGCAGCTCGCGGAGAAGGACCTCGGCGACCGTTATCCCGCCGTACGGTTCACGGCGGAGGCGGTGAGCGAGACGGCGGTGCCCGCACTGCTGAGGGCCGCCGAGCGCTCCGAGATGCTGGTCCTGGGCTCCCGCGGATACGGCGCGTTGATGGGCTACCTGCTCGGCTCCTGCGGACAGCAGGTCATCGGCGCGGCCACCCGTCCGGTGGTCGCGGTGCGTGCCCGTACCGAGGCGCCCGTACGGCGGGAGGTCGTCGTCGGCCAGCAGGGCGGGGCCCAACTCAGCGGTACGGTACTGAAGTTCGCCTTCGAGGCCGCCGCCGCGCGGGACGCCACGGTGCGTGCCGTACGGGCCTGGACGCTGCCGCCGGTCTTCGCCGCCGGTGCCGCCTCCCTCCAACTCGTCGACGAGGCCGGTGGGTTGGAGCCGTACGAGAAGGAGGCGCTGGAGGAGGCCCTTGCCCCCTGGCGTGCGCGCTACCCCGAGGTGCCGGTCGTCGAGCAGGTCGAGACGGGCAGCCCGGGGCAGGTGCTGCTCGAGGCGGCCGAGGGCGCGGAACTGCTCGTGGTCGGGCGCCGTGCGAGGCGGGCACCGATCGGAAGCCGCATCGGGTCCGTCGCCCACGCCTGCCTCCACCACGCGCACTGCCCGGTCGCGGTGGTCCCGCACGGCTGACGGCCGGCGCGGCGCGCACGGGCGCGGCGGTACGGCGGCGGGGGAGTGGGAGTGGGGGTGCTCAGCGTGGAGCGCGGCGCTCCCGGTCCCGTCCGGCAGGGGGCTTGGTGGCGAGCACCGCCGCCTGCACCCGGCGCTCCACGCCGAGCTTGGCCAGCAGCCGCGAGACGTTGTTCTTGACGGTCTTCTCGGCCAGATAGAGCCGCTTGCCGATCTCGCGGTTGGTCAGGCCCTCGCCCACCAGGGCGAGGATCTGCTGCTCGCGCTCGGTGAGTTCGGGCAGCTCAGAGTCGGCCGTCCCGGTGTCCGGGCCGCTGCGCAGCCGGGCCATGAGGCGCGTGGTGGCGCCGGGGTCGAGCATGGACTGCCCGGAGGCCACGGTCCGTACGGCGGTCACCAGGTCGGTACCGCTTATCTGCTTGAGCACATAGCCGGACGCCCCGGCCATCACCGCGTCGAGCAGAGCCTCCTCGTCGTCGAACGAGGTCAGCATGAGGCAGGCCAACTCCGGCATGCGCGACCGCAGTTCGCGGCAGACGCTCACACCGTCGCCGTCCGGCAGCCGTACGTCGAGCACGGCAACGCGCGGGCGCAGCGCGGGAATGCGGACGAGCGCCTGCGCGGCCGTCGCGGCCTCGCCGACGACCGTCAAGTCCGGCTCCTCGTCGAGGAGTTCGCGTACGCCGCGGCGTACCACCTCGTGGTCGTCGAGCAGGAAGACGCCGACGGGTTCCTCCCCGTCGGCCCCGCCGCGCTCGCCGTCCGTCGTCCGCCGTCCCGTGTCGTCCACAGTCCCCACCCGCCTCCCGAGCACCCCTGAATACCTGGTCCATGGTCCCTCCGACCGGGCCCGGGGACCAGTGCGGCAGTGCGCCCCATGTCCCGGACCGGGGCTCCGGCGCCCTGCGCGTGGGCGTTCCGTGGTCCCTGTCCGCACCAGCCTCCCTGTCCCGTACGGACCGGCCCGTATGCCCGGAAAGGGGTGGAACGGGCCGTGCGGGCAAGGCCGTTCGGCCCTGGTGTGCGAGCCGGTCCGGGGAGGACGCTGAGCGCCGGACGGGAGTCCGGCAGTTGAGCAAGAAGGTTGTGGATGATGACTGAGAGAACCGGGCGGCCGCCGCAGGGCACGGGCCGGGCGGAGGCGGCCCGGTACACCTGGCCGCTGGAGCGCGGAGAGGGGCTGCGGCTGCTGACCTCCGTCTCTCTGGGGCGGCTGTTCTTCACCCGGCGTGCGCTGCCGGCGGTCTGTCCCGTCCACCATGTCCTGGACGGCGACGACATCGTCTTCCGGCTCGGCGACGGCGCCGCGCTGGCCGCCGTGGCGCCGTCGTCCGACGGTACGGGGACGGTCGTGGCCTATGAGGCGGACGCGATCGACCCGGATCACCACCTCGGCTGGAGCGTCGTCGTCACCGGCTATGTGCACCGCGTCGAGGATCCGGCGGAACTGCGGCGCTACGAGCCCCTGTTGCGGCACTGGGCGCCGCAGCCCACGGCGGGCACACTGCGCATCAGCCCGGAGCTGGTCACGGGTTTCCGGTTCACGGCGGGGCGGCCCGCCGGCTAGGCGTACGCGCTCCGCACCGTCATGTGCCGCCCGCCGCCTCGGAGTCGGCGCCCGCCGCCGGCCGGTGTGTACCGGAGACAGGCGGCGTGGGCCGGCCCGAAGGGCGGGCGTAAGTCGGGCCCGCGGAGGGATGCGTCGAGGGACGGGGCCGCCGCCGCAGCCGGACGTACGCGTACGGGCGCGCCCCTCCCGCCGCACGGCCTCCCACCGCA